>NZ_WVIE01000007.1 GCF_010091945.1 Myxacorys almedinensis A
TCGAAGGAATTTTACAACTCTTTCAAACGTAGTCTCAGCTTTCTTTTTGCGCTACCTTCCGTTCGTCGAACTCACGTTAAATTGAAGGACTTGGTTTAATTTGCCGCTCTGGTAGCCTTCTAAATCTAGCGTTGTGTACAGAAAACCATAGGATTTGAAGGCTTCGATCAGGGTTGGCAAATCCGTTTGCAAGACGAATTCTTTGACCTGATCGGGCAGCACTTCGATACGAGCGGTGTCTCCTTGCGATCGCACTCGAATATTTTTCCAACCCAACCGTCTCAAATACACCTCGGCTCGACCGACGCGCTGAAGTTTCGCGATCGTAATCTCTTCCCCGTACGGAAACCGGGAGCTAAGACACGGTTGAGCGGGCTTATCCCAGTAGGGCAATCCTAGGTATTTGGCGATTTCTCGCACCTCGGCTTTGGTAACGCCGACTTCCGCTAAGGGCGATCGCGCCCCTCGTTCCTTTGCTGCCTGAATTCCCGGTCGATAATCGTGTAGATCATCGGCATTGACACCATCAACGACGTAAGGATACCCCCACTGAAGTGCCAACGGCTTTAGAGTATCGTGCAGTTCGCTTTTGCAAAAATAGCAGCGATTCACGGGATTTGCGGCATAGTTTGGATTGTCTAATTCGTGAGTTTGAACAATCTGATGAGCAATGCCGATGGCTGCCGCTTGCGCGATCGCATCTTCGAGGTCTTCGGGGAGTAGAGAGGGAGATTCGGCAGTCAGCGCGATCGCACCGTCGCCCAACACGTCGTAGGCAATCTTGGCAACCAACGCACTGTCAATGCCGCCAGAATACGCAATCAGCGCATTTTTCATCTCGGCAAACAAGGCTTTAAGTTGGTCAAGTTTTTGCATCATTTTTTGGAATCGTCTGTTAAAACCGTCTGTTGGAACCGTCGAGGGTTGGCTCGGCAACGATGTTTAAATTAGCCCATAAAAAACAAGCAACGAATCATTAGGAGCGCAATTAGCCTTATCAGTCTCCCACGATCGCTGCTTGCCTAAAATTCTACGAAACGTAAAATTCTATGGGTTGTTTTGGGCACTCAAGCCCTAGTCATCATAGATCCGGCACTCAGCCGCATCAGGGTTGTCATCACAGTACTGTTCCAAAGAGTTTTTGGGCTTGACTTGGCGCTTGTGAGAAGCTTCGGCTTGAAGTTCTTCTACCGCATCCCAAGCGGCAGCACACTCACCAGAAGTTGTGCCGCTAATGTCGCACACAGACCGCGCATTATCACGCTCTTCTTCAATTTTCTTTTCGATATCGTTGATCGTCATAGATACTCATCCTTTGTTGAAGGGAAGCTAACTTGAATCCTCAAAGAATTCGAGAGAGTAGGTTTCTGTAACCCAATTGGTTGCTCACCCAAATCACTATTTCTGTGATACGCGAGATTGACAACACTTTTCCTAAACCCAACCAAAACATTTAAGATTCGAGGAGCCGTGAGCCAAACAACCGTTTCGCTTGATTAAGATCTTAATCGCGATCGTTACTCTATATTAACCTGTTTATTCTCTGTCCTTCATGGTCAACTGACTTGCCAACGCAGATCTCTGACCATAGCAGTATTCGGTTTTGATGCACAGCGATCGCGCTTTAGTACACTAGATAATGATGAGAGCATCTGCCTTACGGCATCCTCGTCCACCGTTAGCGGAAAACTGCCATGTCAGACCCAATCTCCGACTCTATGAAATGGGCAAGCGCCTTATCCACTCGTCCTTTTCTAGAGGCAGCCGTCGAGGAGGTGGTGATGCAAGCCCAAGCGATGCTACAAGCCCGGGCTGATGTGGGATTTGTATTTATTTCTTCAGCGTTTGCCAGCGAGTTTTCGCGGCTGCTGCCGTTGCTGCAAGACAAGTTGCCGGATGTGCCGTTGGTGGGGTGTAGTGGCGGCGGCGTGATCGGCGTGACTTTGCGAGACAAGGTGCTAGAAGTTGAGGGCGAACCGGCGTTGGGGTTGACGTTGGCACACTTGCCTGGGGTGCAGGTCAAGCCCTTTCATATTATTGGCGATGAACTCCCCGATTTGGACAGCCCGCCACACACATGGGCAGATCTGATTGGCGTTGCGATCGCAGAGCAGCCCCAGATTATTTTGTTTGCCGACCCATTTTCTGCCAAAATCAATGATCTGCTTCAGGGCTTGGATTATGCCTATCCTCAGGCTGCAAAAATTGGGGGTTTGGCGAGTTCTGGAATGCTGGGTGGCTCGTCGGGGTTGTTTTGCAATCAGCGGTTTTACCGGGAAGGAACGGTAGGGGTGGCGCTGAGCGGCAATATTGCGATCGATACGATCGTGGCTCAGGGCTGTCGTCCGATTGGTCAGCCCTACTGGGTGACGGAGGGAGAACGCAATATTATTCTGGGGCTGAAACAAGATGATGGGTCAGGAGATGTGACGGCGACGTGCCCTGGGAGCCGAACCCCGCTCGAACTGTTGCAGAATTTGGTACAAGGTTTAGACGAAGGCGATCGCGAGTTAGCCGCGCAAGAAAATCGCATTTTTATTGGCATTGCTCAGAATGAATTTAAGCAGACCTTGGATCAAGGAGATTTTCTAATTCGCACCCTGATGGGGGTTGACCCTCGCCTCGGCGCGATCGCCCTTGGCGATCGCATTCGTCCGGGGCAGCGCATTCAGTTTCATCTGCGCGATTCTGAAACTTCAGCAGACGATTTAGAAATGCTGTTAAAGCGCTATCGGCAGTCGCGATTGGCATCGTCGTTCGATGGGGAGCCGCGATCGCAGCCATCGGGCGCGCTGATGTTTGCCTGCTTGGGGCGAGGGGAAGCTCTTTATGGAGAACCCAATTTTGATTCGCAACTCTTTAGTGAGTATGTCGGTGATGTTCCAGTGACGGGGTTTTTCTGCAACGGCGAAATCGGACCGGTAGGCAGCAGCACGTTTTTGCATGGGTATACCTCTGTGTTTGGCATTTGCCGCACCAAAGATGAACCAGAAAGATAGAATTTGAATTTTGTGTTGGAAATTATTTATGGCGCTTGTTCGTGTGCGTGAGCATGTTAATCCCCTCAGTCGCAAATACCAAGATCCAGTGGAGATGCCAGACTGGAAGACGGTGTATAAAGATGCAGCCCAGCCGCTACACCTCGATGTTGGGTGTGCGAGAGGAAAATTTGTCCTAGAGATGGCGCAGCGCGAGCCAAGCTGGAATTTCTTAGGATTAGAAATTCGAGAGCCGTTAGTGCATCAAGCGCTTAGCGCAAAGCGCAACTCCGCCGGAACTGCCCATCGGGACGAACTAGAATTAAAGAATTTGCATTATTTATTCTGCAATATTAATACGTCTATTCGTCCGCTCTTAGCATCGCTGGAGGCTGGAACCCTAAGCCGAGTCAGCATTCAGTTTCCTGATCCGTGGTTTAAGCGCAAGCATCAGAAACGCCGCGTGGTGCAGCCCGAAATTGTGGATGAACTCTCGAAATATTTGATTCCGGGGGGCACAGTATTCGTGCAGTCTGATGTGCTAGATGTGGCACAAGAAATGGTCGATCGGTTTTCTGAACATCCTGCCTTTGTGCGTCAAGCCGCAGATTGGCTGCTAAAAAATCCGTTTGAAGTTCCAACTGAGCGGGAGGTGGGGGTTTTGTCGTTAAGCAATCCGGTGTATCGTGCTTTATTTTTAAGGAAATTCTCTTCATAAGGTGCGATCGCACCTTAAAGCACCTTAAAGCAAGCGTCTGAACCCTACCCCTGATTTGAAGGGCAATCTGCTGATCTCGTTACAAAAGATTAAGTCGCAAATCACTGAATATTTTAGTATGTTGATGAATACATACGCGTTGACCGAAATGAATACCGATCAACTGGATTTTTCGCGCCCGCTTATCTCAGTTATCATTCCTGCCTATAACGCTGAAAGCTTTATTGCAACAACCTTACAGTCTGTTTTAACCCAAACCTACCCATGCCTTGAAATTATAGTTGTGGATGATGGTTCCACCGATCGCACCGTTGAAATCGTTCAAGCCCTTGCTAAAACCGATCCACGAATTATTTTATTGCATCAAGCAAATGCGGGCGTGGCTACTGCTAGAAACCTAGCTATTCAGGCGTCTAGAGGAGAATTTATCGCACCGCTGGATGCCGATGATATTTGGTATCCAGAAAATTTAGAAAAGCAGCTTCAGGTAATGTTGCGCTCGGATGAATCGGTCGGGTTAGTCTATGCCTGGTCTATCTACATCACGGAAGACGATGCCCTCACCCCCACCTGCCAAATTAACTGTGTTGAAGGAGAAACCTACATTCCGCTTTTGCATGGAAATCTATTAGGCAACGCCAGTTCCTGTCTGATCCGCCGTAGTTGTTTCGAGCGGATTGGCGGATATAACGCTGAACTTAAAGAGCAAAATGCCCAGGGTTGTGAAGATTGGGACTTGTATCTTCGCATCGCCGAACAGTATCAGTTTCGCGTTGTGCCAGAGATTCTCATCGGCTACCGCCAGGTGATTGGCAGCATGTCGTTTGACTGTGAAAAAATGATGCGATCGTGCGAACTGGTTCTATCGCAGATCCAACAGCAATACCCAGAGATTCCGACCAAAGTGTTTCGGTGGACAAGAAGCAACTTTAATTGGTATTCGGCGCTGCGGTGTGAGCAACAGGGCGATCGCTCGAAGACAATCGCTTATCTTTTCCAGGCGGCTCGGCTAGACTATTTGCCTTTGTTGCGTCCGAGGTTTTACAGCATGATGCTGAGTAGTCTGCTCGTGCTGCTTTGGCAACACACCCTGGCAGTGCTAGGGCTGGGCGATCGCGCTCAACCAAAATCACCTCGGTCGCCGTTTAGACAGACTCAACTGACGCTGGCAGAACTGAACCAAATTCAGGCAAGAAAGCATCAGCAGTTCCCGCGCAAGCAGTATGGTGATTTTCTCCGGCATAGATGGCGCTCTGTGCGGCAAGAGATCGGTACGCTGTCAGGTCAGCAGACCCAGGTTGATGAAGTGCTGTCTATGCCCAGGTAGGTTATCTGTTGGTTGCCATTCCTGATGGCTTTAAATCCACGATCGCAACCACATTCGCATCTGATACCCCTGTTCCGATAACGGCAATCCTAAGTAAACCGGCATCCAAAAGATAAATGCCGCCACGACCAGCACGACGATCCACATCGCGGCAAATCTAAGGTGATAAATGCTTAACCAGCGATCGACAAACCACGCCAACGCCATTGTGGCAAAGACTGATGCCCCCATATAGTGGTACAAAAATACACAGCGAGATACGGGCATCCACGGTAGCAAATTTGCCATGTAGTTGACAAACAAGAAAACTCCGATCCACAGTTCCTTGGCTGGAAGAAGACGGGTTCTCGGTGCATAAGCTGTTGCCAAACTGGGTAGTGCCTTCCAGTTCTCGATTAGCACCCAAACCAGAAGCGCGATCGCGCCTGACGAAAGCCACCACAACACCGGATTGCCCATGGCATGGACATCGTAAACCACCCGTCCGGGGGCTAGAGTCAAGGTAGAACCCGTGGTCGGCAGTGGATCGCCAACTTTGGTCACTTGGTAGAAATATGCCACTGGGCGCAGCATTAAAATCCAGCTATACCAAGTCGAACAATAGGGATGAATGTTAGAGCCGCTCCCGACTCGCCGATGGTATGAGAAGATTTGTTGTTGCACTTCGGTGAAACTAAATTCTGGATTCAGGTGGATGTGCGGAATCCAAATTAGGCGGTAAACGATCGCCGGAATCACACCAAAACAAAGCAACAAATAGAGTGGATTAATCTGCGTTAGACGATACAAGGGAGCGGTTGAATTTGATACTTCTTGGGATTGATTGAGCGGCGGGTGTTGCCCTAGTTTTGCTTGTCTTTGTACGGGTATGTTTTGGTATTGAATAGAACCTAAAAACCGCAAAATCCATGCGAGTATCCACAGTAAAAATACACCGAATAAAAACCAGAGTCCATTCCATTTGATGGAGGCTGAAGCGGCAAAAAAGATTCCCGATCCGCTCAACCAAAGCAGTAAGTTTTTACGTGATTTGGCGCGGAGTGCTAACAGAAAAAGTAGCTGCCCCAACAATCCGAAGATGACGAGGTAGACATTGTTCAAGGCATACCGAGACTCGACTAGAAAGAGTCCGTCAAGCGCGGCAAACAGCCCTGCAATTAACGTAAACCTGCGCCGAAAACTAAGCTGGTAGGCGATTCCAGCGATTACCAAAGGAATAAAAGATCCCGTCAGTGCATTGAGCCAGCGATAGCTCCATGGGCTTAATGGCGAGCCTGTCAGCGAGTTAACCGTGTCTTTTCCAACCGGAAACTGCTGAGCGATCCAAATGCCGATCGCAATGAGGTACTTGCTTAAGGGTGGATGCCCATCAAAAAACCTTTTTTGCGTGAGATAGTTATTCGCAAAGTTTGCATAGTAAACTTCATCAAATACCAGGGTGTTAAAGCGCCCAAGTCCCCAAAATCTCAAACCGAGAGAAACTAGAAAAATGCTAATGAGTCCACCCCAGAACCACCAGTTTAGCTGTGCTGCTTTTTGAGACACTCGCATAAGAGTTTGACCGATCGAGTTCAACCTTCAAGCATACTGACGTTCTTCTTGGATTGAACAAGAAATTCTGGCTTTAGGGACTTGATTAATCTCCCAAAATAGTTAAACAATAGTTTACAAAAATGGAGGCGATGGGCTTTACTCTATAAACAAACTAACGGCTCTAAATAAAGCTCCATACCTGCCTACTGTTGATCTAGACGTTTGCCTCAGATTGGTTCACCTCAGGTTAATTCTGACTCATACGCTATCGGCTCTGCTCGTTCAACCCTCGTCTACCGACCCCACTTTCGGAGGTATTTAACTCATGATTCGCGTACTGCTAGCGGATGATCAACATCTCATTCGAGAAGGACTTAAAGCATTGCTAGAGCAGGAACCTGATTTGGAGGTGGTTGCCGATGTGAACAATGGTTGTGATGCGATCGCAAAGGTAGAAGCGTTGCAACCCGATGTGGTGCTGATGGACTTGACCATGCCCAAAATGGATGGGATTACCGCCACGCAAACCATCTGCGAACGATTTCCGCATATTCGGGTGCTCGTGCTGACGGCATCGGATGATGTAGACTCGATCAAACAGGCGCTACAGGTGGGGGCGCGGGGCTATCTCCTCAAAGATATGTCTCCCGATGAGCTTGCAAATGCGGTGAGAACAGCCTATCGAGGCTTTACTCAACTCAGTCCTGGGATTTTGCAAAAAGCCATGACTCCGGTTGAGGTGGCAAGCCCATCGCCAAAACATTTTGCAGATAGCCTGTCGGGGCAGTCAGCGAGCAATGTTCTGCCGTTTAATTTGGCGCATCGACGGGCAGCAGAGACAGATTTGCCGATCGGATTTTTGAAGCTCACAGCGCGTGAACGGCAGGTGCTCAAGCTGATCGCGGGAGGGTCTAGCAATCGAGAAATTGCTCAAACCCTGGATATTTCTGAAGGAACTGTGAAAAATCATGTGGCGAGTATTTTAGGTCGCCTCAATTTGCGCGATCGCACCCAAGCTGCGATCGTTGCCAATTCTGTCATGTCTCTTCTGTAAGTGCGATCTGTCTGTAAGTGCGATCTGGAAGTGCGATCGCGCTTCGTCAGGAACCTTGAATACTGATTGATTAGAATTATCCGCACGTCGGTTTTTGTGTTACAAGATGCTGGCGGAGATTAAAGCAATTGATATTCCTGTGTTAGCGGAGATGACGATGACTCACCTTTTGATGGATTTGCCACTGCTAGATTTGCCGACTTTGGCAGCAAATGCGACCCACGCAAGCGACGCGCTGCAAGCAATTCATGGGCACCTGTCAGATGATTGGCTAGTGTTGGCTCAGCAGTTTAAAGAAACTGACCTGCCCGGAGAAGTGGGGAAGGCATGGGGACATTTTGTCAAGACGGGTCAGGTTTGGGCACTTTTGGCAGGCTTGATTGTTGGCTACCTGGCACGGGCGCTCACGTCTTACGGCTAAGAGCATTGACAGTCTGAGAATGGCTCAGGCAGCTTGGAGGATTCATCCCAAGATGAAGCAGTACCAAAACGGTAGTGCCGAAACTCGGTACTAAAACCCGATGGTGGTTTCGCGAGACTCATTTTGCGTTTGGTATTTAGTGTGTATAGTTTGCAGTGCGCCATTTTAGATTTCTAGTTTGCTGTAGGCTAAGGAGTTGTGATTTATCCCTCCCCGGAGTAGATTCTCTTGAGTCAACCGCCCTCTTCTGAACAACCACCCAACCCCGATCCTTCATCCAAAACCTGGAGTCAGCGTTTTGAAATGGCATTGCATCCTGCGATCGCGCAGTTTAACGCCAGCATTGGGTTTGATATTGAATTAATCGACTACGACCTCACCGGCTCGCAAGCCCACGCGAAAATGCTCGCCCAAACAGGAATCATTACTGCTGACGAAGGCGAGCAACTGGTGCAAGGGCTAGAACAGATTCGGCAGGAATATCGGGCGGGTCGGTTTACGCCGGGGATTGACGCTGAGGATGTGCATTTCGCGGTCGAGCGGCGGCTGACGGAACTTGTCGGTGATGTTGGCAAAAAGCTGCACACAGCGCGATCTCGCAACGATCAGGTCGGAACCGATACCCGTCTCTACCTACGCGACCAGATTCAACAGATTCGGCAAGGCGTGCGAGACTTTCAAGCGGTCTTGTTAGATCTGGCGACCCACCACGTCACCACGCTGATTCCGGGCTATACGCACCTGCAACGGGCACAGCCGATCAGTTTGGCGCACCATCTCCTCGCCTATTTTGAGATGGCTCAGCGCGACTGGCTGCGGCTCGGAGAAATTTATCAACGGGTGAACATGTCGCCGCTCGGTTCTGGAGCGCTAGCAGGAACGACGTTTCCGATCGACCGTCACTACACGGCGCATTTGTTGAAGTTTGGCAGCGTCTACGAAAATAGCTTGGATGGTGTGAGCGATCGCGACTTTGCGATCGAGTTTCTCTGTGCCTCAAGTTTGATCATGGTTCACCTTAGCCGCTTGTCGGAAGAGGTGATTCTCTGGGCGTCTCAAGAATTTGGCTTTGTGACGCTCAAAGATAGCTGTGCTACCGGGTCTAGCATCATGCCACAAAAGAAAAATCCCGATGTGCCGGAACTGGTGCGCGGCAAAACCGGGCGCGTCTTTGGGCACCTGCAAGGGATGCTGGTCTTGATGAAAGGCTTGCCGTTGGCATACAACAAAGATTTGCAGGAAGATAAAGAAGCCTTGTTTGACACGGTGAAAACGACAAAAGCGTGTCTTGAAGCCATGACTATTCTGTTTCGAGAAGGCTTGGAGTTTAAGACAGCGCGCCTCAAAGCAGCGGTTTCCGAAGACTTTTCCAACGCGACGGATGTGGCTGATTATCTGGCAGCGAAAGGTGTGCCGTTCCGCGAGGCGTATAACCTCGTTGGCAAGGTTGTGAAAACCTCTCTTGCCGCAAATAAGCTGCTCAACGATCTGACGATTGACGAGTGGAAGGCGCTCCATCCCGCGTTTGAAGACGATATTTATGCCGCGATCGCGCCCGAACAAGTCGTCTCTGCCCGCAACAGCTTTGGCGGCACCGGCTTCGATCAAATCCGCCGTGCTTTAGAATCTGCCCAACACCGTTTAGCCTCTTTCTAATTTTTACGACGTTCTCCCTATGCCCTTGCACATTGGCGACCTTGCCCCCCCGTTTACGCTACCCGACACTCAAGGTGAGCCTGTCACCCTCGCTGACTTTCACGGCAATCGAGTTGTTCTATATTTTTACCCGCGAGACAATACTCCCGGATGCACCAAAGAAGCGATCGCGTTTCGTGATGCTTATTCTGCCTTTCAGGATCAAAATATCGTGGTGTTGGGCGTCAGCACCGATGATGCTAAATCTCACGAAAAGTTTGTCAACAAGTTCGATTTGCCGTTTCCCCTGTTGTCTGATGCAGGCGGAAAGGTTGCAGAAACGTATGATAGCTACGGGTTAAAGAAATTTATGGGCAAGGAGTATCTAGGCATTAGCCGAAATACTTTTGTGATCAGCCCAGATGGTAGGATTGAAAAAATCTACAAAAAAGTTAAGCCTGAAAATCACATCGCGCAACTCTTGCAAGATTTAGTTTGAGTTAAGTTGGTGACTGCTCGTGTTGATGTTTTCTGCCCCTGTGGGGTGCAGTTTGATAGATGTTTCTGCGTTTTGACAGATCACCTCGTGCTTAGAAACATCGCTTTCTACTGCGGTCTCGTTCTGTGAATCTATGCGTTGGTTGTGGCATTTCTTTCAAAATGTTTTGGGTGTCGTCCTTCGGCATCCTGTAACCGGAACTAGTGTGATCGCAATTTTGCCGGATGAAAAAATTGTTTTGATTCGCCGTCGAGATAATGGGTTGTGGGGGCTTCCGGGGGGCATTGTAGACTGGGGCGAAGATTTGCCCACCGCGATCGCACGAGAACTATTTGAAGAAACGGGGCTAGAGCTTGCAAAAATTCGGCGATTGGTCGGGGTCTATTCTGCGCCCGATCGTGATCCGCGCATGCATTCGATCTGCATCGTGGTGGAGGTTGAAGCACGGGGTACGATGCAGGTCACAGATCCGCTAGAAGTGATGGATGTGCAAGCATTTTGGCGAGAACAGTTGCCGGAAGGTCGGCTCTCTCATGACCATCGACAGCAGTTGCAAGACTACTTTGCCGGGTTAACGACGGTAGCGTGAGCACCAGACGTGACGCCTCGAACACCCATGATTTAATCCCTCGTTCTAGTAGATTGTCAACGTTGAGTTGAGGGGTAGAGGGGTGCATGAGTCGATGGTTTCGATTCCTAGACTACCCCTCTACCCCTCTACCCCTCGCCCATCGACTCCCACCCCCTCATTTCAAACTTGACAGACCACTAGACCACTTTGACCCGCCGCCTAAGCTCTCGAATTCCCCAAAATGCCAGGTTCAAATCTAGCTCAATGACGCTAAAGACTCCGGGCAGTTCTTGACGGAGGAGGTGGTGCAGTAGCACGGCGTCGCCTCCGGTGATGACGATCGCGCCGTTTGAAAAGTGCTGCTGCCAGTCGAGCACAAAGCTTTGGATGCTAGCGATCGCACTCTGTAAGATGCCGCTAGCGATCGCGCTTTCCGTCGTTCTTGCCCATCGAGGGGGCACGTCTGAAATCAATTTTGCCTCCAGTTCTGGCAGCGCAGCAGTGTTCTGCCCCAATGCCTGAACCTGCAATTTCAGTCCTGGCAAAATCGCGCCACCGACCAGATTGCCCTGTGGATCGGCTCCGGTGAACGTCATTGCTGTGCCACAATCGATCACTAGGGCGGGGCTGCCATAGGTTGCGATCGCGCCCCAGAGCGCCAGCGCCCGATCAATTCCCAAGGTCGAATAGACGTGATGCAACGGAATCTGAGCCAGTGTGATCACCTTCACTTGAGGATAAGCTGTCCAAGGCTTACTCTGCTTGGAGACAACCGAAGCGAACCAAAGTTCGGGGCGCGCTTTTCCATTTAAGAGCGGAATAAAGCCTCCAGGGTGGGCGATGAACGCGTTTACAACGGCTTCATCCATTGGCGGGGCATCCCAAGACTGGCACAGGGTCTCGTTCTCAAACAGCGCCCAGTGGCAGCGAGAATTGCCGATTGTCAGCGCTAGCCATTCATTCATACAGAAAAACTTATAGATTGCCTTGAGTAATAAAACTTTACAAACGGGGCGCTAACGCGAGAAACTATCCCAATACGAGAAATATTCCTTAACATATAGATAGGTAAATCCTTCCAGGAGGCAGTTATGGTAGCACTCGACGATCGTCCCCAAACCCGCTCAAAGCGCAGGCTGACGCTTCAAACCAGCGATATTGCTGCGGAGACAACGGTCATTCGCTCCTTAGATTGGGATCGCGATCGCTTTGATATTGAGTTCTCCTTGGAAAACGGCACAACCTATAACTCGTTTTTAATTCGGGGAGAAAAGGTTGCCCTGGTGGATACCTCCCACGAAAAGTTTCGCCAACTCTACCTCGATACATTAACAAAACTTATCGACCCGCAGCAGATTGACTATCTCATCATCAGTCACACCGAGCCAGATCACAGCGGCTTGGTCGGAGATGTGCTAGACCTCAATCCCAACATTACGATCGTCGGCGCGAAAGTTGCCATCCAGTTTCTGGAAAACATGGTGCATCGACCGTTTAAAAGCCAGGTGGTGAAAAGTGGAGAACGGTTGGATCTGGGCAATGGGCACGGGCTAGAGTTTGTGTCTGCCCCCAATTTGCACTGGCCCGATACTATTTTTACGTACGATACAAAAACCCAAACTCTCTTTACCTGCGATGCGTTTGGCATGCACTTTTGCGACGATCGCACCTTCGATGAAGAGTTGGAGCGAATTGAGCAAGAATATCGCCACTACTACGATTGCCTGATGGCTCCCAATGCGCGCTCTGTGCTGTCTGCCATCAAACGCATTGGTGAACTCCCCGACGTGACAACGGTAGCAACGGGTCATGGTCCGTTGTTGCGCTATCACCTCACAGACCTGATGGGTCGCTACCAAGAATGGAGCCAAACCCAGGCAAAATCGGTGAAAACAGTGGGGCTGTTCTATGTCAGCGGCTATGGGGATGGCGATCGCTTAGCCCACGCGATCGCAGAAGGCATCGGCAAAACGGATGTCGTGGTAGAAGCGATGGATTTGCGAGACGCTCAGCCCCAAGATGTGCGGGAACTCGTAGAACTCTCAAGTGGTTTGGTGATCGGGATGCCGCCTCAGTCGGGCGATATGGCAGACCCAGCCAAAACTGCGATCAGCACGATTTTAGCGGCGGCAAATGCCAAGCAAGCGATCGGTCTATTTGAGGTAGCAGGGGGGGATGATGAATCGGTGGATCTGATTAGCAACCAATTTCGGGAAGCAGGATTAACTCAAGGGTTTCCGGCAATCAAACTAGAGGGAACCCCCACCGAAGCTACCTATCAGCTTTGCGAAGAGGCAGGCACCGACTTAGGACAGTGGCTGACCCGCGATCGCGCCATGAAGCAGATGAAAGCCCTCGATAGTGATCTCGATAAAGCCTTGGGTCGCTTGAGCGGCGGACTTTATATCATTACCGCTAAACGAGGCGAAGTTTCTAGCGCCATGCTGGCATCGTGGGTGTCTCAAGCGAGTTTTGAACCCTTGGGCTTTACGATCGCCGTTGCCAAAGATCGCGCGATCGAATCACTGATGAAAGTTGGAGATCGCTTTGTGCTCAATATCCTTGAAGAAGGCAACTATCAACCCTTAATGAAGCATTTCCTCAAGCGATTTGCGCCCGGTGCCGACCGCTTTGCAGATATCAAAACCTATCCCGCAACCAATGGGTCTCCTATTCTGGCGGATTCGTTAGCTTATCTGGAATGCGAAGTTGTCAGCCGCATGGAGTGCAGCGATCACTGGATCGTTTATAGCACCGTCGATGCCGGACGGGTGGCGAAAGCCGATGCCCTGACTGCGGTTCATCATCGGAAAGTGGGCAACCACTATTAGAAATTAAACCGTCAAAAATTAAACCGTGATTCAAACGCGGGGAGCCGCTTCCCAGAAGAGGAGATGATGGGACGAAACGGGGATTTCGGGTTTTAGCCTGCTCTCCTGTTCACCAGTCTGTTTCCTGGTTGCTATCCTTGGCTTCCCCTACTCCTCTCCCCTGGCTAGTCTTCTTCCCATTTTCTCCTTGCGTCAGCCTTGCTGCAAAGCGTCCCTCATCCCTCACATTTCTTCCTATGTCAGACTCTAGACCCAGAGACGTGCAAATTGCCGAAATTGGCGTCGATACTCAAATCTTGCGATCGCGCACCTGGGATCGCCTCAAGTTTGAGATCGAGTACGCGCGGCAAAAAGGAACCACGGCCAATTCCTATCTGATTCAGGCAGAACACAGTGCCTTGATTGATCCGCCGGGGTCGTCTTTTACCGATATCTTTATCCACGAACTGCATCAGCATCAATACTTCCAGAAGCTCGATTATGTGATGTTGAGCCATGTTAACCAAAATCGCCTCGAAACGCTGAAAAAGCTGCTTGAGCTTGCGCCTCAGGTGACGATCGTATGCTCCAAGCCTGCGGCAAATGCCCTAAAAGCGGCGTTTGTCGATCGTCCGTTGCAGGTGCAAGTCGTTCGAGACGGCGACACGCTCGACTTGGGCAAAGGGCACGCCTTGCAGTTTGCCTTTGTGCCAACTCCGCGCTGGGTAGACGAACTGTGCGTCTTCGATCCGGCAACCCAAATTCTCTACACCGATAAGTTTTTTGGGTCGCATGTGTGCGACGATTCGATTTTCGACGACCACTGGAAGCAGCTAGACGAAGATCGGCGCTACTATTTTGACTGTCTTTACGCTGCCCAATCAAAGCAAGTCGAAGCCGCGATCGCACAACTCTCCAAATTTCCAGCCAGCATGTACGCTGTGGGTCACGGCTCGATCGTCCGCTACAGCCTCAGCCGGTTGACTTTGGACTATCGCGACTGGTGCAACGAGCAGAAAAACCAGGAACGCTCGGTGGCGCTGCTCTATGCTTCGGCTTACGGAAATACGGCAACGGTTGCCCAAGCGATCGCCAAAGGTCTCACCGCCTCAGAAATTACCGTCGAGTCGATTAACTGCGAGTTTGCCGATCCGGCTGATATTACCGCCGTTGTCGAACGGTGCGATGGCTTTATCATCGGCACTCCAACCCTCGCAGGGCACGCGCCGACCCAAATTCAAACCGCGCTTGGCTTGGTGCTCTCCAATGCCTCCAAAATGAAAGTAGCAGGCGTTTTTGGCTCCTATGGCTGGAGCGGCGAAGCCATCGACCTGGTAGAAAATCGCCTTCAAGATGCAGGGTATGCATTTGGGTTTGACACCATTCGGGTGAAATTTACGCCGACAGAAGAAGTCTTGCAGCAGTCGGAAAAAGCAGGGGTTGAGTTTGCCCAGATGTTGCGGAAAACGCAGAAAGTTCGAGAACCGCGTCCATTTTTGACCGAAACGAGCGATCGCACTGAGCAAGCTTTAGGTCGTGTCGTGGGTTCGCTCTGCGTGGTAACGGTCAAGCACGGCGATCGCATGACTGGCTTCCTCACCTCTTGGATCTCGCAAGCCACGTTCAACCCACCAGGGGTGACCGTTGCGATCGCCAAATCTCGTACCGAAGGCTGGCTGGATCATATAGGCGACTCGTTTGTGCTCAACGTTCTGCGAGAAGATCGGCAGCTTCGCCGCGCGTTCATGAAACCTGTGGAATTGGGTCACGATCGCTTTGCCGACCTTGAGATAGAATTTGCTGCCAATGGCTGCCCCATTCTGCTCGATGGCTTGGCATACCTCGAATGCACCGTTCAAAATCGCATGGAATGCGGCGATCACTGGCTCCTGTATGCCGAGGTGGCAAACGGTAAGGTCTTGGCAGCAAAAGCTGTAACTGCTGTCTTGCACCGCAAATCAGGCACGTCTTACTAGGGGTGTCTCACTCGTGTGCGTTGATGTGGGGTAACGCAGAGCAAGATAGCAACGGCAGCCCAGCGCTCTAAAGCCTATCCTGCTAGCCGCAATCAAATTCCATAAAAGTGTTGGGTTCTACCGAGTTGGCAAGCTGAAACAACTTGCACTTCCGAGAACGGTAGGAAATGGACGTTAGTTTTGTCCCACGCTCAATTTCTCCTACTTCCGATAGATGGCAATACGAGGGATTGCCAAATCGGGCTGGCAAAATTAGCACTAAATCTCGCCGAACTTCTCGCCAATAAATCTGCGGAAATCGCTCATAGTCATAGTCACACCGGCGTAGCATCCGCTCGATTCGCTTGTAGCGGTTGAGCGACCAATCTCGGAGCATTTGCCAAGACGGATGAAGATCGGGTGACAAAATGAATGGATAGGCTTTGCGGTACAACTGGGGCAAATAGTCGTAGATCCAAAACTGCATCATTGAACGGTAGCCTGGGTTGCGGTATGCCTGCAATTCGAGGATTTCTTGCCGACTGACCCCAAAGCGATCGAGCAATTCGGTTGGCAGATAACAAATGCCTTGCTCGGCATCTTCTCTAAGGTCGCGCAGAATGTTGTAAAACTGATCGACTACCCCAAACGCGCCCACGATGCGCCAATCGTGGGTTGATAGAAACGGCAGTATCCGAAAGAAAGACGCTGCTAGGTCTTCTAGCATGGTTTCAAACTCGGCGATCGTTTGAAAGACGAGATTGTGGTTTTTGTGATAGCGTTCGAGCGCGCTAAGATAACGATTCCAAGAGTCAATCGACAACTGGTTAACCGGATCAGAGCCGTTGCAAAACCAGCGATCGCGAATGCTTTCAAAGGTTTTACGATGCCCCCCGACGGGCTGAACTTGACCCGTTGCCATCAGCCACTTCCAACTGTCCTGAAGACCCCGAAACTCTGATGCGCTCGCGTCTAAAAATTCGCTTTCAGCCAGTCGATCTGCCAGCCGAATCCAGCCAATTCGCTCGATCCATTCTTGCTGAACGTCTGACTCTAGCTCCATTACCCAAGCGGCATTGTCTTCGTCCTTGAGGGCGTCATCTGCGATCGCAAGATGGTGCGACGAACCAACTAGTTGGGATAGTGACGACGTATTCATACAAAAAGTCAAAATCTCTTCAGGCTGCTAGGGTGCGCTCTAGGTCTAGGATTCCCAGATTTTTTTAAGAACAACAGGGCATGTGTTTTGTATCACAGCCAAGCATTCTAAACTTGGCTAACCCAGCTTTAATGATGTGATGGTTTAGTTAGGCATCAGACGCGAGGCAAGAGAGAGGGAGCAGAACACCTAGCCTAGGGAGGAGTGCCGGTCAGTCTTCCTTAGGCTCTGGCGGCTCAAGTGACTTGAATTATTTTATAGACCGCGATGTTGGCTGCTTTGCTTGGCTGGGTAGATGCGGTTTGGCAAATAGCCGCTAGGGTTGAGGAATAGCCGCTCGGTAGAGCATAGACTGCTACAACACAGCTTGTCTGTGAAGGGATCAGCGATCCGATAATGGCTCAACGGAGGCATCAAAGGTGGAGAAAGGGCAAGTGAGACACGGGTTAAAAAACCATAAACCTACAGAAAGTGAGGTGGTTTACAGGCTTTCTCTCAACCGTTTTAGTCTGAGATTGGTGTTTTGGCACGCCAAATTTGGAAATTTTTTGCAAACTTCGTCAAATTCCTTCTAGAATTCGGTTCAAGGCTCTATGTTTGCTAAAAAACAACTGAGTTTAAAATTACTGGCGATGCGCTGGCTCACAGAAGGTAAACCTCACCAGGTAAACCTCACCGTGGGCATCTCCCCATCCTGACAGCATCATCGGGCACTCTTGCTTCTTAGAGCCGTCTTTCCTCTTAAGCTCGTCGTCCTGCACTACGTAAGGAACACAGTTATTATGTCACTTTTTGATTGGTTCGCAAATCGACGAAAATCAGGCTCTCCTGTCTCAGAAGGACAAGAGCGGGAGATTGCGGATGGACTATGGACAAAATGCGAATCCTGTAGCGCGTTGACCTATACCAAAGATTTGCGATCGAACCAAATGGTGTGCCTAGAGTGCAATCACCATATGCGCGTCACGAGCGAGCAACGCATTCAGCAGATGATCGATGCCGATACCTGGGTTGCCATTGATGAAGGATTGAGACCTACGGACCCGTTGAAATTTCGCGATCGCAAAGCCTACAGCGATCGCCTACGAGATGCTCAAGAAAAAACCCATCTTAGCGATGCTGTGCAAACCGGGATCGGGCAAATTGAAGGCGCTCCCATCGCTCTAGGCGTGATGGACTTTCGCTTTATGGGCGGCAGCATGGGGTCGGTTGTAGGGGAAAAGCTGACCCGCCTCATCGAGCGGGGAACTCAGCAGCGGCTTCCGGTTGTGATTGTGTGTGCCTCTGGCGGGGCGCGAATGCAAGAAGGGATGCTGAGCCTGATGCAAATGGCAAAGGTGTCGGGGGCGCTACAGCGTCATCGGTCAAATCGCCTGCTTTATATTCCGGTTTTGACTCATCCCACCGCCGGTGGAGTTACCGCTAGTTTCGCCATGCTAGGAGATATTATCTTGGCAGAACCCAAAGCCACGATCGCCTTTGCCGGACGCCGAGTGGTCGAGCAAACCCTGCGCGAAAAGCTCCCCGACGACTTCCAAACCTCTGAATATCTCTTGACGCATGGCTTTATCGATGCGATCGTGCCCCGCACCCAACTGAAAAAGACCTTGGCTCAGTTAGTTCGTTTGCATCAGCCTACCTTGCGTCAGACGCCAAAGGGAACGCAGATTCCGGGCATCAAAACCCTGACTACGGTTCCTGAGTAGCTCATTTGACTGGGCAAGAGTGGATAAAAGCAGAAACTCAGTCCCCTTTCCATCCTACTTTTCTGAGAATCTCTTCATTCTTCTACAAAATAGGCTAAGGATTGTCACAACGACGTGATATTGGTATTAAAGAAGTCTATTTTCACTATCAGAAACCATCATTGGTGAGTTCTACCAATTGAGTGATGTTTTTACTGTTAGTGCCTCTTCCTCAACAGACAATGTCCTAAGCACTGTCTCGAAGGTCGAGGTTGCCATTATTGACTGTTGTGTTGTGAAATCCGTAACTGAGCCATATTTTAAGGAGAACCATGCTTAAAAGATGCCTTTGGCTTGCTGTAGCCACTGTCTTTTTTGCCTTTCAAGTTGTTGTACAAGGCGTAAACGCTGCTGAGTTAGATGCTAAGCTTCGGACTATTCCGGTCAACGATGCCGGAGATACTATGGTCTTGAGCCTCAAGCAGGTGAAAGAAGGAAAGCGCTTGTTCCAGTTTGCTTGCGCCCAGTGCCATGTAGGAGGTGCCACCAAAACTGATCCTAACGTAGGGCTTGACCCCGAAGCGCTTGACTTGGCGACCCCTCCTCGCAATAACATCGAAGCTTTGGTCGATTACATGAAAGACCCGACGAGTTACGATGGCTCTACCTCGATTGCAGAAGTGCATCCGAGCATCAAGAGCAAAGACACCTTCCCCGAAATGCGAAATCTCACAGACAAAGATCTCGTTGCGATCGCAGGACACATTCTGCTTCAGCCTAAGATCGTCGGTAAACAGTGGGGCGGTGGTAAAACCCAATTTAGTACTTGACTTGTCACTAAGGTATGTCTGCTGACCATTGCACCATGCTGATTTATAAAACTCTGCCCTGGCTTCCTGCTCTTTTGCTCCGTAGTTTAGCGATGTTTTGTTTCATCAGTGTGGGACTGGCACTGGTCAGTCGCCCAGCTTATGCTGCCGATGCATATGTTACTTATTACTTAAAAGTGACTGAACCCATTTCTCTAGCGCTTGATGCCCAAGGGCAGACGCGCCTATTTTCGGCAGAGGATATTTCTGAAGGAAAAAAACTTTTTGGATCAAGCTGTACAAATTGCCATGTCGGCGGGTCAACCTTACCTAACCCGCCGATTTCTTTGTCTCTAGACGCGCTCAACGGGGCAACGCCCCCCCGCAATACGGTCAGCGCACTGGTAGAGTATCTGCGCCATCCGATGAGCTATGACGGCACAGAAGACGAGATTTATTGTCGGGAAATTCCGGAAAGCTGGCTGTCGCAGCCTCAGGTGGAAAACCTCGCTGGGTTCATTCTGCGGGCAGCACAGGTTGCTCCAGGGTGGGGGACTGATCAATTTTAGGGGGAGGAGATCTCTAGGCTAAAATTCTCTTCGATGAACTACGACAGTCCGTAAAATAGAAGTACGACAGGCTGTAAAATAGAAGAGAGAATTTTAGAGAACTACTTGTTCTAGAGACTACTATGAAATCGATTTCTTCTGCAATTCGGGGACTGTCGCTAGCGTTCTGTGCTGTTATGTTGCTTGCAAGCAGCTTTTTCTGGGCTGCTTCTCCTGCGGCAGCAGAAACCTACTCTGTAAAAATGGGAACCCCAAAAGGGTTGGTGTTTGATCCGGCAGTTGTGACCATCAAGCCTGGCGATACGGTGAAATGGGAAGTCGGCAGTTTGCCTCCTCACAATGTTGTGTTTGACAATACAAAAGTCCCTGATGGTAATAAGGAGTTAGCGGCTAAGCTGTCTCATAAGGGCTTAGAAGGCGCTGGTAAGAGCTTTGAAGTGGTGTTTCCCGCCGACACTCCGGCCGGGGACTATTCTTACTACTGTTTGCCTCATCGCGGTGCTGGCATGGTGGGTAAGGTTGTTGTTCAATAGCTGGCTTTGGGTCTAAATTCAGCTTCAGCGTTCTCCTCTTTCGTTAGTGACCGAAACCTCCTTGTAGCGTCATAGAATGGTGATCTACCAAGATATGAAGTGGCTTTCGGTGCACGGCTGGAAGGGGAGAATTATTTTGCAAAGAGTTATGTTGGTGCGGTGCGGGGCGATGCTGGTGTTTATGTGCCTAGCGATCGCGCTCTTCGTCTTCCCTGGACATGATGCTGCTTTGGCGGACGACCGTACTGTTGGGCAACGCATCTTTAGTGCCAACTGCTCAGCCTGCCACATCGGGGGCACTAACGTAATCATTTCTCATAAGACGCTGAGAAAAGAAGCGCTGGAGAAATATGCCATGAATTCTATCGAGGCGATTAGCCATCAGGTGACAAACGGCAAAAACGCCATGCCTGCCTTTGGTGGGCGGTTGACAGACGCTGAGGTTGAGGCGGTTGCTCAGTATGTGCTTCAGCAAGCCGAATCGGGATGGTAGCTTTGATGGATAAAGCCCTCCAAGCAATCTTGGAGGGCTTTGGGTTATCGCCGGGTGCGATCGCGCTTTGGCAGGGGCAACTGATGCGATGAATGGAAATCTTCCTGAACCTTGTGAGTCAGGCGTCGGGAGACTTGCCGAACGATTTGGTTGAGGAGGCGATCGCCCGTGCGCTGAATCAACGCATCGGGCAATGCATGAATAAACTTGGGAAACTGGATAGATACCGTCAGATCTAGCTGCCACTGAATTCGGGTTGCTTGAGCCGTAGGGGAGGCACCACTGCTAAATTCGATGAGTTGCATGGCGGCTCGGAAGTCTACGTCATAGCCAGTCACGGCGTAACCGGGAACCGGCACAGTTTCGATCCGATAGACGCCTTTTTGCTGGGGTAAAAGGTTTAGTCCCACCTTGGGTTCGATGTCGTATCCAAACGCGCCAAAATGCCCAATAATCAGCGCGTAGCTATTGGTTCCAATCGATTCTACCTGCATTGGGTGGGCGCAACGGTGAAACCACTCAGAATGGGCATCGAGATAGGTGATGACGGTTTGGGCAGCAGCCCCCATCTCCATCTGATCTACAAAGTGGCTGCGAAACACAGTGGGGTGAGTTGCCGTAGGGTGCGTTTCTTCAACCGCTGGAGAGTCTGTCGCGATCGCTGGCAGGGCACTGTCGGCAGTTTGAGTAAATTGACGATTTGTCGGAACTTCGTAAAACGAGTTGGTGGGTGAGGACTGCATGCACTGTCTCTTAATGTTATGCCGTTGGTGTTGATCCAAGGTTCCCTGAGATATTTGGTGCTTCACGTCGAGCGATCGCGATCCTTGAAAGTTTATCTAATCTAAACCGAGTGGCACAGTTGTGCGGTGATTTCGGAGACGGTTTTTTCGTAGAGGGTAACCCTACCCGTAGAAATTGGTACAGCCTCGATTCTAACGGATCAATTCTAGAGGACTATTCCGTACTGTATCTTAAGGGCATCGGTGATTTGGCGCAACGCTGGCAAACAGCAGTTGAAATCGTTAATTTTTAGCAAAATTTCTTGACCTCATTCCTTCATCAGATGTCAAGTAGAACCGATCGCGCGACAACAGTAAGCAGACCTTTTTGAGTAAGAACATTTATGAAAGCATTTGTGGCAGGGGCAACCGGAGAAACAGGACGCCGTATCGTTCAGCAGTTGGTAGAGCGAGAGATTCCGGTGCGGGCATTGGTGCGAGATCTCGATTCTGCACGGGCAATCTTGCCCCCCCAGGTTGAACTCGTCGTGGGAGACGTGTCCAAGGTAGAGAGTTTAAAGAGCGCGATCGCTGACTCTACCCTTGTCTTTTGTGCGACGGGGGCACGTCCAAGTTTTGACCCGACGGGGCCGTATAAAGTGGATTATGAAGGGACGAAAAATCTGGTCGATGCGGCGAAGAACAAAGGGGTTGAGCAGTTTGTTTTTGTGTCGTCGCTTTGCACGTCTCAGTTTTTCCATCCCTTGAATCTGTTTTGGCTGATTTTGGTATGGAAAAAGCAAGCTGAGGAATATCTTCAGAACAGTGGGCTGACGTATACGATCGTGCGACCGGGCGGGTTGAAAAATGAAGACAACGACCATGCGATCGTGATGTCGTCCGCAGATACGCTCTCAGAAGGCAGCATTCCCCGCACAAAAGTGGCTCAAGTTTGTGTAGAGTCGGTGTTTGATCCAAATGCGCGTAACAAGATCGTTGAAATTGTGGCAACCCCAGAAGCCCCGCCGCAATCCCTTGAGACGTTGTTTGCCGGAGTCGCATAGCCAAACTTGGGCGCTACAAGAAGCGATCGAGGGCGGCTTTGAGTTCTTCAATTTCTCCTTCAATGTTGCCTTCTTTAGCCGCACGGGCGATGCACTGTGTGAGATGCTCATCCAAAATCATACGAGCGACCCGATCTAGCGCTCCTCGAACGGCGGCAATCTGCACCAACACATCGGGACAGGGCTGATCGTTTTGCACCATGGTTTTGATGCCGCGTACATGTCCTTCGATTCGCGATAGCCGATTGACTAACCGCCGGATAGATTCCTCGCTGTGGGTATGCAGATGAGCGCCATCCTGTGGATGAGCATGATCTGGGATAGGATCGAGTGCTTCTTGCTTGCCGGGAAGTTCAGAGGTTGCCATGAATCGCCTAAGAGAACTGCTTACAGTATGTCTGATCTTAGTGCATGGTAAAAAACGGTGCGGATCGGGGTGGGGAAATCTCTACCCGCCTCGAGATTATTTTTCTGCTTACGATAATAGGAATCTGGGTTCGCGAGCTTTTCCCGATTTTAAGCGCGAGTGAACTACTTTTGTCTAAGGCTTATGAATAACGTTATGCAACGCTCAAGATCGTCTAATCGTTTGGCTTACATTCAGGTAATTCTGCGGAACTTGGCAGCGGCGATCGCGGCGGCACCGTTGGCATTGGGTCTCGCGATCGCGCTGACCATCGGATGGATGCCCCTTGCCCATGCCGAACCCTTGGCGGAGACCCCTCAAGCGGCGGTGCCACGAGAGGTGACTCGCGGTAGCTTTGTTGCTCAAGCGGTAAAGCAGGTAGGTACGGCAGTAGTGCGGATCGATACAGAGCGGACGGTGACTCGTCGGGCGGCTCCAAATCCAATGTTCGATGATCCGTTCTTTCGCCAATTTTTTGGTCAGGATGTCTATCCTCAAGCACCGAGCGAACAGATTCTTCGGGGGCAAGGGTCGGGGTTTGTGATTGATCAAAGCGGCATGATTTTGACCAATTCCCACGTCGTAAATGGGGCGGATAAAGTAACGGTGACGCTAAAAGATGGACGGGTGTTTGAGGGGAAGGTACGCGGCTCGGATGATGTCAGTGATTTGGCGGTGGTCAAGATTAATGGCACCGATCTGCCGTTTGCGCCGTTGGCAGATTCTGATCAGGTGAGTGTTGGGGATTGGGCGATCGCGGTGGGCAATCCGCTTGGTCTAGACAACACGGTAACGCTGGGCATCGTTAGTACGCTGCATCGCTCTAGTGCTCAGATCGGGCTGATCGATAAGCGACTAGACTTTATTCAAACAGATGCGGCCATCAATCCCGGAAATTCGGGAGGCCCGTTGCTCAACGATCGCGGCGAAGTGATTGGCATTAATACGGCAATTCGGGCTGATGCGATGGGCATTGGGTTTGCCATTCCGATCAATAAGGCAAAGTCGATTAAAGATGCCTTAGCGCGCGGCGAAAAAATTCCTCATCCTTATCTTGGTGTGCAGATGACAACGCTCACGCCAGAGATTGCCAAGCAAAACAATGATGACCCCAACTCGGCATTTACCGTGCCAGAGATTGAGGGCGTGATTGTGGTGCGCGTGTTGCCTGATACGCCTGCTGCTAAAGCTGGAATTCGCCGGGGTGATGTGATCGTTCAAATTGATGGACAGGCGATCAGAACGGCAGATCAGTTACAAACAATCGTGGAAAATAGCCGTCTTGGGCAAACCTTAAAAGTTCAGGTGCGGCGCGGCGAGCAGACTCAGCAATTGGCAGTTAAAACGGCAGAGTTGCAGAACAAGGCGTAGCGCGATCGCAGGTGTGGTGTGCAGGATCGCCGCGATCGCGTTCCTGTCTGTTCGTGATTGGGTCGGTGGAACCGCGGTTCCACCTGTGCCAGCCTTCTGATCTACAGCATTAGATGGTGACGATTAAACGCGGTGAAAGCACCCTCCGTGTGACGCAAAATCTCATCTCGCTGCTCTCGTTAGCAAGATTGCGCCTGCCGATAGCCCTAGTATCGTTGGCAACCAAGCTGCGATCGTCGGGGTCAACAATTCCAACTGCCCCAACGAATCGCAAATAAACGACAGCAAATAGTACGTAAAAATAATCAAGATGCTGATCGCAAAGCTCGTGCCTTTACCTGCCCGTTGAGGACGAATACCCAGCGTTGCCCCCGTCAGCCCAAACACCAGGCACACAAACGGAAAAGCAAATTTTTGTTGAATCCGCAGATGCAGTTTACGAATCCGTCGTTCATCACCGCTCTGCTCTACGATTTTGAGATACTCCCGCACTTCTTCAATATTCATCTCTGCCGAATCGGGATTACGACTTGCCAAATCGAGTGGTGTTCGAGGAAGCTGAATTTGCTGCTGATCAAACCTGAGAATATTTCGATATGACCCGTCTGGAGCCACAATATAGATCGTGCCATCATAAAAATCCCATGTGCTCTGCTTGCCATTCCACACGGCTGACTCTGAAGTAATAATTTGATTCAACCCTTCCTGAGAAAAATCAAGCACTGTTAAGCCGCGCATCCGCTGTCCATCAAACGCCCGTGCATAGAACAGCCGTTGCAGCATCTGAACTTTTGTGCCATCCGGCTGCTTGACGTCTTTCATCTGCTCAAAGCGGATATTCCGTTCTTGGAACGTGGGTTTATCGGCTTTAAGCGCACTTTCGAGCGTAGTCGAGGCTTGGTATTTTGCCATAGGAACGATCGCTTCGTTAAACCCAAAGGTGAGCGCGGTCACGAGTAAGCTCAGCACGATTGCCGGAGCAATCAGCCGATAAACGCTAATTCCGGCGCTCCGCAAGGCGATCAGTTCGCTATCGGTCGAGAGGCGCGTGTATACCATCAGCGTTGAGAGCAGCGTTGCCATCGGAAACGACAAACTCACAAATTCGGGCAGTTGCAGCAAAAAGACTCGACTGGCGATTGCAAACGGCAACCCCAACTCCGTCATTTTCCGGATTAGATCAAACACCGAGCCAACCGACACCAAAATTGACGAAAATGCCGCCACCCCAAAGACAAACGGCCCCGCGAACTGCTTAGCAATGTAGCGATCGAGGACTGAGATGAGCGATCGCCGCACCGGACGAGCCTTAGGAAAGCTAGACATAGGCGAAATTGGAATGAACGAAGCGATCAGGGCTGAAAGTTATCACCGAGATAATATTGGCGAACTAAAGGATTATTGTAGAGTTCTTCGGTGTTGCCCGATGCGAGAATTTGCCCGTCGCGCATAATGTAGGCGCGATCGGTAATCGAGAGCGTCTCGCGGACATTGTGATCGGTGATCAAAATTCCCATCTTGCGATCGCGCAGATCGGCCACAATGTCTTGAATCTCGGCAACGGCGATCGGGTCTACCCCGGCAAAGGGTTCGTCGAGCAGCAAAAACTTTGGTCCTTCGATGCCTGCTGCTAACGCCCGCGCTAGTTCGGTGCGCCGCCGCTCTCCACCCGAAACCTGAATCCCCAGGGTGGTTGCCACCTTTTCCAGGCGAAATTCTTTGAGAAGATTATTTAAGCGATCGTTCCACTGCCATTGCGGAACTTTGGTTTGCTCAAGTACTAGCAGAATATTATCGCGAACGCTGAGATGCCGGAAAATGCTGGCTTCTTGGGCTAAGTAGCCAATACCCAGATGAGCACGCTGATTGATCGGTAGCTGAGTCACTTCCAAATTGTTCAGCCACACCTTGCCACTGTCGGGTTTCTCTAACCCCGTTGCAATATAAAAAGTCGTTGTTTTGCCTGCGCCGTTGGGTCCCAACAGCCCAACGACTTCTCCTTGCCCCACAGAGAGGCTGACACGGTTAACAATCGTCCTCGCGCCGTAGGACTTATGGATGTTTTCTAATACAATCCTCAAAAACCGACTCCTAAAACCTCTAAGTGTGCTGGAGAGGACGGACTAGCGATTTGGGGCAGGCGATGGAAATTCTGGCTGGGCACTAAATGGCGTTGGCGCAGGACGGGGAATCGCAGGTGTATTGGGAGTTGCAGGCACCGTGGGAGACGTGGGTGCTTCTGTAATCATGTAAATCGCTTCGACCTGTCTGTTAGTTTGGGGTAAGGCGAGAAACCGTCCCTCATCAACCAGGTAGGTAATTTGTTCTCCCCGTAGACTGTTGCCCTGCTGGAGCACATACACATCGCCACTGAGCACGATTCGCCGTTCGTTACTAAAGTATACGGCTTGGGCAGAGGTTGCCTGAATCTGCCGAGACGGATAGTTAATTTGTACATTTCCTTTGACGACGACGACCCCTGTTCTGGCGTTGGCTTCGGTGCTGTTCCCTCGAATGGTAAGCGGCTGTGCAGTTTGTGCGATCGCACTAGAACGGCTAGATGAAAAAACAAACGAGTTGCCCAGCACACCGACTGAGGCAGCTAAGCTGGCAGACAGGAAAAAGGTGCTAAAGGAGCGAATTGAGAAGCGGCGCATAGCAGAGGATCGCATATCGGTAAGAGGTGGGCTGAGCAGGAGTCGCAATGAACTCGAATATATCACTACAGACAGTTTAGACAATTCTAGGAAAGTCACGTCCTCAAGGTTGGCAGAGTTGAGCGAGATAAGGTCTCTGACGCAAGCGACGCGATGAAGTTTCACCCGTGCGGGGCAGGCTAAACGTCTACTTCATTCTTCTGAGATGGGTTTGGTCTTCTGGATGATCGGGGGGCAAAGCACGATCGCGCCCGGCGGTGCTGTTTGGGCAGAATCTTGGCTTAGCACGATGCGATCGACATTTTCTGCTCCCAGCGTCTGCAACTCCCCCAGTAAAACGGCGGCGGCATCCCGAAACTGCTCGACATCTATTCCACCATAGTTTGGCGGATAGGCTCGGAGCCGATGCACCCCTTCCCCCAGCAAAATGACTGCGCCCCGCCAGTTGTGGTTGCCCAAGTGGTAGAGCGCTACCGACACCTGCAAGATGCCCTGGTAAAACTTTTTCTCGACGATTTCAGCCTCGATCCAGATGGCTTCTAGCGTATCGTGGCACGCATAAAAGTTGCCTTGGTTAAATTGCTCGACTCCAAGCCAAAACTCGGCGGGTAGCGCTTCGGTCATGGTGGTTTCCACGGGTACATGCTTAAATTTAAGCTGATTTGTCTTGGTTCTCGACTGGCTTTAGAGAGACGTTGGGCGATCGTGTAGCTGATGGTGCAACGCTCGTTCTGGCTGCATCACGAGACCGGGTGGGGTAATCGGTTCTTTAGGAGGCGCGTTCCACAATAGCCAGCGACTTCCTGCCGGTAGGGTGTTGAGGCTCAAAGGATTCTGAGTCAGCCATACCACTGGGCTGGTGGGCAGATAGTCAGTCTGAGCGGCTTCGCCGGGTGCGATCGCGGCTAAGGTTTCTAATACGGTCTGCTCCCCTTCAA
Organism: Myxacorys almedinensis A; assembly: GCF_010091945.1. Taxonomy (GTDB): domain Bacteria; phylum Cyanobacteriota; class Cyanobacteriia; order Leptolyngbyales; family Leptolyngbyaceae; genus Myxacorys; species Myxacorys almedinensis. Next base: position 27,908 of record NZ_WVIE01000007.1, read on the forward strand.
TCACGCCGCTGCCTGCCGTCCACACTCGAACGTTGAGAGCCTGGCGGGTGGCATACCTATAGAGCGAGGCGGCAGCGATCACCGCCTGTTCAAACGCGTCTAGATCCCAGGAATTGGCGCTATCGAGGCAAAGCAAAATCTCCTGCCCGCTAGAGAAGGTTTCTAATTCTCGAACGCGCAGTTCTCCGTAGCGGGCACTGGTGCGCCAGTGAATCATGCGAGTAGCGTCGCCCCAGCGATAGGGTCTGAGCGATCGCGTTAAGCCCGTGGTCGCCGTGTGCGATCGCTGATGAAGATTGGCTTGTAGGCTGGGTTCGCGTCCAAGCTCGTCGATCAGGGGGCAGCGAGAGAGCGGTAGCACCGTGGGATAGACCGTTGCGATCGCGCCTACCTCAAACTCTTTCCGGCACCAAAATAGACCCAACGGAGCCGCCGTTTTGACCCGCACAGTGTACCAACGATAGAGTCCGCGTTTCGCAGCAGGCTGCTCATAGACCCAGTAATGGGTTCCGTGGGGCATCAAGGTTTCAACGACTCGCCGCCCAGGTTGACCTAATACCGAAGGCATCAAGTCTTCAACTTGCAGCAATTCTTTACGCTTGGGGGTTCCGTTTTGCACTAACACTTCGATAGTCAACGCATCGCCTGCACTCACAGGCAAAATCGGACGCCGGGAAAGCTGGATCTGGTGGAGCGTTTGTTTGGCAAGCCGCGCCGCGATCGCCAGCAGCGAAAAAATGACCCCACTGATGACGTAAAGCCAACCCGCCATTGTGTTGGTAGCAGCCAAAAAGAAAAAGCAGGCTAATCCGCTTAAAAGCCAGCCGCTAAACGATGGGGCAACCCACCGAGTTTCAAGCCACGAGAAAATACGAGTGTTCATACGGCAGGATTGCTTCAAATCATGAAGGCTTTGCAAAGGCACGTTGTCGATTCATCGTTCCCATCTGCGAGCCGCAAATATACGGGGAAGCTAGTGAAATACAGGCTACATACCTCTCCTACGTAAGGCAGCAAGATTGATCCATTCGCCCTTTTGCAAACCCGGCGAATTTAAGGAATTCACAAACTTTTCTGAAACTGATGACCCCGGCACATTAACTCGTTAGAATTGCGGATACGGTTGTAAAACCTTAGACAAAAAAGTAAGCGAATCTACCCACAGCCTCCCAATCTGCGCCCCCAGAGTCTGCGCCCCCAGATGTCACTGATTTGCTCCAGAGCTTATTGAAACGAATTCAGCTTTAGTGACTATGACAAACATTACTCCTTTTGACAACGCTGCAAAACAGGATATGCCCCATCAGGGCACTGTTCGCCGCCCCTCTGAACCCAGCAGTGCGCCACCGCCACCCCCCCCCACAATGGCAATGCGGACTAAGCAAGCCCTTCCTGCAACGGTACAGCAGATGGTAAAGGCGGCTCATGCCAAGCGTGCCTCCGATATTCACATTCGGGTCGGCGAGTCTCCTCGACTGCGGATTCGAGGGCAGATGATTCAGATGAACGACGCGGCGATCGTCACCCCAGAATTATTTGAGCACTATCTCGCTGAAACCCTCACCCCAGAACAGCGAAACCGCTTTGCCACCGAGAAAGAGCTAGATACAGCAATTTACTATCCAGGGTTTTTGCGGTGTCGGGTAAATTGTTTTGAGAGTTTGACGGGCGGTGCAATGGTGCTGCGGCTGATTTCGCTGGCTGTGCCCTCGATCGATGAACTTGGCTTGCCCTCTGTGCTCAAACATTTGGTGAGCCATCAGCAAGGGTTGATTTTGGTGACTGGACCGACGGGTTCAGGAAAATCTACCTCGATCGCAGCCATGATTCGGGAACTCAACGAGTCTCAACATCGGCACATCGTTACGATCGAAGACCCGATTGAATATGTCCACACGTCTAAGCACTGTCTGATCAGCCAACGGGAAGTGGGGCTGCATACCCACGAGTTTCATGGGGCGCTCAGATCGGCGTTGCGAGAAGACCCAGATGTGATTTTGATTGGGGAAATGCGCGATCGCATCACGGTAGATATTGCCCTGAAAGCGGCTCAAACCGGGCATTTGGTCTTGGGGACGCTGCACACCAAGAGCGCCATCAGCACGCTAAATCGCCTGCTCAACATCTACAATCCTGATGAACAACCCACAATGCGAGTTCAGATCCTGGAATCGCTAGTCTCTGTGGTTTCTCAGCAGTTGCTTCCCACCACCGATGGACGCCGAACGGCGGTTCACGAAATCTTGATCAACACGCCTGCGATGCAAGATTATCTGCTCAAAGGCGAAGACACAGATGCCGTCCAACTCATGGAAATGGGCGAAAATGAAGGAATGCAGGTGATGAACCAGGCGCTTTGCGAACTGATTTTGCTAGGCAGAATCAGCCCTGATGATGCGGTGAACGCCTCTCCGGACGTCGGGGATTTGCGTCGTCGGGTGCGAAATGAGGGGTATGATCCGGGGCGCTCGTCTCACCGGGAATTTGACCCGATCGCCCGGTCTTACCATCCTGCCTAACGCAAGCCCTAACTCGCTGTTTAGCTCCAGCATCGGTAGATCTATCCAGCCTCTACCGACCTTGCCTCACCGAACGTTGGGTGCGATCCGACCATCCCTCACCATTGCCCGATAGACCAAGGCGGCGGCATCTGCCCGGGTCGAAATTCGGGTTGGGTCAAGTTGTTGAGGCGACGGATAATTTGTCACGATTCCAGATTCAACGGCGGCGGCAACTTTCCCTTGCGCCCACTTTGGAATCTCGTTTGCATCCTCAAATCGTGCCAAAATTTGCTCGGGTTGAGCGGGCGGCTCTAGGCTCAACCCGGTAGCTAGGGCTGACTGAAGCTGAAGAATCGGAATTTCTTGATTGGGTTGAAAAACCCCACCCGGATAGCCGTTCATAAATCCGGTTTGTACCGATTCATCGATCGCACTTTTTGCCCAATAATCCGATTCCAAATCCCGGAATGGCAAGAGGTCTTGAGTTTTTGGCTTGTCAAATGCCTTGCTTAAAATTCCGGCAAATTCAGCACGAGTCACTGGCTTATTCGGCTGAAATGTCCCGTTTGTGAAGCCGTTGATTACATTTCGGCGGGCTAATTCTGCGATGTAGGCGGCTGCCCAATAGTCGGCAGGCACATCTGAAAAGCCTGTTGGTAAACTGGCATTCGGCACGGGGAGTGGAAGGGGAGCAACCGAGGGGGCAGGGGTGAGAGTTGGCAGGGGTGACGGCGCGATCGCAGACGGCGGCACGATCGGCACGACCGGAATTTGGCTCTGAACTCCTACCTGTGGGCTGACAGGCGCAAAGATACCACCACCTGTAGATGGGACGGGTGCAACCGTAGAGAAGGGTTGCGGGGCAGTGGGTATTCCTAGCCCGGCTGTGGGCGACGGCGGCACTGTGGCAGGAACTTGAGATGGGGTTGATGGAAGCACCGAGCGGGACAGCGTGCCAAAATCGAAGGCTTGATCGGTTTGGGTAAGTGCCCAGGCAAAGATGCTGCCGATGCTGAGAAACGCCACAACCATTGCAATCAATTCATCTGCTGTCAGTCGGCGGCGTTCTGAAGCAGGGGAGAGGGGATCGTCGCGGCGGGGATCTGGAGAAGAAGTCATGTCAGAGACAAGCTCTCATAGGGATTTATTCCTCCAAATCCTAAAGCAAATCGATCTAAAACAACAGAGACATTAGAAAGAGTTGAGAGATTTTGTGATGTTTCTGGGCCGATCGACTTCAATATTACGCGCGATCGCAAGGTGATATGCCAAAAGTTGCAGAGGAATCACGGTCAGAAACGGTGACAAAAGCTGATCACACAACGGCAGCGCGATCGCGGCTTCAGAACCGCCAATGGCAATCACATCGCTACCATTGCGACGAATTCTTTGAGTAACCTTGAGCATCTGATCTCCCCCCTCTGACGGCGGGTTTTCTAGAGAAGGGTCTGACCGAAACGGTGGAGTAGGACAGAGCGCGATCGTTGGAATTGTGTGATCTAACAGCGCGATTGAACCGTGTAAAAATTCTCCTGCTGCATACCCTTCGGCATGGGTATAGGTTGTTTCTTTTAACTTCAGTGCCCCTTCTAGCGCGATCGGATAGTTGATTCCGGTTCCCAAAAGAATGATGTGGTTGGTGTGTTTTAGAGACCGCGCGATCGCGGCAATGGAATCGTCTTGCTGCAACACCTGATCTACCTGCGAGGGCAGTGCTGCCATGCGAGATTGCCAAGTTACCCACTGCTCATCGGGGATGCGATCGCGCTGCCGCCCCCACGCCAACGCCAAACCATAGAACAACACTAGCTGCGCCGTAAAGGTTTTGGTTGCCGCAACGCTGTTCTCAACGCCAGCCCCAACCGACCGTTCATAGTCGGCTTGCTGTGCGATCGCGCTATGGGAATTGTTGGTAATAGCGAAAACCTTGAACCCTGCCAGACCCGAACTGGACTGTTGGTTTGCCAGCCTCATAGCGGCTAAAACATCGGCAGTCTCGCCCGACTGGCTCACCACAATCAGCAACGTCTGGCGGGTTACGGGCAAGGGCGCAGCGAGAAATTCTGACGCCGATCTCACCCGGGTTGGAATTTGGGCGACTTGTTCCAGCACAAACTGCCCCACTAGCGCCGCGTGCAGACTGGTTCCACAGGCAAGAATCTGAATTTCTTCAAAGCAATTTGCCTCTGGCAGAGCGTGAAAGGATGGGGCAGAAGAACCCAAACTAGCAACATATTGGGCGACCCCTCGACCGATGCTCTCCGGCTGCTCGTAGATTTCCTTGAGCATAAAATGCTGAAACTCTCTCTGTAGAGCCATCTGGTTGTCCTTTACTGGCTTCGTCATTGGTTTGATCGAGGGTTTGGTATCTAGACCGCGCAAACCGATCCTGAGTAGGCTGATACCAAGCGTATTTGCCAATCAGGTCACCTCAATTTTCAGTGATCTTTCAATGGTTTGCCATGAATTCAGTTTTAGCTAATGCCAACCTAGATTCTGTCTTTCTCAAAACGATACAAGCTACAACCCCGCCAATTTTGTTTGGGGCATCCCGAATCTACTCGGTCAGCTAGACCGTACAAGATTATGAAGACCTGATTCAAAAATCCAAGAATCAGCTTTAAAAAACGAGTTAACTGAAATTTGGTTTGCTGGCGTGCATCAGCGTTTCTTGATTATTCTTCGTTAAAAAGCCCGGATCTTCTTGTTACTGTGGGAAATGTTACCAAGGTCACTGAAACGACGAGACTGCTTTTCTGCTAAGACGGTCTTTCTGCTAAGACTACTCTGCTAATACTATAAAGTGAGACATAACCTTTTGTTAAGGTCTGCTCACCCCCATGTTTTTCGCCCCTATTTTTCGCCCCTATATTATGTGGGTGCGTCCTCAACGGCTTTTACTAAGAATGACCCTCACTCCGTCTCCTACTTCTATTCGCTACTCGCAACCCACGATCGATAGGGCTGCTCGTGCCGTTCGGTGTGCGCCATTTCGGCTAAAGCTGTATGCAGAAATGATCACTCAGAGCGTGTCGTTGGGAGCGATTAGCGTAGACTCTGGGGGAGGCGCAGGTTTATCGAGCGCTCGACACCAATATGCGACCCGCCCGCTTTCCGAGCTTGCCGCCGAAGCCGAACTTGTTTGGCTGATCCAGGTGGGTCTGCTACGGCGCGAAGTAGACGGGCAAGGGCTGACCGACAGTTTCCGCCTGACTCCCCTTGGTCGGCAGCTTGTGCATAGGTGGCAAGCCGAAGGCAGAGTAGATTTTCGACCCAGTTTTAGCGATCGCTTCTACAATGCAGTGAGTCGCTGGATCAGGTTGCCGTTTTAAGGGGGGAGATCTTCGCCCCGCTTTCTAGGGAAAACTGGGAGATTTTTCGAGATTGATCAGCAATTCCATCCTCGCTCCGACGTTTTATCCCCAAATGCTCAGGTTGCCCCGGAGGTTCTTGAATGAAAGCCATCATGGTTGTGGGAACAACATCCCACGCTGGAAAATCCCTGATTACCGCCGCTTTGTGCCGCATTTTGGCACGAAAAGGATTTCGCGTGGCTCCGTTTAAGGGGCAAAACATGGCGCTCAATTCCTATGTCACAGCCAATGGTGGCGAGATTGGTTACGCGCAGGCGGTACAGGCGTGGGCAGCCGGAATTCCGCCTTGGGTGGAGATGAATCCGATTTTGCTCAAGCCTCAAGGGGACATGACCTCGCAAGTGATTTTGAAAGGGCGGGTAGTGGGTCGCTGTGGTGCTGCCGAATATTATGAGCAGTTTTTTGAGGCTGGATGGCAAGCGATCGAAGATTCGCTGCGGCGGTTGGGCGAAGAGTTTGATTTTTTGGTGTGCGAAGGAGCCGGAAGCCCTGCTGAAATTAATCTCAAGCATCGCGACTTGACCAATATGCGAGTGGCAAAGCATTTGAATGCGCCCACGATTTTGGTGGCAGACATTGAGCGGGGTGGCGTGTTTGCTCACATTGTTGGCACGTTAGATTTGCTTGATGCTGATGAGCGATCGCTGATCAAGGGCATCGTTATCAACAAATTTCGGGGGCAGCGATCGCTGCTGCAATCGGGGATCGAGTGGCTCGAAGCCCGGACGGGAATTCCTGTCATTGGCGTGATTCCCTGGCTCGATCAATCCTTTCCGGCAGAAGATTCTCTCAGCCTGCTCGATCGCGGCACCACCGATAGTAAAAAGAGCGACTTAACGATCGGGGTGGTGCGCTTGCCGCGCATTTCCAACTTTACTGACTTCGATCCGCTCGAAGCAGAACCCTCGGTGAACGTGAAGTATCTCCATCCCAAACAGGCGTTAGGGCATCCTGATGCGGTGATTTTGCCCGGCTCGAAAACAACGATCGCTGATCTGATCGTGCTGCACAAAACCGGCATGGCAGACGAAATTCAAAACTACGTCGCCGCAGGCGGAACCGTGCTTGGCATTTGCGGTGGCTATCAGATGCTCGGCAAAATTTTGGCTGACCCTGAAGGCATCGAAGGGCACGAAGGGCGCTATCGCGGTTTGGGTTTACTGCCACTCAAAACCGTGATTGCAGGACAGAAGATTGCCCGCCAGCGCAGCGTTACCTCTAATTTTCCTCAAGAAGGGTTGCCGGTTGCTGGCTACGAAATCCATCAAGGGCGGACGCGACTGATCGAAGCGGAAGGCGGCATTCAAGCGTTATTCGACGATTCTAACCTGGGCGTGGTCGATGATTCTCACTCGGTTTGGGGAACCTATCTCCACGGCATTTTTGATAATGGTCCGTGGCGGCGGGCATGGCTAAATCGGTTGCGGCAGCAGCGGGGTCTCAAGTCTCTGCCAACCGGGGTTGCTAACTACCGCGAGCAGCGAGAACTGATGCTAGATCAATTAGCAGATGCGATCGCGCCTCACCTAGATCTCAAAGCCGTGTTGCCTCAGTAAGCCTATCTGTAAACCAATTTCGCCCAAAAAACATCTGCCCAAAACACAAGCGCATCAGCAATCCCAAATGTGCCCTTACCGCTTACAGCTTCCGTGCAGCACAGACCTGTTTGTCCTTTGCTTCTAGACTAAACTTAGGGAGACGGGCAGTCTGTCGCGTTTAGATATTTCTTTAAAATTTCGTCATGAGCGTTAGCATTCGATTCTTGCCAGATGATGTGGTTGTGGCGGCCGAGGTCGGAGAACCGTTGCTTCAGGTGGCAGACCGGGCAGGGGTTTCGATTCCCACGGGGTGCTTGATGGGATCTTGTCATGCTTGTGAGGTTGAGATCGATGGTGAAGCGTCGGTGTGTAGCTGTATTTCCTCGGTACCGCCGGGACGAGACAAACTAACGGTTAATCTTTTTTTCGACCCCACTTGGTAGAGCCGACTTACAATCGTGGCTTAACTAAACCCTGGATGTGCCCTCGTCCCTGATCCGTCTCTTGTGGGCAGAGGGCAATCTCCAGGGCTAGCAACGCTCACTCACCCGTCTTACGGCAGTCTCAGGGGGATATTTTTAAGGGTCTGTTCTCCCGTCAACCGCACAAACGGTCTTCCAGAAACATTGGCAAGAGTCACTCCAGCCGTAGCAGGAGAGCACACTCTCGGTGTCGTCACTCTGATGCCATCGACATTCCAGTTGTCGTAAGACTCAAAGACATTTCTGGGAGCGCCATCGTGTTCTAGGGTGAAGGTCGCTAAGTCACTGAGCCGTGTTTCTGATGGCAGAGGCAGCGTGACCGTACGCGAGGAATTATTGCCCCAGCCTCTTCCTGCATTGAGGTTCACCTTGGGCAAGGTTGTGCCATTGCGAAGGCGAATCGTGCCGTAAGCAACCGCTCCTCCCCGCAGGTCATCACCGCCTGTATTGATCCTAACTTGTAGCGCGGAAGCAGAGGTTCCAGCAACTGAAGGGGGAGTGCTGAAGGGAGTTGTGTAAAAGGTGCGTTCTCCTGTTAGGCGAACGAGCGGTCGCCCTGTCCGGCTGATCAGTTGTGCCCCACCAGAGCAACGACCAGGAGTGGAAGGCGTCGCGATTTTGACAGCATCTACGTTCCAATTGTTATAAGTCTCACCGATATTTCTGGGAGCGCCATCTTGTTCCAGGGTAAATAAAGCGGAGTTTAAATCAGCTAATCGTGTTCCTGGCGGGAGGGGAAGTGAAACCGTATTGGTGGAACCGTTGCGCCATTGTCTGCCGCCATTTAGGATAATTTTTGGCAAGGTTGTGCCATTGCGAAGGCGGATCGTGCCGTAGGCAACCGCTCCACCCCGGAGATCATCGCCGCCCGTTTTAATGGTGGCTTGCACCGAGCGGACTTCTGAGGAAGGATTGACCTGCGCGATCGCACGAAGCGGCACCGAGGCTAACAGCGGCAATAGCAATAAAGGCAAGGCTTGTAACTTGATCATGAGAGTTCTCCTAAGGTGAGAAAGGGTGCTGCGATTGTGGCGATATCTAACAGTCGTGATGTCTAACAGTCGTGATGTCTAACAACCGCTACTTCTAACAACGGAGAACCGAGAGAAACTATTCCGAAATTGGTGAAAAGATTTTGTGGATCTAGACACCGCTCGTTGAGAAACAAAATTCTTCTCAGCAGAGTCTTTTACCTATTCATCTGGCTTCCGAACCGGCTCCATTTCTAGGAAGGATGCTCTTGTATGGTTTCTCAACTGACTGTTAAACCTCATTTAGGTAAGCCTCATCTCTACGAATCGCTGTTGATTGATCCTCTTCATTGCCGCCGGGTAGAGCGGATTGCTCGCAAGCAAACTCGTGGCAGCGCGATCGCGTGGGAAGATGCAGCGCAAGCGGCTCAGATGAAAGTGCTGCAAGCGTTGAGGGATGGGAAGTTTCGCCAAGGAGGGGTGGTAGAGTTTTCCCGTTGGGCAACGACCGTAGCCCGGTTTGAAATCATCGATCTTGTCCGCAAAGAAAAGCATCGCTCCTGCGCCAGTCTCGACACTGCCCTTCCGGGAACCGATGTGCCGTTGCTCGATACGATCGCAGATGAGTTGAATGCCTTCGATAGCTTAGAGCGATCGGAACTGGTATTAAGCGCGATCGCCGCGATCGCTGACCTTGATCGCCGCCACCCAGACCGGGGCTATCTCAAACTGTGGCAGGGGCAAATTCAAAGCACAACGCAAACTCGGTTGGCGAAAGAATTAGGAATTACGCAGGGAGAGGTTTCTAAACGGTGGAAGGAACTCGTGGGCAACGTTGCTGAAACGCTGGGACTTGGGCAACCGTCTACGCTGAAGCGCGAACACGAGACGCTCCGAACCCAAAAGGTAAACCGCACGCGATCGATGGCTCAGTGGTAAACGATGTGATGGTTTGGCATATCGTTGGATTAGGATTCGTTAATAATAATTAGAAATCGCAATCAGAAGCCGCCCAAGTGCAAATCTAGATTTTGTTTTGTAGAGTCAGCCATGTCTGTAGACCAAAGCAACACCATGTCTACCCCATCCCAGCCTGATCCCGCTCAGATGCCTCAACCTGGTGAGATTTGGGAGGTTAGCCCTCGCCTTCGCAGCCCCATACCCCTGTCTCGCGAAGAGCAACAACGGCTGTACGCTGAGCCTGCGTATCGGTTTTTGCAGGGCGGCTCTGCTCGCTATGTCATGATTGTGACTGCGCCCAAATCAGAGCTTGATGAGGCTGATGAACCGTGGCAGGCGGCATCGGTCATGGTGCTGTCGGTCGAAACGCAGTTCTTGAGTGATGTCGATATTCTGATTCCCCGCCGCTTTTCTGGGTTGGGGCAAGACCTACTGGCAGAAACCTGGCATGTGCAGGAAATGCTGATTTGTAACCTCTTGCGCGCCGTAGGATATCGGTTGTCTCGTTTGATCTACGATGGCTTGATGACGGTTGGGGATTACGCGCACGGCGTTGTAGAGGCTCCACCGCCCGATCTCGATCTCCTGGGGCTGCACGCCGGAACAACCTCGGCTCAGAACGATCCAACGATTCAGCGCTTTCATGATCACGAGGTTGCCTGGAGCGATGTTTTGACGGTGCCCGTGGCAGCCCAGCGATCGCAACAAAAGCGGCTTCAGCTAACCCATGCCCTTTTGAATGAAGCCATTCACCTCGAACGGGAACTGGCATCTGATCGGGTGCCGATTGCCTTAAGCCAATGGTTGCAAAAAACCGTCAAAGCAGGATTGCCGTCCCTCTTAGCAGGATGGAAAGCAGAAATGGCGGGGTTGGCGATGTTATACGGTGCAGAGCCGATTGCCACCCGCAGTCTCCCTGTAGACCCTTTGCCCTCAGGTAACTCAGATGCCATTCAAGCCTTGGTTGACCTGATCCAAACTGCTCAGGATGATGAAACCCTCTGGAGCGCCGTCGAGAGCCTCTGGAACGTTGCACCAGACCACACTGCCGCAGGCGTGAGACATGTCAAATTAGTTGATCTGGGGATGCAAATCGCGGGTCAAGCGATCGCGCTAGCCGTGGCGATCGTTCAGAAAGCGAATGGTCAAGTCGGGGTGTTGCTGCAAGTCTACCCGACGCGCCCTGAGGCATTTCTTCCGCCCAACCTAACCCTGCTTTTGTTGGATGAGTCTGGACGATCGCTGCGGGAAATTGTGGCACGGCAGGCAGATATTTGTCTACAACTGAAACTGAGCGGTGAACCGGGGGAAGAATTTAGCGTTCGCGTCACCCTGGGGGAAGCCAGCATCACCGAACATTTCGTGATTTAATTTTTTGTAGGCAACCGTACCCGTTGGGAGAATAGCCAGCCGCTTAGTCTGTCGTCCACTATGATGATGTCGATTGATGTCGCGATCGCGGATGTAGTCTGCTATGCCATCTGCTCCGTCGTCTAACTTTTCCCATCAAAATCTTCAAGGGCGCTCGTTTCAAGGTCAAAACCTGGTGGGGGCAAACTTTAGTCATGCCGATCTGCGGGGAGCCGATTTTACGCAAGCGGTGCTCGTCGGTGCGAGGTTCAGCCATGCTCGCGCTGGGCTGACGGCTTTTCAAGCCCTGCGCCTAACCCTTGCCGCCCTTGGTTTAGCTGCCCTAGCTGGATTCGCCTCAACGTTTACGACCATATTTGCAGCCTATCTGCTGTTTCCCTATTCTCTCAGTTCTGATCAAGTGCTTGCCTCCGGGGTGGTATTGGGGCTGAGCCTGATTCTCTCTATCGTGACGATGCGCTATGGGTTGGGGGCTGCCTTTGGCGGTGCGATCGCGGCAGGAGTAAGTTTGGGAGCGGTGCTTGGTAGTGTCACCAAAACGCTAGATGGCGTGGCGGCAGGGGCGATCACGGTGACGGTAACGGCAGTGGTTGCGATCGCAATTGTTGGCGTTTGTGCGATCGCCATTACAGCCGCCAGAGTGATTTCTGGAACGATAGCGGGGTATCTCACGGCGGTGATGATGGTGGTGGGCGGTGCCCCCGGCGCAAACATTGGCATCGTAGTCGGATTGGCAGTTGCGAACGTGATCACCACGGGAACGGTATCTAATGCGAGGCTATCGGCAATGTCAGAAGCCACGATCGCGGCGATTGTGGGTAGTTTGGCGGGGGCAGGGTTAAGCCACTACCTCAGTAGACGAGCGCTGGCAGGCGACCCAAAATTTGCAGCGGTTTGGAGCCGTGCGATCGCCTGTAGTGCCATCGGTGGAACCCGTTTTCGCAATGCCGATCTCACAGATGCCACCTTTACTCAAGCGCGGCTCAACAGCACAGACATGAGCAACGCCACCCTCACCCAGACCAATTTTTATCAAGCCAAACATCTCGATCGCGCCAAAGTGCAAAACACGATCTTGGCTGATCCGCAAATTCGTGCTTTGGTCACGACCCATCAAGGCGGTCACACGTCTTATGCGAGGCGAGATCTGCGAGGCGCAAACCTAGCAGGAGCAGACCTCAGAGGCGCGGATCTAAGCCAAGCCGATCTCAGCGACGCCACGCTAGCAGGAGCCTGCTTAGCGCACGCCAACCTCACCAGAGCGCACGCGATCGCCACAACCTTTCGCCACGCCACCCTCACCGGAGCCTGCATCGAAGCGTGGAATATTGACAGCACAACCGAGCTTGAGCAAGTCGTGTGCGACTACGTTTATCTCCGCCATCCTCAGCACGAACGGCGTCCCAGTAGTGGCACGTTTGCCCCCGGAGATTTTGCTGACCTGTTTCAAGAGATGATCCACACGATCGATCTCCTGTTTCGCAACGGCATCAACCAGAAAGTATTCAATTATTCTCTCCATCAACTCCGGGTTGAGAATGACGGAATTGTCCTCTCGATTCGCAGTCTTGAGCAGAAACGCAACGGAGCCGTCGTTGTCCGGGTGGATGTGCCGGCGGAAGCGGATAAAGCAAAACTTCATGCCGATTTCACCCACTATTACGGATTGGCATTGCAGGCAACTGAGGCAAAATATCAGGCAGAATTGCGGGCAAAAGATGAACAAATCGGGCTGTACCGTGAGCAGCTAGCCGACTGGAAAGACGTGGCACAGGTGATGGCGGCTAGACCCGCGCAGACAGAGCCGACCCCGCTTAACACCGTTAGCAAACTCGTGGTGCTGCAAATCGGGGCGGGAGATTGGCACACCGGATTTCCCGTCACGCTGCAAATTGGAGCAGAGCGCCCCTTGATGCAATGGACGAAAGGGCGACTGGCGGCAAATCCTGACTTGCCGCGCCTCTACAACGACTGGCAACGGGCATATCGCCGATGTCTACACGCCCCTTCTCGCCTGGAGATTCCAGACACGCAGGTTACAAACGTGAGCCGCCAAGAGTTCTTTCAAGCGTGTGACCCTGTGGAACTTGGTGAGGTCGATCGCGCTGCCCATCACCTCAAGCACCACCTGAATCATTGGCTGAATGCAGATTCTTTTCGCTCGCTCAAAGAACGGCTGTTAGAGCAACTTGCGCCCTCCGACTCGATTCGGATCATCTTGCAAACAGACGATTGTCAACTGCGGCGACTGCCCTTTCATGTTTGGGACTTTTGCGATCGCTACCCCACCGCCGAAATCGCCCTGAGCAGTCCAGATTTTGAACAAAAGTCTGTGCGGCGATTTGCCCTGCGAAACTCCGAAGGATCGCGGGTGCCACCCGTTGCTAGCTTGCCTCTTTCCAGGGTGAAGATCTTAGCCATTTTGGGAGATAGCACCGGCATTGATCTGAACACCGATCAAGCCATGCTCGATCAATTGCCCACCGCCGAGGTTACCTTTCTAGTCGAACCTCAGCGCCAAGCTCTTAGCGATCACCTCTGGGCGCAACCGTGGGATATTCTCTTTTTTGCGGGGCACAGTTGTACTCAGGCAGACCACCAGACCGGAGAGATGTCGATTAATCGCCGCGATCGCTTGACGATTGCTCAGCTTAAACATGGGTTAAACACGGCGATCGCCCACGGGTTGAGTTTGGCAGTGTTTAATTCTTGCGATGGTTTGGGGCTAGCCCACGACCTGGCTGATTTACACATTCCTCAGATGATCGTCATGCGAGAGCCAGTCCCCGATTTGGTGGCTCAGGCGTTTCTGAGGCATTTCCTGCATCGGTTTTCCCAAGGGGCTGCTCTCTCCCAAGCCGTGCGGGAGGCGAGGGAAACGTTGCAGGGGTTAGAAGATCGCTTTCCTTACGCGACGTGGCTGCCGACGCTCTACCAAAGTTCGGCTGCATCGGATCTGACTTGGGAACAACTTCAGCGTCATTAGTTGAAACGATCATGAGAAACTGAAGACTGAGTGAAAGCTATGGTTGAGCGCAGAAGGAGCGATCGCACCGACAATGGCAATACAGGGCAAGGTAAAGACGTTCAACCCCGCTTCTAAAGATTGGAATTGGTTATGGTGGTTCACGCTGCCGCTCTACCCCTACAGCCAGCGCCGCACCCTCTGCACCGAAGTGGTGAGAGACACGATTTGGACGTTTGACCAGATCCAAGGCATTCTCTACGTAGTCACGCCGATTCGCATGACAGCTGTGAAACTCGATCAAGGGGGGCTGCTGATTTATGCGCCCATTGCCCCAACCTCAGAATGCATCCGATTAGTGAATGAATTGGTCGCCGAGCATGGGGAGGTAAGGTACATCATTTTGCCCACGGTTTCGGGCTTAGAGCATAAGGTGTTTGTCGCTCCGTTTGCGCGGCGGTTTCCTCAAGCTCAAGTGTTTGTTGCTCCTCATCAGTGGAGCTTTCCGTTCAATCTGCCGTTGAGTTGGCTCGGATTTCCGGCAAGTCGCACCGTTGTGTTGCCCCAAGACAGCCGCGAAACGCCGTTTGGTGATCAGTTTGAGTATGCCATTTTGGGTCCGGTGGCGCTGGGCATCGGTCCGTTTGAAGAGGTGGCATTTTTCCACCCGCGATCGCGCTCCCTGCTGGTGACCGATGCTGTGGTTTCGATTCCCGATGAGCCGCCTGCGATCGTTCAACTCGATCCGTTCCCTTTGCTCTACCATGCCAAAGACAGAGCGAGCGATCGCATCGAAGACACGCCAGAAAACCGCCGCAAAGGGTGGCATCGGATTTCGCTGTTTGCCTTCTACTTCAATCCCAGTGCCTTAAAAATCATGGATCTTCTTCCATCGATTAAAACCGCCCGCACCGCGCTCGATCGCTCCAGAAAAAACTATTTCGGCTGGTTTCCCTATACCTGGAGAGCCGACTGGCACCGATCGTTTGAAGCCCTGCGGGGAGAAGGGCGGCTGTTTGTTGCGCCTATTTTGCAGCGATTGATCTTAAATCGCATTCCCAACGATGCGATCGCATGGGCAGATCGCGTCGCCAGTTGGAACTTTGAGCGGGTGATTCCTTGCCACTTCGATTCACCCATTTCCGCCACGCCGCAGCAGTTTCGGCAAGCCTTCGCCTTCCTAGAACGCCAGCCCCTCTGCGATCGTGCCCTTTTACCCGAAGCCGATTTTGGCTTGCTAAACGATGTAGATCAGGAATTGAGCAAACGCGGCATCACGCCCCCAGCTAAAGAAAAAATCTAGCGATCGAATCCCTGTCTCAGATCGTCAACCCTGCGTCAATTCCGCTCAAATCGAACCTAACGCCAATCATCTAAAACGTAGACATCCGCGCGGTTAAACGCAGGCGCGAGCGGATTTAGCATTGCCACTCCTGTAATCTCAGTGTGGTAGCCTCGTGCAATCATTCTGCGGTATGCATCATTGCGGCTAGTGTTTACCCCTGCCACAATCGATGATGCGCCCAGCGTTGCGCCTAGCATTTCACACAAATCAAGCAGTTGCTCAAATCGCTCTCCTGCTCTTGCTCCAAGACGGACGGCTGCAAATTTGACATAGCACCGATGACTTCCTGCTTCTGTGCCCGCGCCAGCATGGCACACCGCAAACCCAGCTAGTTCTGCCTTATCCCACAACAGCACCGTATCCCCTAAGTTGTGAGCCTGGACGGTGTTAATTTCGATCGCAACCTCTAAGCCTGCAAAAATCTCGTTTGTAATTTCAAAACAGGACGTGAGTGCAGCCGCGCGATCGCGCTCACTGAGTTGAGAATATCGGGCGTGCTCTAAAACCTGAGAAGAGGGAGTAATCGGCGTTGCCATCACACAGGTCAAATAGTGCTGCCAAAATCCAAACTTTTGGTAAAGCGCATGATGCTTGGGACTCGCGGCAAAGGTAAACAGCCCGACCTGCTCAACGTTCAACTGTTGAAAGTAGTCCATCACCGGAACTAGCAGTTTTTGGGCAATGCCTTGATTCCATAATTCTGGGTGAACGGTCAAGGGACCAACAAATCCAAAACTTCCCCAGCGCCTGGCTAAATTTATGCCGACGAGTTTTCCATCTAGCTCAGCCGCAAACGCCGAGGCGGGTTCTGCTTTCCAACGGTGAGGAATGTAGGCAGCATCGCCAAACATTTCGTCTGGGTTGGGCAGCCCGACGAAGGTGCCAAAGGCAAGCCGAACGAGTTGTTCTGCGTCGATCAGTTCATTCTCGCGGAGTAGTCGGATGGTGAGAGTCATATCCTTGTTTGCGAGTTACATGGGTTTTGCGAGTAGTTTTTATTCTCACTCCAATGTTTTGAGCGATCGTGGCTTCTTCATCTATATTGACCATAGAAGAATTGACCATGAAAGCACTGACCATGAAAGCAGTTGTGCGATCGCTGATTCAGTAAACGAGATCTTTGATGCTATCTATCCAATACTTCTAATACTGTCTTTGGCAATAGCTGATCTTTAAACCAAACAATTCGCGCTGGTGTATCCGCAATTTTCACCCCTGCTTTCTCCAAGTTGAGGCGCTCCGATACTGCCAACACCAGATCATCCCGTCCTGACTGGCGCACCTGCGAAAACTTCTTCTTCAGATACTCCGGTCGCCAATAGCCAACAATTTCTAGCAAAAATGTGCGCCCATCGGGATGAACCACCCGAAAATCGGGAATCATCACACTCCCCGGAATTGGAATGAGATCCACTTCCCGTTCAAGCCGCCACGGCGTTTTGGTTTTGCTCCACCGCTCCACAAACCCTGCTTCCAACATACTATCGTAGGTTTTGCCGGGGGGATAGTGGCTGACCAATCCGCACTCAGAATCGAGGGCAAAGCGCCCTTGACGAGATTTACCAGAATAGCTGTCGTTGAGGTGTAGCTGAGCGGAAATGCTCCATTTTGTGACGTGGAGTAGAGCAGGGAGAAGCTTTGCGATCGCAAGTCCATACCGCGTCGAAGGTTTAAACAGGCTCGTTGGTCCGTCTATCGTCAGGGTAAAGCCATGATCAGCATCGCCTTCGATATACGTCATCAGTTGAAATAATTTGACGTAGCGAAACAGGAGTTTATATTGTCCCGGATCGTTGCGATGAGCGTTGATCGTCAGGTGACTAGCACGATAAAAAACGCCTTGCACTTGCGATAGGTTATAGCGATGCAACAACGCTTCAGGGGTTGGGGCATCAAAGTTCATCAGAATTTGATTATCAGGTAAATCGGCATACAGTCCAGATTCAACCTGCTCGGTCAACACCTCGTGTCCAAATTCTTGAGTGAGCACATCGGCAATCGTTGCGATCGTACGTTGTGTGGCAGCCAGACTGGGCACAGCTTCAGCAGAAAGCGCGAAGACGCGATCGCGCAGCATCGGTGGATCAAGCGGGCTAACCGTTTCAAACGTGCTAAATGAGCCGTTGAGCAGATGGGCAAGTCCGCGTTTGAGGCGATAGTCTGTTTCTTCGCCTTCTAGTTCCAAAAGCTGCTGGCTGAGGCTGCCTTTGCTGCAACCCTTGGCAGCCTGAAATAAGCCGATCAGATCTGCTGCGATCGCAAGGGTCTGTTGATCAAGCGTTAGCCGCTTTGGAACCAATTCTTCACCGTTAAATCGGTGCATGAGCAAATCAGTGGGCAACATATCGCGAACGCTGTGTACAATGCAGACGAGAAACTTAGCATTGTAATATTTTTTATAAAAATAACCTTATTGGCACGTTATTGACACGCTTTTGACACGTTACTGCTAATGAAAATGACAACAACTTAATGAATAAATTTATAGTTCAATGATCCAGCTTATGCCGCCGCGATCGCCGCCCCTGCCTATTCTGCGAGCGACGACGACAAATCTTCTGTTTGGGCACCTTCACCCGGTAGCTCTAGACAATAGCCCGCCCCATAAACCGTTTTGATGTAACGCGGATGGCGCGGCTCAGGTTCTAGCTTGGTTCGCAAGTGACGCACATGCACCCGAATCGTTTCAATATCATCATCGGGATCGTAGCCCCACACTTCCTTCAAAATTTCGCTCGGAGAAACCGTCTGCCCATGACGCTGAAGCAAGCAGTGCAGCAACTCAAACTCTAAATGCGTCAGCTTTACCGTCTGCCCAAACCAAATTGCTTCAAACCGCTCTGGTACAAGCACCAACGGCCCATAACTCAGAATCTCGGTGTGTTTTGCCGCTTGAGGAATGCGATCGGTGCGACGTAACAATGCCCGAACCCGTGCCAGCATTTCTTCGACTTCAAACGGCTTTGTTAAATAGTCATCTGCGCCTGCGTTAAAGCCTTCTACCTTATTGGAAGTCTGGCTTAGGGCAGTCAACATCAACACCGGAATATCTGCGGTGCGATCGTCCCGTCGCAATCGCTGACAAATGGTAAATCCATCGACTTGTGGCAACATCAGATCGAGCATGATCAGGTCGGGTTGGAGTTGCAACGCCATCGCCTGCCCGCGAATGCCATCGCCAGCTTGACTGACATCGTAACCAGCCATTTCTAAATTGACGGAAACCAACTCAGAAATGGCAGCATCATCATCTATAACGAGGATTCGAGGCATTATATCGTCGTTCTGCTAAAAGGACGTGTGTTCAACAGGAAATCTACAGATATGAAGATTCCTGTTCAGATTATACGCAATGATTCTATTTCTTTCGTCGCATAAAGCTAAGAATACGAAAGAAATTTAACTCCTTAGAAATTAATCATTCGTAACTTAAGCGCTGATTTTAAGGTGACACAGCGCCTAAATTGGCGTGAAAAGTGCCGCTGAAGCGCCTTAATTTAGGTTAAGGTAAAACCAATTTACCAATTTGATGGGCGATCGCGACCCATGGCATCTCCCCCCAACTTTGGTGGATGAAGGAAGGTGTCGTTGGCGGTAGGGTTAGCTGTTGCGATCGCGATTTCAATCGGCATCAGAAACGGTTTGCATTATTTTATAGGCTGCTTTTATTGTGATAGCGCTGTGCGTCCTACTTGGGGTTTCGATTACTGCGATCGCACTCTTTTCCAAAAATCTCCGTCACTCGGCATCTCAAGCGATGTCTCTCGTTCCCCATTCTGGCTCTGATCGCTCGCTAGAGGAATTATCAAAAACTTCACTGCCAAAAATTTCGGTGATTATTCCTGCCTACAACGAAGCCTGCACTATCGAAGCGTGCGTGACTTCTGTGCTAGAAAGTACAGATTTATCCGTCGAGCAATTAGAAGTTTTGGTGATCGATGATCAATCTACAGATGAAACCGCCGCGATCGTAGAACTCCTGCAAGCTTCTCGCCAAGACAACCGGCTGCATCTCATTACCGGACAGCCCCGCCCCACCGATCACCATTGGATGGGAAAAAATTGGGCGTGTACTCAAGCCGTGCAGCAGGCAACTGGCGATTATTTCCTATTTTTAGATGCTGACGTGCAACTTCAGCCAGGATGTCTAGAAACTACCGTTGCGTTTGCTCAAAAAGAACAGGTCGATTTGCTCACGTTTTGGCTGACGATCCTCTGCGGCTGTTTTGCCGAATGGCTGGCTCAGCCCATTATTGCCAACTTGCTGGCAGCAGGCTATGCGTTTGATCAGGTAAACGATCCTCACAGCGAAACTGTGTTTGCTGTTGGACCCTTTATGTTGTTTCGGCGGAGCGCCTACGAGCAAATTGGGGGGCATCGTGCCGTTGCCGACTATGTGCTAGAAGACGTTGAGCTAGGGCGGCGCATCAAACAACACCAACTCAAACTCTGGTATGGCATAGGACATGACCTTGCCCAGGTAAGAATGTATCAGTCGTTTTCTGCACTGTGGGAGGGGTGGACGAAAAATTGGCACTTAGGCTCAAAGCGCAATGGGCGGCGCACGCTCTACACGGCATTGATCACGATTTTGGTGTTTACTGTTCCGTGGCTTGGGTTGCTAATTGCTGTCATCGAAGGGGTGACAAACTCTTTCACAGGTTGGACGATCGCCGCGATCGCACTCTCGCTCATCGGCATCAGACTGCACTACAGCATCCGGCAACTCACCCAACACCTGACGAATATTCCGCTTCGCTCCTGGTGGCTAACTGGGTTA
Organism: Myxacorys almedinensis A; assembly: GCF_010091945.1. Taxonomy (GTDB): domain Bacteria; phylum Cyanobacteriota; class Cyanobacteriia; order Leptolyngbyales; family Leptolyngbyaceae; genus Myxacorys; species Myxacorys almedinensis. The sequence continues at coordinate 48,195 of NZ_WVIE01000007.1, forward strand.
GGGGGGCTTCTCGTCAGTGCGATCGCGATCGCATCGATCATCAAAGTAGAAACCGGCTGGGGATGGACATGGCGCGGAAGAAGCCTTGTCAACCCAGCCAGCATACGATAAAATCTCCTACTTTCCGTTATTGTTGTGGGGTGGAATGGGTGGAATTGGGTCAGCAAACGAGCATGGCATATTCAATCACAGCGTTAAACGCCATGGATCAAACGGCGTTTGTAGATGCAGTAGGATTTGTATTTGAAGAAACCCCTGCGATCGCGGCTCACACTTATCAACAGCGTCCCTTCTGCGATCGCTCAGACTTACACCAAAAAATGGTAGCGAGGGTTGAGGCAATGCCCCAAGCCAAGCAACTCGCGCTGATCTGCGCTCACCCAGATTTGGGCAGTAAAGCAAAAATGGCAGATGCCTCAGTCAAAGAACAAGCCAGAGCAGGACTCGATCAACTCACGTCCGCCGAATACGAGCAGTTTCAATCCCTCAATCAAGCTTACAAAGACAAGTTCAATTTTCCATTTATCATCGCGGTTAAAGACCACACGAAGACAACCATTCTCGCCGCCTTTCAGCAACGATTGCAGCACGATCGAGACGCAGAAATAAACCAGGCTCTCGCCCAGATTTGTCGCATCGCTTGGTTTCGCCTCGCAGATTGCGTGCAGCCGTAAGCCATACCCAGTCTTCTGCTCCCATGCTTCAATAACACACTTCGCTTAGGTGGACTTCTAACTTATGGTGGGCTTCTAAACTTGTTGGCTCTCGAATGCCTATCATCAGCCGTAAAATTGCTCCTGAGCGCGCGTTTCGTATTCCCAGATTGAGAACAGGGCTGATCGTGCTGATGCCGACTGATCCATTAAGGCACTGCCATCTAGAATGCGTGCGATCGCTCAGAGCTTACGTCGCAACCGCCTCAAGTCGGCAAGTATAATTTAGAATTCGATCCCATCGCAAAGAGGGCATTGTGGCGACTACCCCCAGACCAACTCCCAATCCCATGCATCCGCCAGGCAACAGCGTTCCTTCGGCTAACTGGTCGATCGATCAACTCCCCGGACTCAGCAGCACCGATCTCAAACGGCTCCACGCCCACGGCATCCGCACCACGTTCAACCTCCTCAGCCTTGGGCACACCCCCGAAAAACGCCGCATTCTCGCCAGCACCCTCGAAACTCATATCCAACATATCAATAAGTGGATTGCCCTCGCTGACCTCGCCCGCATTCCCAGTGTGGGCTGCCAGCACTGCGGTTTACTCCTTCATGCCGGGGTTGTCTCTCCTACTCAACTCGTTCAAACCCCGATCGCCAGACTGCATCGCCAAATGCTCAAACTTCAAGTTGCGATGATGCAGCGCCGCGATCTCTGTCCAACGATCGACCAAATCAATCGCTGGGTGGGGCAAGCCCGACGGCTCCGTTAAGGTTGATCACAAGAATTTCGCAAAACGTCTCCCCTGACCTAAACTCAGGGAACTCTGTAATCGAGAGTCTCCACCTTTAATCTGGATACCAAAACATTCCTTTGATGCCTTCCGGATCGGGCATAAACCCCAATGTTCGATAAAAATTCACCACTTGAGGATCAGCAAACAGCGTAATGTTGCTAATGTCTTCGCCGCGCAGTTTCTTAATCATGAATCGCATTAATGCCTTTCCCATTCCCTTGCCCTGGAACTCTGGATGCACAACCACGTCCCAAATGGTGGCATTAAATGCATGGTCAGACGTTGCCCTCGCAAACCCGACCAAGCGGCGCTGCATGCCCCGTTGTTCCCACATCGAAACCACCAGAAAGCTGTGCTGGATGGCTTTCTTCACCTTTCTCAAGGGGCGTCGCGACCACCCAACCGCATCACACAACTCTTCTAGCTCGTACAGATCAATTTCCCGCTCTGTACTAAAAAATACCCGTGAATTGGCGCGATCGCCTGATCCTTCCACTGCGATACGCTCAGGTGCGGTAGCACTGGTAGTCGAGGGGGCATCAGTCCCACTAAATAAGCTTTTCCAAAAACCCATGCGAGCGTAGTGAAGGTAGCAACAGTTAAGTCAAGTACTAGATTAAATCAAGTACTAGATAGTATATCTCCCCGATTCTCCGGATATCGCTCTCTCAAACAGCATGTTTCGAGATTTTCCCAACCTCCCTCGTTGCTAACTCATACCATGTTGACTGATAGCCGTTGACTGATAACCGTTTTTTCTGATCAAAACGAGCGTCTCGTTGTTATGCATTTACTCTAGTGGGCATCCCTACCTTCAATTATGGCTCTGGGCTTAAAACCAACAACCTTAGAACTGCTAAAGCGCTTCAACCGGGCGTTTCCCCAATTCTACGAGCAATTTGTCAGCAGCGAGATTCAGCTTCAGAACCTCAGGCTTGCCTACCAACTCTATCAAACCAAGCAAGCGGTCATTGAGCTAAAACCTGAAGGCAACAAAAGTGCGTTGCACTTTGCCTATCGAAACCAGTCGTTTTTGCTCAGCGATATTTTTGGGGTGCTGGCTGCCTATGGGCTAACGATTCATAGTCTGAGTTTGTATGGGCAGATTTATCCGCCGATGCTGGTGTTTATCAAGCTGATCGTGTCTCGTAGTGGCAAAGCGTTAACCGATAAAACCTCTGAAAATGTGTGTCGGGCGATTCGGGAAGCGCTGGCAGGGCGGTTTGAAGTCGAAGAGATGTTGGCGGTTGAATTTAACCTAGATGCCGGGTTAGAACAAGTTGAAACCGAGTTTTATGTCGATCCGGTGTTTCACTTGCCTGCGCTTTTGATTGAGGCAGATAACCAGCCAGGGCTGTTTTATAAAGTGATGTACGCGATTTGGCAAGAAGATCTGCTGGTGGTAAATGCTAACTTACTGGTTTGGCGGGGGCGAACTCGCTTGATTCTTTACTTATTAGGTCCAAACGAAAGTCTGATCCCGGAATATTTGGGGCAAAAGATCGCAGAAGGCGTCAAGCAGCGTTTACTGGGGCGTAGATTTTAGTAGCGTTGGCTCACGTTCGTCAATTTACTTTGCTGAGGAGTTAGGAGGGGCGAGAAGCTAAGATCGGAGTACTGCGCTCTAGAGAAGGTAAGGCATGAATTCGATCGAGCTTTCGCCGTTACGGATTTTGATTGTCGAAGATGATCCTATGATGCAACTGGGGTTAGAGCAGGCTCTGGAAGACTATCCTCAGCTAACCATCGTGGCACAGGCAAGCGACGGGTATTTGGGGGTTGAAGCGGCTCTTAAACACCTGCCGGATCTGATTGTGATGGACATTGGCTTACCGCGAATGGATGGCATCGCTGCCACTCAGCAGATCAAAGCCGCTCTTCCCAAGACTCGGGTTGTGATGTTGACCTCGCACACGTCTGAAACCGAAATCATCGCGGCGCTATCGAGCGGAGCCGATGCTTACTGTATTAAAGGATCGGATGTGGCTCGATTGATTAGCGCGATCGCGGCTGCCTATGAAGGGGCTGCCTATCTTGATCCCCAAATTGCCCGCCGCGTGTTGGAACATCTTAGACCCCCTGCTACGGAGATGAATATTGGGCAACTATCAGGGCGCGAATTAGAAGTCCTTAAACTTATGGTGGAAGGCTTGAGTAATCCTGAAATTGCTGCGGTGCTCTATCTTAGTCCCAACACGGTTAAAACTCATGTGCGCGGCATTATGAATAAATTGGCGGTCGACGATCGCGTGCAAGCGGCTGTGGTTGCCTTACGTGCAGGATTGGTTTAAATTATTTTCTTCAAGATTCGGACACAATATTTTATATTCTTCGTCTCTTCGTTTATGGGTGATCAATAAGCGATCAAAGGTTTGTAAAATTGCTGGGAGGGATGCGGTTTAACAAAGCGCCAAAACTGTTGTTTGCGCGTTAATTCATGGTGGTTAAACGAGTAAATTCTGCCAAATTGCTGAAAAAACTAGCCTAAACAATTTGATTTTGTTCTGGTCATTAAGCGATCGCAAAAATTGCAGGGGTCTGCTCAGATTGCGATAGAAATTTTGTTTGCAATCAATGACATGAGTTAGGTTAATGCGCGTAGATTTATCTAAAAAGCAGTTTCATGATGGCACGAGAGCCAGGCATACAGCACAACCAAGAAGTTCTTGAAGCTTATAGTTTGCAATTGGCTTCGTCAAGCTGCTTCGCCTCGAAGTTCTCATTAGAGGTCAATAGGGAGCACCATCACAAATCGTCACTTTCACAAAACTTTCTAAATACTATAAAATCTGTTTATTTTTTTAGCTTAGTAGCAAAAGAATTTACTTTTACATCCACAAATTAAGGATTCAAGTTTAGAATCGAATTGCACCGTTTATATTAGTTAAGCAATTTAGCAGAGTGGCTACTTAAGCGACGTTGATGCTCTCACGCGCCTCTGTCGTCTCTAAAGAAGCGGCAAGGAGCTTGTAGCACGGTATTGCCAATGTTATCAATGATGCCCTGTTCCTTAAGTACTCGCTTTTCAAAGCTGCTTCACCTTTAGACAGCGTTGCATCGGTTCATAAGAGTAGTTATCAAGAAATGTTGGTATTTCCGCATATTTTTGCTTACGTCTCTCTTAGTCTTCAAAATCCTGAATTCCCCAGCGCGCCCTTTTTTTGAAGATTGCATCGTGACTCGATTGAGATAGTGGTGCAACGCGCGGGATTTGAGAGTTGCCTAATTTTTCACGTTCAAGGGTAAATTAACCCTTTAGTATGACGGCAACCCTACAGGCAGGATTGTTACCCTGATGATGTACATCGCTTTTGTTGCATCATTTCTGCAAGCAAGTCGTTTCTCACATGCCTGGAACCAGACAGATGAAATTTGAGGATATCTATCAATTTTTCAAAGATCCGCCTCCTTTTTACCTAAACAAGGAGCTAGCGGTATGCTACGTTCTCGCTGTACTCTTGCGGGGCGATTCGTACGGAACGGAACTCATTCAACTTCTAGAAACTGAATACCCGCTCTATCGTCTTTCTGACACCGTGCTATACAGCGCACTCAAGTTTTTGGAAGATGAAGAGATGGTGACTGGCTACTGGAAAAAAGTTGAAGGGAGGGGGCGTCCGCGGCGGATGTACCAGATCCGTTCAGAAGCCATGCAGCAGGCTCAAGACTTGGCTCATCTCTGGCACGACTATGCTGGGCAAAAGGATTCTCCAGTTGCTCAAACAGCAGCTTCGGAAAAGTAGACCCACGCTATGGCTCAACAATGACTCCATTGATGAATCCTTTTGTTGTCTACACTAAAGGTGTAAGCAAGATTTTCGTGGCTGAGCTACACCATGACTGACTCCGTGATTCTGTCTACGCTAGTCCTAACCGCCCTATTGATGGTCGGGCTGTTCTTCTTTATCCGCGCCTCGACTAAAGATAGGATTCAGCAGGTTAGGCTAATCTCTGAGCAGCCAGAAGAGTCTCTCTCCAACCAGTTGCGACAGTACTTTGGGAAACGGGCTTATCGAGTGGCTGCGATCGATGCGGTTGCTAACCAAGTTACCTTTGAGGGCAAAGTACGCCCCAGCTTGTTTTTAGCGGTTTTTCTGTCACTGCTTGCCGCCGTTGGGATGCTGTGTCTAATGCTCGTCCTCTCAATGGTGTTGCCAAGCGGCTCCCTATTCTGGCTTGGTTTGTTGCTCCTGTCTCCGTTGGCAGGAGTTTTTTATTGGCGTGGGGCTGATCGAGTAGAGCAGGTGTCGCTGAAGGTGGAGACTGTTTCGGGTGGGACGACCGATGAAAGTGGCTCTCAAACCATGGCAAAGACCTTGATTACAGTTACAGCCCACCGAGATGAGTTAGCGGAGTTGCAGCGTACTCTCGGCTCGACGGTCTCTAGTTAGGCAGGCTGGTGCAAAAGAGTTTCCGCCTTGAGATAGTGCGTTCTTGAAGCGCGATCGCGCTACGGTGGCTACACTGTAAAGAAAGCGTTACAAAGGAAGCACTGTGGAAACTGCAACACCAACTCTGACACTCGGCACAACTGATGTGACCGTTCCCCCTCTGGCAATTGGGACGTGGGCATGGGGCGATTCGTTGTTTTGGGGTTATGGCAAAGAGTACAGCGAACCCCAACTTAAAGAAGCGTTTGATGCTGCGATCGCATCCGGCGTCAATTTTTTCGACACCGCAGAAATCTATGGCTTGGGCAACTCAGAGCGGTTTTTGGGTCAGTTTATGAAACAGACTGAGCAACCCGTTTCCATTGCCAGTAAATATATGCCGTTGCCGTGGCGGTTCTCAGCGCAATCGGTTCATGATGCCATCACAGATAGCCTCAACCGCTTGCAGGTCGAGCACATCGCCCTCTACCAAGTTCATATGCCGTTCGATTTTTTCATGGGCAAAAAAACGCTGATGGAAGCGCTAGCGGCTGAAGTAAAGCGGGGTCGCATCGGTGCGATCGGCGTTAGCAATTATTCTGCTCAGCAAATGCGTGAAGCTCATGGCTATCTTGCAGCCCAAGGCGTTTCGCTAGCAGTAAATCAGGTGCGCTATGCCCTAATCAATCGCGAAATTGAAACCAACGGAATTTTAGACACAGCGCGAGAGTTAGAAGTCACCATTTTGGCGTATAGCCCGCTTGCCCAAGGGCTGCTGACCGGAAAATATACGCCTGACAATGCAGATACTGTAACGGGTGCTCGGAAATTCGATCCAAAATTTAGTCGGCATGGGCTAGCGCGGCTATCCCCGATTATTCAGAAATTGCAGCAAATCGGAGATACCTACGATCGCACTCCTGCCCAAGTTGCCCTCAATTGGTTGATGGCTCAAGGCAATGTGATTCCCCTCCCCGGTGCCAAAAATGCAGAGCAAGCCCGACAAAATGCAGGGGCGATCGGCTGGGCGATGACCGATGAGGAATGGACGCAAATCGACCTATTAACGCGATCGTATCGCTAACCCATACCCTCAACTCTGGCTGCCAAGCGCGCCAAATCTTGCCCATTCAGAATTCAGCAAGGGGCAAACCTCAGCAAGCAACGGTGAAACAAAGAAACAAAAAAGAGGAGCGCAAGCCCCTCTCTTTTTCTGTTCTAATCTTCTTTCTTCTCGGTAAATGGCGGATTTGGAATTTGCTCAGCCTCTGGGCAATCATCTGAAACCAACGGCTCCGAATTTCCCTTGGGAACAGAGGATAGCTTTTGCATTACCGCCCCAATGCTTTCTAGGCGAATCATTTCTTCCCACGATGAATTTTCGTCCTCTTCTTCCATCTCATAACGCAAAGTCACAAGATCACCTTCGATGTCTAAAATTCTGGCGCGTTCGATCCAGCGTTGTTGATCCCGCAAGAAAATCCAGACTTCTCGACCATCGCAACAGAGTTGATAGATCTTGCGGTGTAGCATAAATTGCTTCTCCTAATCAAAATTCTCTATACAAAGGGTAATGAGCAGGGCAATGATGAGGCTCACTGCCCCACCAAACAAGCAGAAACGCTAGGAGCGCTCTCCTCATCGGATAAATCCGGTTCACAATGTCTTAGCCGAAGTCTTAGTCGAAAAAACAGCACATTAGGAACAGGCGGCTTACTCATGGCGCAGACCCAGATCTAGCTCCGAGGCGGAAGGGCTGACCCCCTTGAAGGGACAAGCGGCTAAAAACTGGTATCTAAGCGGGGTGAGGCTGGGCGTTGCTGTCAAACTCATTAGTCAAGATAAACAGATGGGACGTGAATAACCAAATGCCAAAGCAGGCAGGCTAGAGAGCAACTAGGCATTTGGGTTTTATTCTAGAGCGTAAAGCGCATTGGCGAACTGGCATCGGTGAAGAGTAGAGACGAGCGGAGCATCGATGAATCTTGCCATTGTGCTTAGCGTTCCCATACACAAACAACAGGTGAACGGTTTAGAAATCGAACCGTTCTTAAGTACCGGATCGTACCATTATTTTAGCAATTGTTAAGCTCCCTAGTGGAACTTTTTGCAGGCACTTTTGATAGATAAGGACGAGGGAGTAGAGCAACCCAAAAGTAAAGAAAGGACATGATCGTTATGCATGGCTGAGAGGGGAGCATTTGATCTACGATCGCGCTGCCTTTCTTAGGGTAGCCAACGCGGATAAAAGCCCGAAAACGGTAGGGTTTCAGGCTGAAGCTTGGCGTTGAAGTCACTAGAAAGAGGCAGCAACCACAGTCGGCTAGTTGCGATCGCGCTGCCTGACGCTCCTTCGGTGGGCTGAGTTTGGTCGAAAAGCAAGGATGAGCCATCGGGAGCAACGGTCATCTGAATATCTCGCTGATTGGGTAGCAGCACGAGAGGATGCAGGGTTTGCTCTGGTTTGCCTCCTTTGATCGCGCCTTTGAGATCGATCGCGGCTAGGTAAGGTTGCTCTTGGTAGGTTTTTCCAGGAATAAGATTGGTCAGCAGGCAGTAAAGAATTTGCTGGGTTGAATCAAATTGAGCCGCTTGGATCGAGCCTGTAGTTTTAAAGATTTCTTTGGGGTCGCCTTGATTGGTGACCAGAAACAGAGAGCGAGTGTAATCGGTGTTAAATTTCACCATTGCGGCAGCGGTTCCATCGTTGGCAAAACTCAGCACATTGCCAAATTTTGGCAGAAAGTCGAGGGGGTCAGCTTGGGGTTGCAGCGGCAAAATTGCCAGCCCTTGCCCTTGCGCGATCGCGAGTGAGGTGCTGTCTGGGGTAATGAGAAAGTCGCCTCCAGGCTGTTTGTTGTCTAGCGATTCGGCTTTGCCACTGCCCCGAATCACCCATGGACCAGAATCGTTTGGATCGGCGCGATTGATGCGCTGAACCACGATCACGTCACCGTTAGCCGACAAATCAAACTTGAGGTTTTGATAGTTCCGATTGTCTAAAATCTCGGTCACTTGCCCCGATGGAGTTGCCGGAGCCTCGGCGCTGAACAACTGCAAGCCTTGCTCGTCGCCAAGGGGTTGCGGCGCATCGACTTGCAGCCCTGTAGTTACGGTATAAAGCTTTTGTTCGATCAAGCTCTGGGATTGGCTCGTTTTTTCCACTGCTGAGAATAAGATGCGATCGCTGTTTGGGTAAGGCTTGAAGTCCATCACCATTAGCGATGGCGGCGTCAGCACTTTCTTCTCCTCGCGGGTCATGTTGTAGAGAATCAAGCGTTCTGCCTCGTCTCCTTCTACGCCAATGTAGGCAAACGCCCGATCGCGAGTCCTAAAATTGCCCACAAACGATTGCAGCGTGGCACGATTTGCGCCTTCTGGCGTGAAGCGATCGCGGGCATCTTGCAGCGAAACCTGATAATTTGTGCCGTACGGGGCAGGCTGATTCAGCGTATATGCCAGCCGCCGCCCTGCCCAACTCACCTTCCCCGGTAAAGATGGGTTAATGCGGAGATTTTGCTCGACGCTGGCATGATCCATGGGGCGGCTAAACGTCAGCACAAATGCCTTATCGCCTGCGCCAATTTGCTTGTCTTGCCAGGTGAACTCGCGGATTTGGGGGGCGCTGCGATCGCCATTAATCAACAAAATGCCAATCAAAACCGCTAAAACGGCGGTCAACCCAAGGGCAGCCCGATCGAGCGGTTGAAAAAACTGCTTACGCGGAGCCGACGGAGTTTGCATCATGTGCGATACGAGGAAGTTTTACAGTATACAGGTTTCGGCAAGCTGGCAACGGCGAACCCCCGTTCAGCTTTCGTGAAGATTGTAGACTTCATCATGCGGGCTGATCAAACAAAGGAATGAATTCGCCCCTAGCTCTCAATTTTTTGGGAAACCCAATTGTTAAAGTCCCCAGATTAAGGGCTGTTAGGATTGCCGTAATCTAATACCAAATTGATTTTTCACTGCGACAGATCTTCGACCCCCCTGCCTACGGCATCCCCCCTTGCTCAGGAAGGACTTTCCGGCTCCCCTCCTGACTAAGGAGGAATTGGGGGAGGTCGCACGTCTCTGGCATTTACAGATTAATTTGGTATAACTTTATACGGTTTGGTGACGGTTTGGTATTTTGATCGAGCAACGCCATTTCACCTACGGGTCTACGGCGTCTGTCCTACCCGTTTTTTGGGTTCTGGAATTGTAATATCCAACGCGGTCACTGGCTGACCCAAACTCGACAGAGGTGGTTGAATTGCCTTCTGGCTGCCCACGACCAGCGTTACAATTTTGTCTGGCTGGAGGTGCTTTTGTGCCGCTCGTTGCACATCCGCGATCGTGACGTTTTCAACTGCTTTTTGGTAGCTGAAAATAAAGTCTTTTGGGTAGCCAAAGTATTCATAGCGCAGTAGCCGCGAGAGCGTTTGCGACGGGTCTCGGAAGTTGAAAATGAACGAATTGAGCGATGTATCTTTCGCAAACCCTAATTCAGCTTCAGAAATTGGCTGAGTGCGAATTTGCTCAATTTCTTTCAACACTGCGGTGATAAACGGAACGGTGGCATCCGATCGCGTTTCTCCTGATGCCAAGAAAACTCCCGGATAGTCGTAGGATGCCGCCCAACTGGCATAGACCGAGTAAGCGAGTCCTTGGCGCGATCGCACTTCGTTAAACAGGCGTCTGCCAAAGCCGCTCAGCACATCTTCCATGACCGAGAGTGCGGCATAGTCGGGGCTGTTTAACTGCCCGCCCAAATGCCCCATTTGAATGTAACTTTGATTAAGCTGCGGCTGTTCTACAAAATAAATGCCGCCTGACTGAGCTTGCGAGACCTTGGGCAGCGAAGGCAGCGTCGGCTGACCAGAAGGATTCCATGTCGCAAATTTTGCTTCGATCTGCGATCGCATCTGTTTGCTATCAAAGTCTCCCACAATTCCTAACAGGATGTTTTTGGGATAAAAATATTGTTGATAGAACGCGGCTAAGTCGGTGCGAGAAATATTGTCTAGCGTTGCATATTCGATCGTTCTAGCGTAGGGGCTAGCGTTGCCGTAAAGTAGTTTTTCAAACTCCCGGCTAGCAATTCCGTTGGGGTCATCGTTGCGTCTAGAAATTCCGCCTTGCACCTGCACTTTCTCGATCGCTAGCTTATCGTCTGCAAAGGCAGGCTGTTGCAGCACTTCTGCAAACAGGTCAAAGACTTGGGGCAAATCTTCGCTGAGGGCATTGAACCCGGCACTCCCCGACGTCGTAGAAATTCCGGTTTCCACCGAGGCAGCGCTCTGCTCCAAGATTTCGTTGAGTTGTTCGGGGGTGTGAGTTTTTGTCCCGCCCGATCGCATCACTGCCCCCGTCAGCAAGGCTAAGCCTGTTTTGTTTGCCGGTTCAAAACGATCGCCCGTGCGAATCAGGGCAGTTCCACTGACGAGGGGAAGTTCGTGGTCTTCCATGAGGTAAACGGTCATGCCGTTTTTTAACTGAAATTGGCTGTAGTCGGGCACGGTGACTTCGGGCGGCGGCGGAAATTTTAATTCGGTATAATGTTTGGCGGTTTCGGCGCGGGAAGGTTGTCCCAGGGTCAGAAAGATCAGTAGGGACGTTAGGAAAACGGGGACTAGAAAGAATGATTTGGGTTTCATGGAATCCACTATCGATGATTTGTCGATAAATTGTCGATGATTTGTCGGCTAGGTGTAAATCGAACGTTGCTCTCTCGCGTTGCGGCTCAAAGACTTCAGCAACTCCAGTTGCGCAAACGACGGGGAGCCGATCCAAGTCTTGCGCTTGCGGGGCAGGGCTCAGGTAAGGGCGGTGCAGGCAATGTCGAGCGCAGGAACTTTAGGCAATCTCACTGCCTTAGGCTTTCGGCACAATCCGCCCGATGGTTCGATTTTCTGGCGTAAACGTTGCCTTAGCGACCCGTTGAATGTCTCCTGGCGTAATCGCCGCGATCGCATCGAGTTGCTTGAACAAATTTCGCCAATCCCCCGTTTTCACGTCATAGTCAAGCAGCAATTGGGCCATGCCCTCATTGGAATTGAGCGATCGCAACAATCCTGCCCGCGCCTGGGTTTTGATGCGGTCAAGGTCTTTCGCTGAAACTGGCTCTGTTTTCAGCCGCTCGATTTCTGTTCTCAATGCCTGCGCCAAATCGTCTAGCGATCGTCCTGGAGAGGTTAGCGCATAAAACAGCATCAGATTTGGAAACTTGTTGCCTGGAAATCCGTTAATTCCCTGAGCAGCGAGGGCAAGTTTTTTCTCTTCTACCAGCGATCGATACAGCCGAGACGTTCGTCCGTCGCTGAGGATACTTGCGATCGCTTCATACACCACATTGTCCGGATGGCTCAGCGCTGGGCGATGATACCCTTCGAGATACCATGGCTGCGAGTCCAGCGTCAGATTCACCTCTTTTGTTTTCGTTTGCGCGGGTTCAACCACCGTCACCTCAGGCGGTGCAGGTTTTTCCTTAAACCGTCCAAAATAGATCTGGGCAAGGCGCTCTGCTTCTTTCGGGTCAACGTCGCCCACGATCGCCATGGTTAGCTGACTTGGCGCATAGTAGGTCTCAAAGAATTTCTGCACATCCTGGCGAGTCAGCCCGCGAATGTCTTCTGTAGAGCCAATCACCGGACGCCGATAAGGATGAACCTCAAACGCCTCTCCCACAAACGCTTCAATCATCTTCCCGATCGGAGAATTTTCGGTTCTGAGGCGGCGTTCTTCTAAAATCACCGCTTTCTCTTTATAAAACTCCCGAAACACCGGATCTAAAAATCGCTCTGACTCTAGCGACATCCACAGTTCTAGCTTGTTAGACGGAAAGCTATAAAAATAACGGGTGGCATCGGTTGATGTGTTGGCATTGAGTCCAACGCCGCCTGCTTGCTCAACAATTCGACCCAACTCGTTTTGCTTGCCTAGCTTCAGTGCCTCTGCTTCAACCCGATCAAACTCTGCCTGAAGTTTACTGACCTCTGCGGGGTTGCGGCTCGATTTGATTTGCTCAGACAGCCGATCTAATTGATTGAGCAAGGGTTTCTCAGCTTCATAATTTTCGGTTCCGATGCGCGTTGTTCCTTTGAAGGCAAGATGTTCGAGATAATGTGCCACGCCGGTTTGCCCCTCTGGCTCATCTGCGCCACCGACATCTGCATAGGTTAAAAATGAGACTACTGGGGCTTTGTGCCGTTCTAAGACGATAAACTTCATGCCGTTGCTGAGCTTAAACTCTGTCACCTCTTGGATAACACGATCGAGGTACGGCTGAATTGATGTCCCAGGTGTTGAGGGTTGCCGTTGAGCTAATGCAGGGGCAGATATACCACTCCAACTCAGAACTAAAATGAGGGCGCTTGCAACTGCCCGATAAATTGCACGATAGAGATATGACTTGCGCGGCGTAGCTCCGAACGATCGCACATATCGAGACACCTTTCTAGAAAACTCATCCATAGCCGCAACCTAAAATTGGCACGTTTTCTAGAATAGAGACTTTTGAACAGATCGTGTTGTTTCCACCGCAAACTAGTCGATACAGTGTAACGTTATATTAACGACAAATTAGGGATATTTAGGGTTTTCGTAAAGTGTAGTGTCGGTAAAACGTATAGGTGTCAAACAGTGCGCCGACTAAGGCACACGTTCCACCAATTACTACGATTCCTTCCCAAGCATTGCCGTTTCCAAACGTAGCGAGAAACGAGAGCACCAAGGTTGAAAGAGTTTGGCTGGTGCCGCTCCACAATGGGCAAACGCCCAACCCAAGCAGCAAGGCAAGTGCGCCACCGACTAATAACACAGGAGCTAAAAAGCTAACAATAAGGGTTAAGAGCAGCGATCGCACGTAGCTAGAGGTAAGGCTGTATAGCATAAGCAGTCCTAGCTGAAACAATAACGTTGATCTGAATTAGTTGACCTATGTTGACCTGAATCAGTTGACCTAAAAATCGGTCGGTTGACCTAAATTTGTCTTTTTACAAGATACGAGCTATTTCTAAAGCCGATCCGCAAATGTGAGAAATCTTAAATGTTTATAAAACTTTGATATAAGCTGCCTAATAGCATCAACAATAAAGCACAGACTGTAGCCAGTATGACGTTCTTCCTGACGCCCTGAGAAGAGAAATTTACAAAAGAAAAAGATTGCGTCTAGAAAAAACCTTATATCTAGAGCTTGTGTCTGGAGAATGATGCTGCGCCAAGAGAAGACTTTCTAGAATCGCTCCAGTCCGTTATAAAAAGGCAAAGTTCCTCCTATGCAAATTCTCAAGCATCCAGAATCAACCCAACGCCCTGACGATCCTCGGAACAACGAAGTTGTATTTCCTGCGTATGATGTTGCCAACGGCAATCTCGCGACACCCATAAATTCCTCGCCCCTGGTGAAAGCTTATATCAATGCACTGCCTGCCTACCGTGCCGGATTATCTGCTAGCCGTCGAGGGCTTGAAGTTGGCATGGCGCATGGTTATTGGCTAATCGGGCCGTTTGCAAAGTTAGGACCGTTGCGGGATACCAGTTACGCTAACCTCGCAGGCTTGCTTTCCACGATTGGTCTAATCATCATTTCGACTATCACGATTTCTGCCTACGCCTACAGCAATCCACCGCAACCCACTGCGACCATTACAACTCCCAATCCTCCTGCTGCGTTTAGGGATGGTGATGGTTGGAATGACTACGGCTCAGGATTTCTCATTGGTGGCATTGGTGGTGCGACCATTGCTTACTTTGTGCTAAACAACATCGCCCTATTGAAGAGCCTCTTCTCAGGTCTGTAGAACGCCTTTTCTTGAGCGCTTCAACTCACTGCGCGTTGGGCAGTTGCCCTCCTCCTAGCCTTTTCTTAGGAGGAGGCATACCAGACCCTAGGTTTTAGATCATCTTCATGTGCGTGCAGAGTTGGAGTAAAGGCAACTTTGGGGATTTCTAAATGGATGCACTAAGCGATCGTATTGAGATTGACGGTTTGGTTCTATTACTTCAACTAAGCTGAGTAGCACCCATTGGTTAGCGTACACGTTCAGCTAACACATGAGTTTGCTAACACATAGCAGGAACCGTTTCAAACAGGGCTTTTTCGATTTGGCTGAGCGCCTTCTCAAAGTCATCGTTGACGATCTGAACATCAAATTCTTTTGCTGCACCCACTTCTGCTTGTGCCCGACGGAGACGACGCGCGATCGCATCTTCAGAGTCTTGCCCTCGTCCCCGAATCCGGCTTTCTAGCTCATCCATGGAGGGCGGCGAGATAAAGATTTTGAGTGCTCCCGGAAATGACTTACGAATCTGCCGCGCCCCTTCTAGCTCAATCTCCAAAATCACCCACCGTCCGGCTTGGATCATGGTTTCGACAGGTTTTCGAGGCGTTCCATAAAAGTTGTCGGCAAACTCTGCCCATTCTAAAAGCTCACCTTGCGCCACCTTCCGCTCAAATTCTGGGCGACTAACAAAGAAATAATTTTTACCATTTACCTCGCCAAGACGGGGTTTGCGAGTGGTCATCGAAGTCGAAAGAGAAAGCTCTGGGTGGCGTTGAAGCAGAGAACTTAGCAAGGTTCCCTTCCCCACTCCACTGGGACCTGTCAAAACAATCAGTCTGCCCTTGCTCATGTGTCTATTCGATAGGTTGGCGCTAGTGTTCCCGATGCTAATTATGTGAGTATAGCCTGTAGAAGGAGGAATAAAGGGCGAAGAATGAGGGGGAGAGATGAAGAATTTGCATTACTCGTCTCCACTTCCATCTTTAGTAAAAAGGAAGCGATGGGCAACCGTCTCTGGTTGGATAGCCGATAATACGATGTGACCAGAATCCATAATAATCACAGCGCGGGTGCGGCGTCCGTAGGTAGCATCAATGAGCTTTTCCCCTGTTCGCGCCTCGGTGATGATACGCTTGATCGGGGCTGATTCGGGACTGACGATCGCAATGACTCGGCTTGCAGAGACAATATTTCCGAACCCAATGTTGATTAGCTTGATGTCGGTCATACGTTCCCTGCTTGAGCCAGCAGGATTGACAGAGGCGTTTGGTTTTATCCTATCCAAAAAATTAGGCTAGACACCGACCATCAGAAATTTAAGAACAGGGAGCAATCGCTTTGCAGCCAGTTGATTTCACCACTTTGAGCGCGCTCCGTTGGGAACTTCAAGCGGAGTGGCTGCCATCGCGCCTAGAGCAGGTGTATCAACGCGATCGCTTCACCCTTTGCTTGGCGCTCCGCACGATTCAAAAGCGAGGCTGGCTAACGATTTCATGGCATCCTCAAGCCGCGCGGCTGCATATCGGTGATCCGCCACCGCGCGATCCGGATACGTTCACGTTTAGCCAGCAGGTGAGACATCAGGTTGGCAATTTAGCACTGGTCGCGATCGCGCCTGTTGCCCCGTGGGAACGGGCATTAGATTTGCAATTTGCCCGTCGTCCGGGGGATGCAGTGCTATGGCATCTCTATGTCGAAGTGATGGGTAAATATAGCAACGCGATTTTGGTGAACAAAGATCATCAGATTGTGACGGCGGCTCACCAAGTCAGTGCTCATCAGTCCAGCGTTCGCCCCATTCAAACCGGGCAGATCTACACGCTGCCGCCTTCATTAACCGAGCCAGCACCAACGCTAGACGAATCTCAAGCACGCTGGCGAGAAAGAATTAGCCTGGTGCCTGGCGAAATTCGCCGCAATTTAATTAAAAACTACCGAGGCTTGAGTTCGGCGCTGGTGCTGTCGATGGTGCAAGCGGCAGGGCTTGAACCGACCCGATCGACCGATGATCTCTTAGATGCCGACTGGCAACGGCTATTCGAGGGTTGGCAAACGTGGTTAAAAACCCTTGAGCGCGGTCAGTTTCAGCCGGGATGGACGGATTTTGGGTACACCGTTGTAGGGTGGAGCCTCACAAAACCTGCAAACAGCGTGCAGGACATGGTTCACGCCTACTACCGAGACCGGCTTAACGAGCAAGAGTTTACGCAGTTGCGCCACCAGATTGCTCAGAAACTCAAAACGATCTTAGCCAAGCTTTACCAGAAAGCAGACACCTTTCGATCTCGGTTGGATCACTCTGATCAAGCCGATCGCTCTAAAGATCAAGCTGATCTGTTGATGGCGAATCTGCATGCATGGGAACCGGGAATGAACGCGATCGCGCTTGCCGATTTTGAAACAGGCGCACCCGTCACTATTCCTCTCAATCCTGAAAAAAACGCCGTTCTTAACGCTCAATCTCTGTATAAAAAGCACCAAAAGCTCAGGCGCACCCGCGCTGCGATCGAGCCGTTGCTCTCGGACGTGCAAAGCGAAATCGATTACCTCGAACAGGTAGAAGCTGCGCTCTCCCAATTTGACGACTACCAAGCCCCTGAAGATTTGGATGCCCTCGAAGAAATCCGTGAAGAACTGATTCAACAAAAATATCTCGAAGATTCGGAGTATCAAAAGCCCTTGCGGAAAGATGACGAGGCGAGCCAGCCCCGCAAATTTACCTCACCGAGCGGGTTTGAACTCCTCATCGGACGCAACAATCGCCAAAACGATCGCCTCACCTTTCGCACTGCCAACGACTATGATCTGTGGTTTCACACGCAAGAAATTCCAGGGAGCCATGTGTTGCTGAGACTAGAACCGGGCGCGATCGCAGACAAAAAAGATCTCCAGTTTGCTGCCAATGCGGCTGCCTATCACAGTCGCGCTCGCCAAAGTGAGCAAGTTCCTGTCACCTACACCCAACCCAAGCATGTGTACAAACCTAAAGGTGCGAAGCCAGGAACGGTAATTTACAAACAAGAACGAATTATTTGGGGAAACCCCGGAGACTTTTCTAGCTGTTCTGATGCGGATCTAAACAGTGCTGTGAACAGAGAAATTAGTCAGAAAGATTAGTCAGGCTTTTTGGAACTTGGTTTTTCTATCAGAAAGATATATGTCAGAGAAAGTAAACTTTCGTGACAAATGATTTGTGCGCGCTGTTACAATATGTAGTCAAAAGGGATTAATTATTAAGCGGAACCTCTGCGAGTGTGGGAACAAGCAGCCCGGTTTCCTCCAAATGTAGAACCAATGTAAAACGACAATAGGTTGATTCTAAAGCCGCCTCGATTCCAGGTGGCTTTTTTATTTTTATCAATAAATTTAGGGAAAGTCTGTATTCAATCGCACAATGTTTCCCGTCCGACAGCCGTAAATCGACTCAGACGCTTAAGCCGTTCGCGCGGCGGCTAGCGTTGCAGGTTCTCAGGCAAGGTAGCTAAATTCAGTAGAATAGAACTCATTCTCATTATAGAATTGGAACCATTCTCATTTTTTGGTTCGCCTTATGAAACGAAGTATGAGCCGCAATTGGCTCCGTCAAGCTCGGAAGGATCGGTTGTATCAGCTTGTTGCCGCCATTTTGGTGACCGGAACCGTTGCAGGCTGCAATTCGCCCACGACGCCTCCTCAAGCGACCGGAACCGCCCAACCTCAAGCGGCAAGCCCGGCTCAGCAAAACAATAAGCTGCGGGTGACCGCGACATTTTTGCCCGTCTATCTCTTTACAAAAGCCGTGGCGGGGGATGCGGCACAGGTGGATATTTTGGTGAAACCGGGCACAGAAGTTCACGAATATCAGTCTACTCCTGACGATGTGAAAGCCTTGGCGCAAACCGATTTGGTCGTACAAAACGGATTGGGGATCGAAGAGTTTTTAGACGGTACGATCAAAAGCGCCCAGAATCCCAACTTGAAGGTGATCGATGCCAGCCAAGGCATTAAACCAATCGGGGAGACGTCTCAAGTCGTCCAGGCTAGAAAAGAGGGTGATCATGACCACAGCCACAGTCATGACGCTGGAAATCCTCATGTCTGGCTTGATCCAGTGCTAGCGAAACAGCAAGTTGAGAATATTCGAGATGGCTTAGTTGCGGCTGACCCCGTTAATAAAGCAACCTACGAAGCCAATGCTGCTGCCTATATTCAACAGCTTGATGCGTTGAATCAGACCTATGAAAAAACGTTGAACAACTACCGCGATCGCACGTTCATTACGTTTCATGATGCTTTTCCCTACCTTGCCCAACGCTACAATCTCAACCAAGTTGCGGTGGTCGAGCTTCCTGAAGATCAGCTTGCTCCAGAAGATGTGACCAACACGGTCAATGCGGTAAAGCAATTTGACGCGAAAGCCTTGCTCAGCGAACCGGGGGTTGATAACAAGCTTTTAGACAGCCTCTCGAAAGATTTAAACCTAACCCTACGTCCTCTCGATTCTCTCGAAACCGGAGAGACCGATCCGCAGTACTATTTCACAGCGATGAATGCTAACCTCAAAAACCTAGAAGCTGCCTTCAAGTGATTTCTAGCGCGTTGAATTAGTCTGTTGAATTAGCCTGTTGAATTAGCCTGTTGAATTAGCCTGGTGATTAGCCCATTGATGACCCCGATTCTGCCGTCTAAATTTGATACCTCCTTTCCTGTGATTCAAGTCAGTGGGCTGACCGTTTATCGAGGGCAATATGCCGCCGTCGAAAACGTCTCCTTTGACCTCCTGCCCGGAACCTCAAGTGCGATCGTAGGACCCAACGGCTCTGGCAAAAGCACTTTGGTTCAAGCCATTTTAGATCTGATTCCTCATACCTCTGGCTCGGTGCAAATTTTTGGGCGACCGATCCAGAAGTTGGGAAAGCTGCGCCATGAAATTGGCTATATGCCGCAAAATTTTATCTTCGATCGCAGCTTTCCGATTTCTGTAGCCGAGCTAGTGCGGTTGGGGTGGGTCAAAACCGATCGCGCAATGAGCCAGAATGCCGCACTATCGCAAGCGCTTCAGCGAGTGAATGCAACCCATTTGCGCCATCAAGCGATCGGAACGCTGAGCGGCGGCGAACTCAAGCGCGTATTGCTTGCCTACTGTCTCGTTGTGCCTCGAAAGCTGCTGATTTTAGATGAGGCGTTTGCGGAAGTTGATGTGCAAGGAGAAGCCGATTTTTACTCGTTGCTAGACGAACTGCGCCGCGAGGAAAGTTGGACATTGCTTCAGGTATCCCACGATCTAGACATGGTGGGTCGCCACTGCGATCAAGTATTGTGTTTGAATCGATCGCTGATTTGTTCGGGTCAGCCTGAAACGGCATTGTCTCCCCAAAACCTTTTGCAAACCTACGGTTCTACCTTTAGCCGATATCACCATCAGCACTAAACCTGCTCTGCAAGATGCAAGATTTTCTGACCCTTTTGGGCTATCCGTTTATGCAGCGTGCGATCGCGGCGGGCGTTCTCATGGGGGTACTCTGCGGCTTTTTAGGCAGTTTTGTGGCGCTGCGGCAGCTATCATTCTTTAGTCATGCTGTTGGACATGCCGCCCTTGTTGGCATTGCCATGGGCGTTTTGCTGCAAGTAGACCCCACTTGGACGTTGCTGCCCTTTACGCTGATCTTTGGGATTGCCGTTCTTTATCTCATCGATCAGACCGACCTATGGAGCGACAGTATTTTGAATATTGTGCTGTCGGGCGCATTGGCGATCGGGGTGATTCTCACAAGTTTTATCCGGGGCTATCGAGGTAACTTGATGGGCGTCTTATTTGGAGACATTCTCGCAGTCAACCTCACGGATATCGGGCTAACGCTCCTCCTGCTGATTGCCAGTGTCTCAATTCTTTTAGCCACCTTGCGCCAGCAGATTCTTCTGACGCTAAATCAATCAGTGGCTAAGGTGCAGGGCGTTGCGGTGCAGTTTCACCGCTATTTATTTGTAGTGTTGCTTTCGCTCACCGTTGCCGTGGCTATCAAAGCGGTCGGCATCTTGCTGGTAAACGCCTTTTTAGTGATTCCAGCCTCAACGGCAAAGCTACTAAGCCATCAATTTAAGCCGTATCTGATCGGATCAGTTGCGATCGGGGCGATCAGCAGTCTAGTCGGCATGATTGTTTCTGGAACGCTCAATTTTCCATCAGGTCCGAGCATTGTTCTCGTTCAATTCTGTCTTTTTCTGATCGTCTTTGGGCTGATAAAACTAACGGCAGCTTGGGTAAAAGTTTGATTTTTATGACTTACAGCGATAGTAGTAGTGGGGGGAGGGGGAGATCACCAAAATATCCAAGTAGAATCTTTTTGACTAGTGAAAGCATTTCTGAACTTGTGAAACTAAAGTACGCTCTTGTCCATGAATGGCTGACTCCGAACGCTACCGGAGGGTCGGAACTCGTTGTCCAGGAAATTCTCAAGCATATCGATGCAGACCTTTACGCGCTGATCGATTTTGAGTCTACCAATCCCAAAAGCTATCTCTATGGGCGCACGATCGGCACAACGTTCTTGCAGCATTTTCCTCTCGCCCGCAACGGAGTGCAGAAATATTTGCCGCTCATGCCCCTGGCGATCGAGCAACTCGACTTGCGCCAGTACGACATTATTCTCTCGTCCTCTCATGCTGTCGCTAAAGGCGTCTTAACCTCGCCGAATCAAATGCATGTCTGTTATTGTCACGCCCCGATGCGCTATGCCTGGGATATGACGTTTGATTACCTCCGTAGCAGCCGTGTCGGGCAAGGCATTCCAGGGATATTGACGCGATATGTGCTGCATCAGTTGCGTCAGTGGGATGCCCTTTCTGCCCATCGAGTCGATTACTTTATTGCCAATTCTAAAAATACAGCCCGCCGGATTTGGCGATGTTATCGGCGTCGTGCAGCGGTAATTTATCCTCCGGTTGCTGTCGATCGCTTCCCGTTTCAAGCCGAAAAACAAGATTTTTATGTGACCGTCTCTCGCTTGGTGAGCTATAAAAAAATCTCGTTAATTGTGCAAGCCTTTAACCAGTTAGGTCGCCCCCTCGTTGTGATTGGAAGTGGCGCTGAACTTCAGCACATTCAACGCATTGCCAAATCCAATATTCAAGTTTTGGGGTGGCAGCCCGATGAGGTGGTCGATCGCTACTTGTCTCAAGCGAAAGCCTTTGTTTATGCTGCTTACGAGGATTTTGGCATTGCCCCGGTCGAAGCCCAAGCTTGCGGCACGCCTGTGATTGCCTATGGTGCAGGCGGCACCCTTGAAACCGTCAAAGATAGGCGACAATTTGGCGCAACCGCAACCGGAATTTTATTTTCAGAACAAACCGAACAGTCAATTATTAAAGCTGTTGAGAATTTTGAGGAGCATCAAAAGAGGTTTGCTCCGGAAGAGGCGCGATCGCACGCTCAGACTTTCCATCCCACCGGCTTCAAACAGCGCTACCTTGCATTCTTAGACTCTGCCCATAAGGAATTTCAATCCAACCTACCGTAGTTAGAAATACAAAGTTGCTGAGAATTTTTCTAACGATTCTTGAAACTTCTGGTTTTCTTGCTCAAAATTACTCATCAAATTGGGAGCAAATTTCGTCTGTAATCAGTCTATGGCTTTATGATCAAAACTGTGTGTGTGGTGTGGAAGTGTAAGGAGTAAGATGACTGCCGAAAGCCAACTCATTTCTGGCAAGGTAATTCGGGCATTTGTCAGACGCAGTGTGAGACCATTTGTTCTAGAAGCGCTAGATGGTCAACTCATAAAACGGTTGTTTGACATCCTATTTTCGTTGACAGTACTCATTCTGTTTTCCCCGGTTTACTTGCTAATCGCATTGCTGATTGTCCTGAGTTCATCAGGTTCCATTTTTTACGTTCAAGAACGAGTTGGGAAGAACTACAAGCGGTTTAGATGCATCAAATTTAGGACGATGGTTGCCAACGCAGACGAAATGTTGCTAGAGATGTTGCAAACTTCTCCTCATTTGCGTCAAGAATTTGAAACGAACTTCAAACTGAAACATGATCCCCGCATTACCTGGATCGGGCATTTTTTAAGGATCACCAGCCTTGATGAATTTCCCCAGTTTTGGAATGTGCTGATGGGGGATATGAGCGTTGTTGGTCCTCGCCCGTTGGTGGTAGAAGAACTGCCCAAATACAGACCTCACATCGCCGCAATTTTAACGATTCGCCCTGGCATTACTGGGCTGTGGCAAGTCTCTGGGCGCAACGATATTCCTTATCCTCAGCGCGTCAGGATCGATTTGCACTATGCTACCTTCAGAACTTTCTGGCTAGACTTATGGA
The DNA here is from genome assembly GCF_010091945.1 of Myxacorys almedinensis A. GTDB lineage: Bacteria > Cyanobacteriota > Cyanobacteriia > Leptolyngbyales > Leptolyngbyaceae > Myxacorys > Myxacorys almedinensis. The sequence continues at coordinate 71,088 of NZ_WVIE01000007.1, forward strand.
TTATCTTTAAAACGATCGGCGTGGTTGTTTTTCCAAAAAATAATGGAGCGTATTGAAGTCTCCTTTGCGGAATCTGATTGATCGGCTTTTAGTTCAAGCCAAAAAAGTGCATCGCACACCTCAATCAGCAAATTCTAGCGAATCATAATTTAACTCTGGTAGAGGGGCATCTGAATGTATCAATTTCAGATGCCCCTTTTCTTTAAAGGTGATATTAGGTTGCAAATTTTTCAAGTCATCCGGATTAACGCGGAGATAGCCGAAACTATTAGGCGTATACCAGGTCTGCAATATTTCTGTGCTGAGCAAATTGCTTTGACCGCCCACTTGTGGCACTGAGCAAGTTTGTCGGTTCGTAGAGCTAGTGAAAGGCACCGCCATTGTTTCACAAAAGACCTACGTAGTTAACAATAGCTTGATGTTGCTTGGGCATCTGCCCGTGGGATTACTAGGGAGAGAACTTTTGGGCTAGATTAGCGTTACATTAAAGCGAAACTATGGGTTATCGTCGCTTAATTTACAGCGATCGCGCCCTGTCTATGTAGTTGCAGGTGAGGAACATTTAAGTATGACGCAGCGTAAACGCGCACTGTTAACGGGGATCACGGGTCAAGATGGCTCCTATTTGAGTGAGCTACTGCTCGAAAAAGGCTACGAAGTTCATGGCATCATTCGTAGGACTTCCACATTTAACACCGATCGGATCGATCACATCTACGAAGACCCGCATATTGAAGGCGCACAATTGTTTCTTCACTACGGCGACCTGACCGATGGCACGACCCTGCGGCGTATTTTAGAAGAAGTGCAGCCCAGCGAACTTTATAACCTAGGTGCTCAGTCTCACGTTCGCGTTAGTTTCGATGCGCCAGAATATACGGCAGATGCGGTCGGCATGGGCGCTCTTCGGCTGCTCGAAGCCACCCGCGACTACCAGCAGCGTACTGGCAACGAAGTCCGGTATTACCAGGCTGGCTCTTCTGAGATGTATGGAAAAGTGGTGGAAGTTCCCCAAACGGAAGCCACACCGTTTTATCCTCGCAGTCCCTACGCTTGCGCGAAAATGTTCGCTCACTGGCAAACCGTAAATTACCGGGAATCTTATGATATGTTTGCCGCCAACGGCATTCTGTTTAATCATGAATCTCCCCGGCGCGGTGAAACGTTTGTCACCCGCAAAATCACCCGTGCGATCGCGCAGATTGTGGCAGGGCGTCAAAAGAAACTGTACATGGGCAATCTCGATGCCAAACGAGATTGGGGCTATGCCAAAGACTACGTTCGTGCCATGTGGCTGATGTTGCAGCAAGACCGGGCAGATGATTATGTAGTCGCCACAGGCGAAACCCACTCGGTGCAAGAGTTTCTCACCATCGCGTTTGGGCGGGTCAACCTTGACTGGCAAGCCTACGTTGAGTTTGATGAGCGCTATTTACGACCGACAGAAGTAGATCTGCTGATTGGCAATCCGGCGAAAGCCAAGCAAAAACTGGGCTGGGAGCCATCAGTTACGTTTGAAGAGTTGGTGCATCTGATGGTGGATGCCGATCTCAGAGCCTTGGGGCTAAAAACCTCAGCCAATAGCAACGGCGAGCATAGCACCGACTATGCCACCGTGCGTCAGAGTCTTGCGGGCATCTCTTTCTAAGGATGGTGGAGTGATCTAATTCCCATTCTCTCGTGCCCTAGCTCTCTTCCCTAGGGAGCAGAAACCAACATTTTTGCTCCCTTTCGTGGGGGAGAGGGGTTGAGGATGAGGGCAACGATCGCGGTGAGATTTAATCCCCATTCTTAACTTTGGTTCGTTTCATGCAGTGAGCACCGTCAAACCATGACCTCCACACCGTTAGATTTCAGCAACAAACGTATTCTTGTGACTGGTGGAGCAGGATTCTTGGGTCGCCAAGTTGTGAGCCAGCTTTGCCAAGCAGGGGCCGACCCTGAGAAGATCACGGTTCCGCGATCGCACGATCTCGACCTTACTCAGCTAGAAAACTGCCAGCGTGCCGTAGCCCATCAGGATATGGTCATTCACCTAGCGGCCCATGTAGGAGGCATCGGTTTGAACCGGGAAAAGCCCGCCGAATTGTTTTACGACAATTTAATGATGGGAACCCAACTGATTCATTCGGCAATGCAGGCAGGAATTCAAAAGTTTGTCTGTGTGGGCACCATTTGTGCTTACCCCAAGTTTACCCCGGTTCCGTTTAAGGAAGACGACCTGTGGAATGGCTACCCAGAGGAGACCAATGCACCCTATGGCATTGCCAAAAAAGCGCTGCTTGTTCAGCTTCAGGCCTATCGTCAGCAATATGGGTTTGATGGCATTTACCTGCTGCCCGTGAACCTGTATGGACCAGAAGACAACTTCGATCCGCGTAGTTCTCATGTGATTCCGGCACTGATCCGCAAAGTTTATGAAGCTCAGCAACGGGGAGACACTCAACTTTTGGTGTGGGGAGATGGCAGCCCAACTCGTGAATTTCTCTATTCGCAAGATGCGGCGCGGGGAATTGTGATGGCGGCTCAGCGCTATAGCGATGCGGAACCTGTCAACTTGGGAACGGGGTATGAAATCTCGATTCGTGATTTGATCACCCTGATTTGCAAGGTGATGGAATTTGAGGGCGAGATTGTTTGGCAAACCGACCAACCCAACGGGCAACCACGGCGCTGTCTAGATACGCATCGGGCAAAAGAGGCGTTTGGATTTATGGCTCAAGTTGGGTTTGAAGAAGGGCTAAACCGTACGATCGCATGGTATCGCCAAAATGCTCAATAGTCTTTCCTAGGCATAACGCGACTCAGGGCAGAACCAGCCATGGGGCTGCAACTTCGCCCGACTGGGTGACCCCCTTGGATGAAGCGCCGGTGAGGCTATAGACATTATCCTATAGGGCGAATAGAGCACAGATTTCCCGGTAGGCAATGGATGGGGGCATCTATTGTCTTTCCGGGGATTTTCTTTGATCTTGATTTTGCGCGCAGATTGGCTTAGACGAAGGCTGCGATCAGCATTTCTGCAAGATCAAAGTTGGCGGTGGCAGTTTGCACGTCGTCGAGATCATCTAGAGCGTCCATGAGTTTGAGCAGCGATCGCGCCTGCTCAGCATCAGTAATTTCAACCGTGGTTTGAGGCTGCCATCGCAATTCTACTTGAGTGACAGTGTAGCCTCTGTCTTGAAGGGTTTGGCTCAAGGCTTCCAGGGTTTCAACGCCCGTAAACACTTCTACAATGTACCCGTCTTCGGTGGTGCTGACTTCATAGGTGTCGGCTCCCCCTTCGAGGCAGGCTTCGAGCAGGGCTTCTTCATCGATCGCTGCGGTTGGGGTGGGTCGCTGGCGTCCGCGGCGGCTATCTTGGGAGAAAAACGAGAGTTCTGCTACGCCTTTTTGTTCAAACATCCAACTTACGCACCCTGTTTCCCCCAGGTTTCCGCCATTTTTGCTGAAGGCTTCTCGTAGGATGGCTGCCGTTCGGTTGCGGTTGTCGGTAAGCGCTTCGACTAAAACCGCCACCCCGCCCGCTCCGTAGCCTTCGTAGCGAATGGATTCGAGACCGTCGTTCGATCCAAAACTGCCTGCGCCCTTGGCGATCGCGCGGTCGATATTGTCGTTGGGGATGCCGACGGCTTTTGCCTTAGCGATCGCAGTTCTCAACTGAAAATTGGCGGTCGGATCAGGAACACCACAGCGAGCCGCAACGATGATCTCCCGCGAAATTTTGGTAAATACTTTTCCCTTAACTGCATCAACTCTGGCTTTCTGACGCTTAATATTTGCCCACTTGCTGTGTCCTGCCATACCTGACGCCGAGCGAAATGATCACGATGTTCGATATATAGGATATCCAAAATTGGCAGCGTTGGAGCGATTAACTTTTCCCGCCGGTAAACGTGACGCCCTGAATAAAGTAGCGGTTAAAAAAGGCGTAAATTGCCAGCGCTGGCAGAGTAAACACCATGGATGCTGCCATGATGTAGTTCCAGTAGGTAATATACTGACCTTTAAAAGCATTTAAGCCAATTGGCAGGGTAAACATATCTGGATCAGACATCACGACCAGAGGCAGTAAAAACTCGTTCCAAGATCCCATAAAAATAAAAATAGTTTGCGCGGCTAGGGCAGGTTTTGCCAGGGGAAGCACCACTTGAAAAAAGGTTTCAAACCGATTTAAACCATCCAACGCCGCCGCTTCTTCTAGCTCTTTTGGAAAGTTAAGAAAAAACTGCCGCATCATAAAAATAAAGGTTGCATTCACAACCGTTGGTACAATCAGTCCTTGATAAGAATTGAGCCATCCTAAAGATTTGAGGATTAAAAACTTAGGCAATAATGTGATTTGAGCCGGAACAACAAGAACCGCCAAAATTAGAAAAAACAAAAATTGGTTTCCAGGAAACCTGACTCTAGCCAGGGCGTAGCCTGCCATCGAGTTGAACAGCAGGTTGAAAAACGTGACGATTAGCGCTACGATCGCACTGTTGAATAACCAACGCCCAAATCGCGGCTCTTGCAAGAAAATTTGTTTGTAATTATCAAACGTAAATGAGTTGGGAATAAAATTAGAGCCGCCAGAGGAGATTTCTGCAAGGGATTTAAACGATGCAGATAGTGCCCAAATAAATGGAATAAACGTGATAATGCCGTAGAGAATTAGTCCAATATAGAGAACTTTAATCGATCCGTGAAATGGTTTTTTCATAATGTTAAGCCCAATATCAGTTAAATGTTGACCCAGATGTTAATTCAAACACTAATCCAAGCGTTCTTCTCCAAAGAACTGGCGCTGGATAATAGTGACTGTCATAATCACAAGAGCAAGCACCAGAGTTAATGCTAAGGCGTATCCCATATCCAGATTTTTGAAAGCATATTGATAAATGAGAAGCACAATCGTAAGAGTTGCATTGTTTGGGCCACCCGAACCATTGGAAAAAATATAAGATTGATCAAACAATTGAAACGTTCCGATGATGCCCATAACTACGATAAAAAACGTTACTGGGCGAAGAAATGGCAATGTGATACACCAAAATTTTCCCCATCCGGTTGCACCGTCAATCGAAGCTGCTTCATACAAGCTTTCTGGCACATCTTGCAATGCTGCCAAATAAATCACCATGAATAGCGGTGCAGTCGCCCAAATGTTCATAATCATGATGCCCCTAAGAGCAACTTCTGGATCACCTAGCCAATTGTAAGTTGGTAAGCTAAAGAAGCTAAGAACGTTATTCAGTAGCCCATTGGAGTTATAAATCCACATAAAAATTAGCGTTAACACAGCAGACGATGTGACAGTGGGTAAAAAGAAAGCAACCCGAAACAGGCTTCTGCCTTTGATTTTGGCATTTAGGGCAAGGGCTAATCCTAAGGCTAAAAGGGTCTGAATCGGAACGACGATCGCGACATATTGCATCGTGTTTTTTAGCGCGATCGCAACTCGCTCATCGCCTTGAATTCTCATGAAATTTTTTAGCCCTGTGAAACGGTAGCTGACCTCACCTAGCAGATTCACACTGTGGAAGGCAAGCACGATCGCATACAGCACTGGCAACACCAGAAAGATACCCAAAACAATCAGCGTCGGGGTCATGAACAGGTATCCAGAAAGCGCTTCTTGAATGTTGCGTCGTTTGAGGAACTCACTTTTTAGCGTCATTTGTTTTGGTTGGCACTATTGAGTTGACACGATTAATTTGACCAATAAATTTCTCGATTCGCGGTGTCTTGAGCCTTTTTCATAGCATCCTTCAAAGGCTGTTGCCCCAACAGGGCGCTGATAAACTGATTGTCAAAGCTGGTCATCACGGTGGGCAGCGTTTCACCAGATTGCCAGATAGTAGCGTAGGTTGCCCCCGTCGCCAGTGGCGCATAGAGAGGATCGCGATCGTACTTCAGTGCTGCCGCGACTGACTGCCGCGATGGCAACGCTAATCCTTCGGTTGCCCAAGACTTCATCCCGTCTTTGCTAGTCAAAAATTCGATCAGTTTCCACGCTGCATCTTTGTGTTTCGATTGGCGATTCATCACGTAGGCCACGGTAAATGCCATTGTGCCTTTTTTACCGTTGAGAGTGGGAACCTCTGCGATCGCAAATTTTAGATCGGGAAACGTTTCTTTGAGGTAAGGAATCGCCCATGCGCCCTCGATCGCCATGGCAATTTTGCCCTGCCCAAAGGCTTCACTGTTCGAGTTTGCGCCAACATCCGATGGCTGGGCAACGGTGCGATCGCGGCGATATTGATCCACCAAAAGCTGCAAGCCTTTCACGGCGTTGGGGGTGGCAAAACTCGCATAGTTGTTGTGATCCGTCAGCCTGCCGCCAAAGGCTTGGATCATAAATAGCTGACGGGGCAGTTCGGGGGCAATGCCCATGCCATAGCGATCGGGCTTACCGTCTCGATTGGTGTCAACCGTTAACTGCTTGGCATGCTGCGTCAGTTCAGCCCACGTTTTAGGCGGTTGAGCGAGCTTGGCGTTTTGAAACGCAGTGGTGTTGTAGAAAAGCGCCAGCGTCGAAAAATCTTTGGGAACGCCGTAGAGTTTGCCGTTTTGCTGAAAGGCAGTTAAGAGCGAAGGTTCAAAGTCGGCAAGATCGTAGCTGGGCGTGATGTACGCATTGAGGGGTTCTAAAACACCACTCTTCATTAGCATCGGAGCCTCAAATGCCTCTAGGTAAAACACATCCGGAGCCACATCGCCGATCAGCCGAGTTTTGATCACGTCCATATATTGGCTATTGATCACTTCCCGCTTGACTTTGATGTTGGGATGTTTGATCTCAAAGTCATTGATCACGCTTGCTAAAAGTTTTGACTCGTTGGGATTGCTTTGCCATCCGCTCAGTGTAATTTCAATGGGTGCATTTGCATTTCTAGACTTTAACTGACACGAAAAGAGAAGTAAAAACAAACCGAAACAAGTCCACCTTGAAACCCAATTTTTCATACCAAAACGAACCTGCGATCGCCACAAAGGTAAATCCATCTTTCATAATGACTCTTGAGACTGCAACTGTGGTGGAGTGCTGACAAATGGTTATGGTTATTCACAAATGGCTCAGAAGTTTGAGCGCGAAGCGTCGTCGCGTAGCGGCACCCCCACTCAACGGCGCGATCGCCCTTCCCCGCCAAAGGCTCACTGCCCAGATTCTCCCCCTCCTCGCTGCCTTCTGCCTCGGTTTTCTCCTGGTCGGATGCCAGCCCCAGCCCCCTGCCGCTGTCACCCACCTCACCCTCTGGCAGGGGGTAAATCCGCCGCCCAATCGAGATGTGCTGCAAACATTGGTAGACAAATTTAACCAGCAGCATGGAGAAATTTATGTGGAATCGCTGTATGTTGGGCAAGGTGATCAGCAAGTGCCAAAAATTTTGGCGGCTGTGGTGGGAAATGCCGCGCCGAATATGTTGTGGTATGCGCCGATGATTACAGGGCAATTGGTTGAGCTTGGGGCGCTAAAACCCCTTGATGACTGGCTGGCAGCGTCTCCGGTTGCCGCAGAGGTCGATCCGGCGCTCAAAGAATCGACTCAGTACGACGGGCAAACCTGGTCGGTGCCGTTTGGGACAAATAATGTCGGAATTTACTATCGTCCGAGTTTGTTTAAAGCTGCCGGAATTGAGGAACTCCCGAAGACATGGAACGAGTTGCGGCAAGTGGCAAAGCGGCTGACTCGTGACACCAACGGCGATGGGCGACCCGATCAGCACGGAATGTTGTTGCCGCTTGGCAAGGGAGAATGGACAGTGTTTACCTGGCTGCCGTTTTTGTGGAGTGGGGGCGGTGAGTTGGTGGATCAAACCGTCAACTTAGAGAAAAAGGGGACGCTCATCTTTGGCAACCAGATCCGCTCAGGTGCAGTTCTTCCAGCCTCATCGGCGACCAGCGCTGATATTAATCTCGTGAATGCAGGTGCGATCGCAGGGCTGCAATTTTGGCGTGATTTAGTCCAGGATGGCTCTGCAATTCTTTCTCAGCCCGAACGCGGCTACGAGCTAGATGGGTTTCTCTCTGGCAAAGTTGCCATGCAGCTATCCGGACCTTGGACACTCGGACAACTGCAATCGAGCAAGACCGATTTTGGCGTTTTCCCCATTCCCAAAGGGACTCAGCAAGGCACCTCCACTGGCGGCGAAAATTTGTTTCTGTTTCACTCGACGCCCGCGCAAGAACGGGCTGCCTTTACGTTTGCCGAATATGTGATGAGCGAAGCCTTTCAGACCGAATGGGCGATCGGCACAGGTTATCTTCCCACCAATCTAAACTCTCGCGAAAGTCAAGCATATCGGGAGTTTAGAGCAAAACAGCCCGCAGTGGATGTGTTTCTCAGTCAGGTAAAATATGGGCGATCGCGTCCCATTTTTCCGGGCTATAACCGTATTTCTGACCAGTTGGGACGAGCGATCGAAGCAACATTACTCGATCGCTCGTCTCCCGAAGCGGCGCTTTCTGAGTCTCAACATCGGCTCGATCTGATCTTTAAGTGAGTCTTTAAGTGAGCGATTGAAGGGTGCGATTACAAGCGAGACGCCCGAAGCGCGGCTCCGATCAGCCCCACATCAGCGTTGAGCACGACATGAACCGGGACACGCTCCATCAGAGACGCCATCCGACCTTTATGGTTAAACGCATAGATAAAACTCCCGTCTTCGAGCAACGGCAGATTTTTAGCCGCAATGCCTCCTGCAATGTACACGCCGCCGTAGGGCAACAGTTTTAGCGCTAAATTGCCTGCCTCTGCGCCATAGGCTTCGATAAACATCTGCATCGTTTTGATGGACAAGCGATCGCTTTGCGCCAACGCCGCCTGAGAAATGGTCGCCGCCGGATCGGCGCTTTTTTCGCTGCGTCCCGCTTGAGATTCCCATTCTCGAACTACGCTACCCACCTCTGGTGATTCGGGGGCAAAGTCGCGATCGCGCAAAAACTGATAGATCGCCACAATCCCCTGCCCCGACACCACCCGCTCTACGGAAATTCGCTCAATATTGTTTTTATCTAATAAATATCCTGTCAGTTGAAACTCTAATTCTGTCTTAGGAGCAAAATCGGCGTGTCCGCCCTCAGAGCTTAAAACCTGGTAGTTTCCATCTGCATAAACGAGGAAACATTGCCCTAACCCCGTCCCCGCACCAATAACCGCGATCGGCGCGTTTTCCTCTACCTTTCCAACTTGCAGCGTGTGGGTGTGGCTGTCGTTTAGCCCCAAGACGCCATAACCCACTGCCGCGAAGTCGTTGATTAGTGCCACTTTTGAAATAGAAAGCTGTTCCGAGAGCAGCGTGGCGTCCAGCGTCCAGGTGAGATTGGTCAGCTTAGAGGTGTTGTTGACGATCGGACCTGCGATCGCAAAACATGCCTTTTCTGGCGCAAACGGCTCTCCTCGCTCGTGCGCTGCCGCATCTAAAAAAGTTCTCACCATGGGCACTAGCCCTGAAAACTCGTGGCTCGAATAGCGGACTTCATAGAGCGACTCTAGCGCCGCCTCCCGGTCTGCGCCAGGGTTTGCCTTGACCAAGCGCAAAATTGTTTTCGTTCCCCCAATATCACCAGCGAGTAACAGCGTCATGACTTCAACACTCCGAGCAAATACGATACCAATACAACACAAATCAATAAAATACAAATAGAGTCAACGTAAAATTTCAACCCACGCCGTGATGAATTCCTCGATCGCCGATCTCAGACAAGATTACACACTCCAAGCCCTCAATGAAAGCGAGATTGACCCCAATCCATTTCAGCAATTTCAGGCTTGGTTTGAGCAGGCGGTGCATTCTGATCTGCCCGAACCCAACGCCATGACGATCGCGACCGCCACGACAGCAGGCATCCCCCAGGCGCGAATCGTTTTGCTAAAAGGCGTTGACGAGCGCGGCTTTGTGTTTTACACCAATTACAACAGCGACAAAGGCAAACAGCTAATTGAAAATCCTCATGCCGCGATCGCGTTTCTCTGGAAAGAACTTGAACGCCAAGTGCGGATCGTGGGAACCGTTGAAAAGACGACGCCAGCCGAATCGGATGCCTATTTTCAGAGCCGCCCTGTGGCAAGTCAGCTAGGGGCGTGGGCATCGAACCAGAGTGAGGTCATCGGCGATCGCGCTAGCTTAGAGCAGCGTTTAGCGCAGATCAAAGCCAAATATGAGCATCAAGACATTCCCCGTCCGCCTCACTGGGGCGGGTTTCGAGTCAAGCCCACCGAAATTGAATTTTGGCAGGGGCGATCCAGCCGCCTCCACGATCGATTGCGCTATCGCCGCGTCAACGATCATTGGAACATTGAGCGGCTCTCGCCATAACGTCCGATTCATCACTTTTGATTCATCGCCTTTGATTCATCGTAAGGATAAGAACAATTTTGACACCGGCACACCCTCCGTCCCGCTCTGCGTCTGCTTGCCAAGTGTTGGGCATTGATTTAGGCGGAACGGCAATTAAACTCGGATGCTTCACAACAGACGGAATTTGTTTAGGCTCTCTCACCGTTGTGACGCCGCAGCCCGCCACTCCAGAAGCGGTATTCAGGGTATTGGTCGATGCGATCGCTCAGGTCGATCCCGATCAACGCGCGATGGCGATCGGGGTGGGAATGCCCGGACCTGCCGATGCATCAGGGCGAATTGCCAGAGTTGCGATCAACCTCCCCGGCTGGATCGATGTTCCCCTCTCTGACTGGCTTGAAGCCAAAACCAGACTGCCCACAACGATCGCCAACGATGCCAACTGTGCCGCTCTCGGAGAAGCGTGGCTTGGCGCAGGGCAATTCTATCGCGACCTGATCGTGCTCACCCTGGGAACGGGCGTCGGCGGCGGCATCATTCTCAATGGCAATCTGTTTGTCGGGCACGATGGTGCTGCTGGCGAACTTGGCTTAATCACCGTGACTCCGGATGGTCATCCCTGCAACAGCGGCAATCGCGGCTCTTTAGAACAGCATGTTTCAGCCCAAGCCATCCGCCGCCGCACCGGGCAAGAACCGGAACAACTGAGCCGATTGGCAGCCGCAGGCGATCCCTCAGCGTTGGAATTTTGGAACACCTACGGACGAGATTTAGGCGTAGGGTTGACGAGCTTAGTCTATGTGCTAACGCCTGAAGCGATCGTCATTGGCGGCGGAGTCAGCGCCAGTGCAAAATTTTTCTTTCCGTCTGCTTGGGCAGAGATCGAACAGCGCGTGCATCCCAGTTCTCGTCGGGGGCTGAGGCTGATTCGGGCAACATTGGGAAATCAAGCAGGCATGGTCGGTGCAGCAAAGTTAGCGATCCGCGCCGCTCTAGCTAACCCGACGTAAACGCTTGAAACAACGCCTTCGGCTCTTCGGCAGTGGCTGACAATTCAGACCCACAGGTTTCGCTTTGCACCAATGCCGCTTGCAGTAAGCCTCTAAACAACGGGTGGGGGCTACTCGGTCGCGACTGAAACTCTGGGTGAAACTGCGTCGCAATAAAAAACGGATGGTTTGGCAGTTCGATAATTTCCACTAGCCGCCCATCGGGAGATGTTCCACTCACCACGTAGCCTGACTCGACGAACAAATTACGATAGGCATTGTTAAATTCATAGCGGTGGCGATGCCGCTCGTAGGTCACTTCTTCGCCATAAAGCCGAAAGGTTTGGGTGTTGGGAACGAGACGGCATGGGTAAAGCCCCAAGCGCATGGTGCCGCCCAAGTCCACCACATCTTGCTGTTCGGGCAATAGATTGATCACCGGATTGAGCGCATCTGGCACAAATTCGGAACTGTGTGCTTCTTCCAACTTGGCAATGTTTCGGGCCCATTCGATGACCGAGCATTGCATCCCCAAACACAAGCCTAAGAAGGGGATGTGGTTGAGCCGGGCATATTCGATCGCTGCAATCTTGCCATCCACCCCCCGAATGCCAAACCCGCCGGGAACCACGATGCCGTTAACACCGTGCAGCAGGGCTTCAGCCCCCTGTTCCTCAATATCTTCTGAGCTAATCCAGCGCAATTTTAAGGTGCTTCCCGTTGCGATCGCGCCATGTCTCAACGCTTCAACCACAGACAAATAGGCATCAGACAAGCGCACATACTTGCCGACCAGCGCAATTTCCATCTGCTGGGTCGATTGGTAGAGCCGATCTACCAGGGTTTGCCACTGGCTTAGATCGGGGTGCCGTTGCTCAAGGTGCAGCAGATCGATCGCTTGGATCGCCAATCCTTCCTTCTCCATAATCAACGGGACTTCGTAAATACTGCGGGCATCTTGTGCCGTGATGACGCATTGGGTTGGCACATCACAAAACTCAGACATTTTTTCTTTGAGTCCTTCTGGCAAGGCACGATCGCTGCGACACACGAGAATATCCGGCTGAATGCCAATCGATCGCAACTCCTTGACCGAGTGCTGCGTTGGCTTTGTTTTCATCTCCCCAGCAGACGGAATCCACGGCACCAGCGTGACATGCATATACAGCACATTCTGCCGCCCCACTTCTTTGCGAAACTGCCGAATCGCCTCCAAAAACGGCAGCGATTCAATGTCCCCCACTGTGCCGCCAATCTCAGTGATCACCACCTCTGGGTTCGTGTTTCTAGCGACTCTCAAAATCCGCTCTTTAATCTCATTTGTGATGTGGGGAATCACTTGCACCGTGCCACCGTTGTAGTCGCCCCGCCGTTCTTTATTGATCACAGCTTGGTAGATCGATCCCGTCGTCACACTGTTGAGCCGAGACATTGCCGTATCGGTAAATCGCTCATAGTGCCCCAAATCTAGATCGGTTTCTGCCCCGTCTTCGGTGACAAACACTTCCCCATGCTGAAACGGACTCATGGTTCCAGGGTCAACATTGATGTACGGATCAAGCTTCAAGATCGACACAGAATAATCTCGCGATTTTAGCAACCGCCCAAGACTCGATGCCACAATCCCTTTACCAATGCTAGAAACTACACCGCCTGTCACAAACACAAACTTAGTCATAAGACCCTGGACGCACGTTAGGGAAGAAGATATCCGGTCTATTCTGACATAGTTAGGCAGAAACCTGCGGATAAATTGTCTTTGCTTGATAACCTTAAGAAGCGCGCCTAGGGCTGCATTTGGTGTTAGAAAATACAATAGGTGAACGGCATTTGGCGACATGACTTCAGCATCTCAAATTATTCATCGGCTTTTAGTAGATGACGATCGGGGGCGGCGAGAATATACCCTAACGGCGTCGATGTACTTAATTGGTCGAGATCCTCGCTGTGATATTTGTCTATTTTCTCAATTTGTATCTCGTCGGCATGCCACCATCATTCAGCTTCCAACCGAAGATGGGCGCTATTTTTATCGGATTGTGGATGGCACATTAAAGGGGCGTCTGAGTGCCAATGGGCTGTTGATCGGTGGGCGTAAGCTCAAGTCTCATGAACTGCAAAATGCCGATGAGATTGTGTTTGGTTCTCACGTCAAGGCAACCTATTATCAACTTAATCAAGAGAGTGGTTTGGCTAACGATGGTAGCGCTATGGATACGGTGATTCCAGATAGTTTCTAGGGGGTAAGCTCTAGGGCAGCGGTAAGGTGACTGTGACGGTTGTTCCCTGCCCCAACTCGCTGTCAATCTGAATGTCTCCGCCGTGCAGTTTGACACACTGATGTACGATCGCTAAGCCTAAGCCTGTGCCAGAGATCGTATCGACATTTTTAGCTCGGTGAAACGACTCAAACAATCGCGGCATATCTTCGGCGGGGATGCCCATGCCGTGATCTTGCACCTGAAGGACGACGGACGAGCGACCTTCTGCATCTGCCACAAAGTGGATTGCCAACCGAATTTTAGCTTCATTTAATGAATATTTGACGGCGTTGCTGAGCAAATTGCTAAGAATCAGACCGAGTAGGTCTGGATCGAGTTCGACCTGAGTGCGGACAACTTCGCCAGCATTTGCCGCCCTAGGATCATAGTCCAACACGATCGATCGATGGCTGGGGCGATCGCTTGCCCGCACCTCTAACGGATCGAGTTGCAAGTCAGAGAGCAAGCTATGGCAAAACTTTTTCAGATCAAACGAAGCCGGGTGAAACTCTAGCGTTCCGGCACTGGCTTTGCCCAAGGTCAGCATGTCTGCCAAGATGGTGGTCATCGATCGTACGGCATCCCGGATTTTGAGAAAGTAGCGCGATCGCCGCTCTTCGGTACAGTCAACACCCATGCGTTCTAATAGCTCAGCCGAGGTCAGAACGATAGAAAGCGGCGTGCGAAACTCGTGGGATGTTGTGGTGATAAAGCGCGACTTGAGATCGCTGAGTTCTCGTTCTTTTTCTAAGGCTTGCAAGGTTTCAGCCTCTGCCCGCTTGCGCTCTAGGATTTCGGTTTGCAGGCGTTGGTTGATGAGTTCTAGTTCTTCTGTACGAGCTTGAACGCGGCGTTCGAGATCGGTGTTGAGAGATTGGAGCTTGGTTTGTGTATGATGCTGGTTGAGCGCAATCTCGATCGCGGTGTAGAGTTCTGTCGGCTCAAATGGTTTGAGCAGATAGCCGTAGGGAGACGTGTGTTTCAGTTTTCGCAGTGTGGTTTCGTCGGTATAGCCCGTTAGATAAATCACCGGAATATTCCAGCGCTTTTGAATTTCCTCGGCAACCTGAATCCCCGTTTGGCTTCCTTTGAGGCGAATATCCATGAGTACGAGGTCGGGCAGGGTCTCCGCGATCAGCGCGATCGCGGTTTTGCCAGAGTCTGCAACGCCTTCAACCTGAAAGTGAGCCAACTCTAAACGCAAACGCAGGTTGAGCGCAACCACACTTTCATCTTCAACAATGACAATTCTCTCTCCTACCATTGCAGAGCTTCCTGCTGAGTTGCGGTGAATCAAAGTTGACATTTTTGGCGGTGCAAAAAGAAACGAAGGCGATCGCTTGGGGGCAACAAATCGGTCGGAGTCAGGTGGTGACTTTTAGGGTAACTTCTACAAAATTGTTAATCCATGCTTGCGGGGCGTAGAGCAACAGAAATAAGCGTTGCTATTGGCTCTGCCAAGCCCTAAAGAAGCGCAGAATGGGAGATATCCAAGCTGCTGAGCGAGACGATAAGCGAGTTGCACCCTTGAGCTCTTGCTTCGATGTTTGCGGTTTGACCGTAATTAGTTTGACGAGGATTAGCTGGGATTGTCAAAGTCTACCCCATCATCTCTTGCAACTGAGGTTAAGGTGATCTTCCCTGGGAGTAGTGAATCTAATGTAGATCGTATCACCCTGGGTAGGAAAATGCCTCAATTTGGGCGCAAGTCGGGTCTGAATACTAGGACTCAATCCGGTTCTCAAGGCGCGTACCGTTTTTAGCCAATCGGTAGATTTCCAGGTTGAACCGCGTGCACATATTCGCTTCCAGAATCTGGAAACCCGCGTCGATAGAGGGCTTCTTCGGGTTTGCCCCAGCCGAGTTGCAAGATGAGTTCTAGGGTTTCAGCTTTTCCCTGTTGAGTTAGGCTTGCCCACTCAGCGCGCGCCAAGATGCGATCGAGGTCGGGTTTGCTAATCGAGCGATGAAGTTTGCCGCTATTGAGACCCAGATAGAGATCCATCGTTGGGGTGAGGTCGCGCCAAAATTTGACAATGGTGGTTTTGTGCGATCGCAGCACTCTCAAATCACTCGCCAAACTGACTAACTGATCATCAACCTTGGGATAGCGTAAGGATTTACCGTTGATCTGGATCTCTTCCCAGACTAAGCCAGAAATTTGATGCTCTTGCTGATAGCGATGAATCGTTTGCCGAAAATCGTTATAAGCGGTGAATCGCTGAATCCCGTCGGCATTGACAAAGCGATCGATCAGCGGATTTACACCAGACGGAATCGCTGCCAGATTCAACCGTTGCCCATTCATGCAGGCTTGCCGCTCTTGCGCCAGAATCCTGAGCAGATCTTGAGTGCTGTAGGTTCGGGACATCATGGAGGGAGGAGACAGGGGGACAAGAAACACGGATGCTCTTATTTGCATCTTAGCGGTAGATCGAGGAGGAGACTGTGTTTCTCACGCTCTTTTTAAGGATTTTTTTGTTCTACTCCCGATGAGCGCAGGTTTTCTGCTCTGTTCGTAGCTATAGACTTAACAAAGGTAAATCAAGAGTTTGAAGATTGACAGTATCCACATTTTGGTAGTGCTCAAGATGTAATGATGGAGAAGTAAAGTCTTTTCTGTTCTCCTGCCATGCCTGCCCCATTTGTGCATCCACCAAAACGGTTAAGAACGGTCACATCCACAACGGTAAACAACGATTCAAATGCTACGACTGCGGACGACAGTTCATCGAACAACCTAGCAAAAAAGTGATCGACCAAGCCACACGGGAACTGATTGACCGCTTGCTGTTAGAGCGGATCTCTTTAGCGGGTATTGCTCGTGCGACACGGGTTTCTGAACATTGGCTGCAACCCTACGTGAACGAGAAATATGCGAAGGTGCCCCGCCAAGTGCCGGTGACACCCAAAAAAAGGGGAGGCTAACGATGCAATGTGATGAACTGTGGTCATTCGTGGACAACAAGGGGAACAAGCAGTGGGTCTGGTTGGCGTTGGATGCTAACACACGTGAGATTGTCGGGGTTTACCTTGGTGCACGAGATGAAGCAGCGGCTCGCAAATTGTGGCAATCTTTGCCGCCGCTCTATCGGCAATGTGCAATTGCCTACACTGACTTTTGGGCAGCATAGGCGGCAGTTCTACCGGGCAAGCGTCATCGAGCGGTGGGCAAAGAGACGGGAAAAACCAGCTACATTGAGCGATTCAACAACACCTTGAGGCAACGAGTGTCTCGCTTAGTCCGAAAAACCTTGTCCTTTTCCAAATCCTGAGAGAATCACATCGGTGCCATTTGGTATTTCATCCATCACTACAACACAGCATTACTTGTGTAGCACTACCCTCCAAGAAGCCAGATAAATAATCATCTCCTTCAATGATGCTTCCCACTTCAAAGAAACCCCAGTTATAGCTTCCTGCGGAGGTTAAAACCCCGGAGTCTAGACCGCGTTCTAAAAATACTTTCTTTTCTTCGTCATAAGCAGAAATTATATTAAGACGACCAAAGTAGTATTTAGAGTCCCTGCTTGACATAGTTTCAGAGTTGTAAAGTAAAAGAGCAGGATCTTTTCTCTAAATAAACCTTAGCCCACCCCTGAAGATGCTGACTACACGGAGGAGAATTGTAACTTTTTAGAGAAATCTAGAACAACACACAACTCTGGATGTTTAGGGCTATCAAGTGAGGCTCTACTACCCACCTAGTATAGCTCCATACTGTATCGTCAGGCTGCTGACGTTTTGCACAGCTATTCACGAGGTTACAGAATGTCATCAATTATGACTGAACCACCCTCATAGAAATCTACACTGAGATGGTAGTCTGCAAGCAGTGCAGTTCCAATCAAAGGACGACGACCCATAGCCAGCACTGCAATGTTACGCTCTACCCCTCTCCACAAGATAGTTGCACGGTAGACATTAGCTATAACATCAGTGTTGTCAGCAAGATTCGCGCTGATTTCGCTTAAATAGGGTAAGTCAAGATGATCAATTACAGCAGGTGGTAAGGTTAAGGCTCCTTCAAAACCTGTGTCAACAATGCACTCAACCTCTAAGTCGGAACGTCCTGCAACACGAAGAACAAGGCTAATTCGGGCTTGAAGTCCAACTACTGTTCCTTGGATCACGCTTCAGTCCTAACCAATGTACCGCCAATTGCATAAACAGCGTTGAAGCCAATTCTTTCTGTCCAAATTGCTGCGCCAGGATGTTTGGCTTGTAATTGAGAACTCGTTACAACCAAATCATCCCCGATCGCATACTCGCGAGTTTCGACATCAATTGAAACCAGTTTGCCAATGTTATTTACGGTTTCGACTTGAGGACGGATATGATTCTCATAAATTTCTTTACCACGTCGGGCAATCTCTTCACTACTGAGGTTAGGGTGAAGCATAGAGTACTCTTTCGTATAGGCTACCAGTTCCCTCAATTTTATCGCACTGCGCTTCTGTTCCAGATGGTTGAGGAAGAGATGGATTAAAGATAGTGCGGTTTTTGGTACAGCTTGTTGCAGTCTGGAGATTGCCCATGCTCCGATCGCTGCACTCAACGTTTGATGCGACCCCTTGCGGGTAACTCGAAGAGATCGCTCTATCAGAAATAAGGGACTCTCGCCCCGAAGTAACGTTAACCAGCCAATGATTCTGCTGTAGATTGCACCTCTCGGCGTTTGGGACGCTTACGATCGCTGCGACGAGTCCCACCTGCCATCTGATATTCCTCACTGTTTTTGCCGTACTGGTAGGCAACCGCAATCAGCATTCGTTCTGTCCATTCAGCAATCACTTTTTCGGCATCGCTCATGGCGGTATAAGACTGATCCACAACCGATAGCGCAGTGTTGTAGGTTTCTAACTTCTGACGTGCTTCTTCGATCAATTGGCTATAGGCTTGTACCGTTAGCCCATTGCCAAGATCTAAGGTGGATCGGATGGACTTTAACGCAGCTAAACGAGTCTGAGCCTTTTCTAAGATTGTAGAGGCATACTTCTTTTTACGAGACATCACCCGACTCCTTATTGGTTCAAAATGTCTACTTCAAGGTAGCCAAGCGGTGTGGTTAGCCGTAACCGTAATCTCTATGAAACCAAGAGCAATTTTTATTAGAGATGAGATCGCTTCAGTAGATATTCTGAATTTGTTTTAAATCCTTGGGGCAATCTAATTTAGGTTGAGGATATTTAGAAAACCAGAACTCGAAATCAATAAATTAGAACTGAAAATCAATAACTGTTTATGGCAAATTAGACTTCGCTTAAACAAAACTTATCTATTAGTTCTCAACCCTAGATTTCTTTTACTGCTAATCCATAAATTAGAACTCAATATCAAGTTGAGGGATTGAAAATAAAGAATTAATGTTTAAAAAACTAGAACCCCGACTTTTTTAAGAAGCGAGGTTCTAGGCAATATAGAAATCTGTGAGCCGTTGATTAAAGATTTCTACTCGTTAACAAGCTCAGTATTCACTTCGTTCACGGGTCGCCGTTTGAGGATTACAGACTGCGATCGCGGCAACAGATCAAACACCTTTCGCAACACATCATCGATTTTTTCAAAAGGAATCGTTCCGGTTTCGTCTAAAACTATTTGACCCGACTGATCAAAGATCACCGTTTTCGGCACCAAGCCTTTGTAGTAATAGCCTTCTTCGGTTGGCTCAAATGTGTCTTTTGCTGGCAACGAGTCTACTCGAATCGCCAAAATATCGAGCGCCCGAACATAAAGACTCTGAACCTGAGAAACCGTCGTTGCAAACGCTTTGCTATCGCGGCTATCGTCGGTATAAAACACGAGCAGCGCTGGCTTTCCTTGCTTGAGTGACGTGGCTAACTTCACTTTAGGAGGAGCGAGGGAACCATTTCCAGCGTAGAGCGCGAAGATATCCCCATCAAAGTGATCGTCTTCTAGCCCTGCCCATGCGGAAGGCGGGAGGCAAAGAAGGGATGCGATCGCAATTAAACAACAAACAGCCACCGCAAAAACTCGCCGTTTCCAAGCGTTTAACCAAACAACATTCATAGGGGTCGGGATACCATTTTCAACATGCAGCACTTCCATCTCAGCACTTCCATCTATTGTGAAGCATCGGCTCCCAATCTTTTCTATTTTTCAGGCTTGGGGATGGTAAAAGAAATCGGTTTCGACAGTTGCGCCGCAGGTTGGATGGGCATCGCTTCGGATTCAACCAGTTCTGGAGACTGTTTAGATACGGGCGTTTCGGGCAATTGGTGAGAACGCTCATCTAGCAAGCTGAAGGGCAGCCCGGCGCGTTTGTTGAAATTGGATGCGATCGCCAGAAATGCCCCGCCTAACACAAAAATAGGTAACGGCAACGTCATCTGTTGCGCCCATTGAAAAAATTGCGACAACCCAAACAATACGATGAAACAAACCAATCCAAACTGAAACGTTGATCCCATAGCTCAAAAGCAGTCGATAGACAACTAGCGCAATTTTAGTACAAACATCCTGATGTGCCAGCTTACAATAAAACTATCGCTTCATTATGCATCTCATTTAATTTTAGTTATCAAACACTAACCTTTCTAAAATGTTGCGTTTACGCGCTCTCGCCTAGACCAGACAATAGAAGGACTGAAGAAAGATTGATTTTGTAGTATCGGTAACGGATGAGCGATCCATCGCATCCGTATCTTCATTTTCCCCCTATTCTCGTTCCCAGCATTCTAGGAGACCCAAGCTATGGTGAGTCAGGCGTTCGATCCTCGTTATGAAGATCAAACTCAATCGATTGCCCGTCAACTGCTGAGCGCCACCCGTGAGTCGCGATCTTTCTTTGCCCGGCTTAAAGATCAATTGCAATGGGATGACAAAATGCTGGGCTGGGCGATGAGTAATCCGGGCTTGCGAGTGCAGCTATTTCGCTTTATCGATTGCTTGCCTGCCCTTCACAGCAAAGCCGAAATTGCCCGTCACATGCAAGAATATTTGGGCGATGAAATCGTTGAACTGCCGTCTGCCCTGAAAGGACTGCTCAACTTCGCCAATGCCGATTCGATGCCAGGACAGGTTGCCGCGACTACTGTTTCTACCGCCGTTGAGACCTTAGCGCACAAATACATTGCGGGAGACGACCTGAAGCAAATTCTTAAAACCGTTGAGCGGTTGCGAAAAGAGAAAATGGCGTTCACGGTGGATTTGTTGGGGGAAGCGGTGATCACGGAAGCCGAAGCGCAATCTTACCTCGATCGCTATTTAGAGTTGATGACGAAATTAACCGAAGCGTCTCGGTCTTGGTCAACTGTGCCTGAGATTGATACGGCTGACGGGGAACCCCTTCCAAAGGTGCAAGTCTCGGTCAAACTCACCGCTTTTTATTCGCAGTTTGATCCATTAGATGCCCAAGGAAGCGAAGCGCGAGTGCTCGATCGCAGTCGAATTTTATTGCGCCGAGCGAAAGAACTGGGTGCGGCGGTTCACTTTGATATGGAGCAGTACGAATACAAAGATCTGACGCTCTCGATTTTGAAGCAGCTTTTACTGGAAGACGAGTTTTGCGATCGCGCCGATATTGGCATCACGATTCAAGGGTATTTACGCGACAGTCAGCAAGATTTGCAAGATTTGATCGGCTGGGCAAAGCAGCGCGGCACTCCGATCACCGTTCGGCTGGTAAAAGGCGCGTACTGGGATCAAGAAACCATTAAAGCGGTACAGAAAGATTGGGAGCAACCTGTTTTCAATGACAAAGCGGCGACCGATGCAAACTACGAGAGGCTAACCGAGATGTTGCTCGAAAATCATCAGCATCTATATGCTGCGATCGGGAGTCACAACGTTCGTTCTCAGGCACACGCGATCGCCATCGTCAACGCCCTCAACATTCCCAACCGTCGCGTTGAGTTTCAAGTTCTCTACGGCATGGGCGACAAGCTCGCCAAAGCAATGGTCGATCAAGGCTACCGAGTCCGCGTCTATTGTCCTTACGGCGAACTCATTCCCGGCATGTCCTACCTGATTCGTCGCCTCCTCGAAAACACGGCCAACAGTTCTTTCCTCCGCCAAACCTTAGAAGATCGCCCCATCGAAGATCTGATCGCCCCACCCTGCCCCCCATCCGTTACATCCGCTACCCCATCCGCTGCCACCGAGTTTCACAATGCGCCCGACACCGATTATGCCGAAGCAGAGGCCCGCGATCGCATCGCTTCTGCCATTCAATCCGTTCGCCAAACCCTGGGTCAAACCTACCTTCCCCTGATTGATGGCGAATATGTCGAAACCGCAGAGAACCTGAAATCTCTTAATCCGTCCCGCTCTAGTGAAGTGATCGGCGTGGTTGGCATGATTAGCGTTGAGCAAGCAGAGAGTGCGATCGCATCTGCCAAAACTGCGTTTTCAAGTTGGAAGAAAACCTCAGGGCGCGATCGCGTCGCTATTCTCCGCAACGCTGCCACTCTGACTGCCCAACGCCGCGACGAACTGATCGCCTGGATGGTGCTAGAAACCGGAAAACCTGTCAAAGAAGCCGACGCCGAAGTGTCGGAAGCGATCGACTTTTGCACCTACTACGCGGACGAAATGGAACGGCTCGATACGGGCGTCAGCTACGACTTTCCCGGAGAAACAAACCACTATCACTATCAGCCCCGTGGCATTGTGATCGTCATTTCTCCCTGGAACTTCTCCCTAGCCATTCCGATGGGCATGACGGTCGCCGCCCTCGTCACCGGAAACTGCGCCCTACTTAAGCCTGCTGAAACCTCGTCAATCATCGCTGCCAAAATTGCAGAAATCTTAGTGGAAGCGGGGGTTCCCCGTGGCGTTTTTCAATTCGTGCCAGGAAATGGTTCGCTCGTGGGAGCGCACATGGTGCAGCACAAAGACACACACATGATCGTCTTTACCGGATCTCAAGCGGTGGGCTGCCAGATTTATGCCAATGCCGCTATTCTGCAACCGGGACAAAAACATCTGAAGCGGGTTGTCGCTGAAATGGGTGGCAAAAACGCCATTGTGATTGATGAAAGTGCCGATCTCGATCAAGCGGTTCAAGGCGTTGTTCAGTCGGCATTTAGCTATAGCGGACAGAAATGTTCTGCCTGTTCGCGCGCGATCGTGCTTGAATCGATCTACGATACCTTTTTAGCCAGACTGGTAGAAGCAACGCGATCGCTCAACGTTGGAGCCGCCGAAGATCCCAGTACTCGCGTCGGTCCTGTAATCGATGACGAAGCCCAACAGCGCATCAAGTCCTACATCGAAAAAGGACGCACCGAAGCCGAAGTTGCCCTCGAAATGCCTGCTCCAGATGGCGGCTACTTTGTCGCACCGGTGATCTTTGCCAACGTTGCCCCTGACGCCAAAATTGCTCAAGAAGAGATTTTTGGACCTGTCCTCGCCGTGATGAAAGCTAAAACCTTCCAAGAAGCGTTAGACCTGGCAAACGGCACACCTTACGCCCTCACCGGAGGACTCTATTCGCGCACCCCCTCCCACATTGAGCAAGCTCAAACTGAATTCGAGGTTGGCAATTTATACATCAATCGAGGCATCACAGGTGCGATCGTCTCTCGTCAGCCCTTTGGCGGCTTCAAACTCTCTGGCGTCGGCTCGAAAGCAGGCGGCCCCGATTATCTACTGCAATTCCTCGAACCGCGAGTCGTCACCGAGAACGTCCAACGCCAAGGATTTGCCCCGATCGAAGGAGCCGACTAGATGTCGTAAAACGCAAGTTTTGAGGTATAAGATTTGAGTGAAAGGATCGTCGCCAACATCTATGTCCCAACCCTCTGTCTCTTCCGACAATCGGCTCGATTGCCTAGAAGCGCTGATCTCTGGATTCGGTATCATCATGTCTCAAATTGTCGAGGAGCAGCGGCTCTCGGCTCAGCATCGGCGCGTCACAGAAGAACATATGCGTGCTACGGCTGAGCAACAGCGTGCCACAGAAGAAATTCTGCGCGCGACGGCTGAGCAACAGCACATCAATACGGCGCAGATCGCCTTTAATGGTGAGCAAATTGCAGCAATGAGAGAGCAATCTGCCGCCAATAGTGAGCAAATTGCTACCACTGGTGAGCAAATTGCAGCGATGAGAGAAGAATTTGCGGCGATGAGAGAGCAGTTTGCGATCGATCGAGAGGAACTTGCTGCCATGAAAGAGCGAAGTGATGCCAACGCCTATCAGATTGCTGCCAATACAGAAGGGATCGCCGAAGTGAGAATTCTACTGAGAGAATTTTTGGACAATCAGAGGCGCAACGGCTGAAGCAATGCAGACTAAACCTTCTCACTCTAAAACCCGGCTCAAAACTCGCTCTGTCAGATCCGCGACCCACTCTCCTTCAAGTGGGTTTCTCTTATCTCTCGCTGCAAATATTATTTTGGGAGCCACCTTGCTCGTGTGGTTTTTGGGCGATTCGTTGCTCGAAGTTCCGGAGGGGTTCACGTCGCAAAGTCTGCTCGATCGCTATGGAGACGAATCCGATGCCGCGTTTCCTGAACCGAGTCCTGCCCTTTCTCCCGCTCAAGCTGCCTCGGCTCCAAAATCTCCAACCCTTAATACTCAACCCTCAAATCAGCGCTTGAACTACGATCAGTGGATTGAAATTCTCACCAAAGAAGCAAAAGCGGCAGTGAAAAATAAGCCCGATCGCTTGATGGTGTTGGCAGGCGATTCGTTAAGTCTTTGGTTTCCGGCACAATTATTGCCAAACGAGTATCTTTGGCTCAATCAAGGCATTTCTGGAGAAAGCTCAACCGGGTTATTAAAACGGTTAAAGCTATTTGCCAAGACAAATCCTCAAGCGATCTTCGTCATGATTGGCATTAATGATTTGACCAAAGGAGTTTCCGATCAGGTCTTGCTCGATCGCTATTCGCAGATGCTGAAAGATTTGCGGCAGACCCATCCCAATTCAAAAATTGTGATGCAGTCGATTTTGCCTCGTGCCGATGAACCGCTCGTCACGGCTGATAGTCGGCAACAGTTGCTTAAAATTTCTAACGATCGCATTCGCAAAATTAATCAAAAATTAGCCGCGCTCTCGCACGACGCCGGAGCCGACTACCTCGACTTGCAGCCTATGTTTGCCGATGAGCAGGGGTTTCTCCGCCCCGCCCTGACCACCGACGGGCTGCACCTGAGTCAGCAAGGCTATTTAGTCTGGCGCGCTGCTCTTGGTGCCTTTAACCAGACCCATTTAACGAGATGATGCTGGGGTTGCGTGGCTGCCAAAATCGCCATAAGTTGAAGGAGTTCGTCTCAACGTTCTATGATCAAACAACGCAGGCTCTGTGCCGTACAGGGTTTGGGAGGACATAGTGCGTTTGAGGGGCAAACACGTGATGGATACGAAAGCGTTTAAGCGATCGCTCAACAGTTCAGATCATTATCACCGCAAAGGCTTTGGGCATGATGTCGAGGTTGCAGATGCGATGCAGTCTGAGTACCAGAGTGCTCTGATTCAAGAAATTCGCGATCATCACTATCGGCTCAAGCGGGGAGACGTGACGATTCGCTTAGCCGAAGCGTTTGGTTTTTGTTGGGGGGTAGAACGGGCGGTGGCGATGGCGTACGAGACGCGGCAACATTTTCCCACCGAAAAAATTTGGATTACCAACGAAATCATTCACAACCCGTCGGTCAATCAACGACTGCGAGAGATGAATGTGCATTTCATTGAGCTTGTGAACGGTCAGAAGGATTTTTCAGGGGTCTCAACAGGTGATGTGGTGATTTTGCCTGCGTTTGGGGCGAGTGTTCAGGAAATGCAGTTTTTGAGCGATCGCGGCTGCACGATCGTAGACACGACCTGCCCGTGGGTCTCCAAAGTCTGGAACACGGTTGAAAAACACAAAAAAGGGGATCACACGTCGATCATTCACGGCAAATACAATCACGAGGAAACGGTTGCAACGAGTTCGTTTGCCGGAAAATATCTGATTGTTCTCAATCTCAAACAAGCCGAATATGTGGCAGATTACATTCTTAAGGGCGGCAGTTCCGAGCGCCGCGCTGAGTTTTTAGAAACGTTCAAAAACGCCTATTCCGACGGATTCGACCCCGATCAGGATCTCGATCGCGTGGGCATTGCTAACCAAACCACCATGCTCAAGGGAGAAACCGAGCAAATCGGTAAACTCTTCGAGCGAACCATGATGCGAAAATATGGCACTCATAATTTAAACGAGCATTTTCTCAGCTTCAACACAATTTGTGATGCCACCCAAGAGCGCCAAGACGCGATGTTTGATCTGGTCAAAGAAAAGCTAGATCTGATGGTTGTCATCGGCGGTTACAATTCCTCGAACACGACTCACCTGCAAGAGATTGCGATCGAGCGAAATATCCCGTCTTACCATATTGATAGTGATAGCCGAATTAGCACCGATAATCGCATCGAACACAAGCCGCTTCACCGCGATTTAGAAGTTGTAGACAATTGGCTTCCTGAGGGCGAGATCGTGATTGGCGTTACCTCAGGGGCATCGACGCCTGACAAAGTGGTAGAAGCCGTTTTAGAGAAAATCTTTGCCCTTAAATCTGCGTCGCCTGCTTTGCAAAGGTAATGCTAGATGAGTAGACATACGTTATGCTCTATTGCTCTTGCAGTCTTGCTCTTTGTGCTTTGGATACCGATCGCCAGTGCTGCCCCCCTGCGCGATCGCATCTCCTCCTTTCCCGACTGGCACTCTAAGCCCCCCGTCAAACCCGCTAATCAAGACATCTTTTACCCCGATTGGCTCGCCGGAACCTGGCAAGTTAAAAGCACCCTTGTCGATTTAGTTGCTCCGCTTGCCCCCAGCATTGTCTCACCCGGATTCGACAGCAATCGTACTTACATTAATCAACCCGTTGTATTTAACGTTCGCTTTGCTAAACGAAATAATTCCTCATCGATTTTGTCTGTTCTTAACGTTTCCAAGCCAATATCCGTTGTGATTGCCGATCGCGCTTTCAATAGCTTAAATATTGCCCGTGCCTATCTTGATGATCCTTCAGAGCCTAGCAACACCGATCGCACCGTGCTGGCTGTCAAAGTTGATCCCACTTCTCCCAACAAGCAGATCACCCTGCTGCGAGACGGCTACCAACTCACCTCTACCATTACCGGACGCGCTACCGAAACTCCTAGTTCTAAAGAATTCATCACGACGGAAATCGTTCAGCAAGTCTTTCGTGGAACTGCACAGCCTTCCTTAAACCAGGTTGAAACGACAACCGCCTATCAGCATCACCCTACCCCGCCCACGATCGACGCCGATCAAATCACTGCTATTTACCTCTCGCCGCAAGACCCCAACTACTTTAAGGCAGGAGAAACGCCTGTTGCCCTCTATCGCTATCGGCTAGAGTTTTATCCGTCTCCGCCTAACCCTTAGGGTCAAACGATGAGGTCAGGCAAGGCGCACAGGGCGGTGAAAGAAAGCCGCTTGCCCAACAATGCCCTTCATCTAACGACACAACTTTGGGCGCTAAAGTAAACTTTGTTTGCGTTTGAGCGCTATCCCACTTTTCCGTTTGCTATTGTCAATAAACCGAACGGAAATCTAGCCAACGATTGCCGCTCAAAGCTAACTGATTCGCTGAGAATGCTGGTTGAGCAAGTCAAGCTCAATCTAGTAAGAATCCTATAGGTCAGTGCGACTGTTTCTCGCTAGGCTTCTCGGTTGAGGTTAATCCCCTTTTCACTATTCTGAATACGCTGAGTTAAACACCGTTTTTCAGTGGGTCTATTGAACCGTTTACCCAAGCATTTTTCGGCTTTCACAGGTTTGGTCTGCGTCTTACAAAACTCAATTTTAGGCTAAAGCATGAATCACTACTGCGATCAATGGATTTCTGACTGGTGCGCCGATAACGGCTGGACGGAGTGGTTTCGTGAGCGCTCTAGCTATTGGGCGTTTCCTCCAAATGCTGTGATGCCGGTGCCAATTCCACCTCCAGTATTGCGAGCCATCAAAGTTGAAAAGGGACTGAGTGTGGATGAGCGCCTTTGGTGTTTGATCGCGATCGCGGTTGTCGTTTTAGGAGTGCTGGGAACGTTTCTGTTAGCATCACCGATGCCATTGGTTGTGGCGTTTGTCTTCAGTGCGATCGCAGTGGCTCGTCTAGAAGACGATGAGATGCTAGATGTTCATCCAGAACTTTACTCTTAAGGTTTTCTTTAGTATTGCTAAATCGATGCTGCTGGTGTTCCCGTTCCCTCATCTTGAGAGAAGGGGAATTTGCTTTTTCCCCCATTAAAGCCATTTGTTAAGCTGTGTTTCAACTTCGAGGTTACTCTGCCCTCTGACCAAAACCTGCATGGTACGATGCTTTCGTAGCTTTTAATAAATGGGAGAAAACCTTTGGCACTACGGGTTGCTGTTGTGGGCGGCGGTCCTGCCGGGGCTTCTGCGGCAGAGACATTAGCGAAAGCAGGTATTGAAACGTACCTTATCGAGCGCAAATTAGATAACGTCAAACCCTGTGGTGGGGCAATTCCCCTCTGTATGGTGGCTGAGTTTGACCTACCAGAGAACATCATCGATCGCAAAGTTCGGAAGATGAAAATGATTTCCCCCTCTAATGTGGAAGTCAATATCGGTTCGACCCTCAAAGACGACGAATATATCGGCATGTGCCGTCGTGAAATTTTGGATGGCTTTTTGCGCGATCGCGCCATTGCATCAGGAGCCAAACTGATCAACGGCACCGTTCACAAGCTCGAAATTCCTTCGGGCAATGGAGCCTACACGCTGCACTACGCCGACCATTCCGATGGCAGCCTCGAAGGCAGTGCCCAAACCCTGCAAGTCGATCTCGTTGTGGGCGCAGATGGGGCAAACTCCCGGGTTGCCAAGGCGATCGATGCTGGAGATTATCGGTATGCGATCGCATTCCAAGAACGCATCAGCCTGCCCGATGACAAAATGGCGTACTACGAAGATTTAGCAGAAATGTACGTTGGTGACGACGTTTCGACGGATTTTTACGCCTGGGTTTTCCCTAAATACAACCACGTTGCCGTGGGCACGGGCACCATGTCGCCCAATAAGGCAGACATCAAAAAGCTGCAAGCAGGCATCCGGGCGCGGGCAGCAAAGCGGCTCAGAGGCGGCAAAATAATCCGTGTCGAAGCTCATCCCATTCCCGAACATCCCCGACCTCGGCGGGTTGTGGGTCGGGTTGCCCTAGTGGGAGATGCGGCAGGAACCGTCACTAAGTCTTCTGGAGAAGGCATCTACTTTGCCGCCAAGTCTGCCCGGATGTGTGCAGAAACGATCGTTGAGTTCTCTGATGGGGGTCGCCGCATTCCCACCGAAGCCGATCTCAAGGTTTACCTAAAGCGGTGGGACAAGATGTACGGCATCACCTACAAGGTGTTGGATATTCTACAATCGGTGTTCTACCGTTCGGATGCAACCCGTGAGGCGTTTGTTGAAATGTGTGCAGATATGGATGTGCAGAAGCTGACGTTTGATAGCTATCTGTATAAGACGGTCGTTCCCGCGAATCCGTTGACGCAACTGAAAATTACTGCCAAGACCATCGGCAGTCTAATTCGGGGCAACGCTTTAGCGCCGTAGCACCAGAATGATTGTGTTGTGATTTTCTAGATCCGATTTTCTGGATTCATGTGATCGCGATCGCGCCTCCATCAAGGTGCGATCGCTTTTTTATTCTTTTACAAACAAGCAATTCGAGCCAGCCTTGCTTCCCCTCCTGTAGCCTCTAATTAAAGGTTTAATGTTAAGTTTCGATTCGCTTTCACGCGGTAGATCCTAAGAAAATTGGAAGTAAATCCTACCTATTTGAAATTCTTCTTTAGGATACCAATACTGTCCTTATGATCTGTAAGGTTGCTCTGTAAATTGCTGCAAACGCATTAGCGGAGAATATCTACTTTTCACATTTATTGGGCAGCACTACCAGTACACCGAAACCTACTAAAGGAGGGGTTCATGACGATCGCGCTGGAAAAGCAACCGCATAGTGAGCATCCTTCAATTGACTCCCTAAACCCTTGTAAAAAGATCGGCATTCCTAAAGAGATTGTTACAAATGAATGCCGAGTGGCTGCCACTCCAGATACTGCAAAAATACTGCAAAAATACGGGTTTGAGGTATTAGTTGAATCGGGGGCAGGAGACGCCGCAAATTTTTCTAATGCTGCGTTTGAAGCGGCAGGTTGCCAGATCATTGCTGATACACAAACGCTGTGGGCAACCTCAGATTTAATTTTGAAAGTTCGTCCTCCCGCTTGGCATACTGGCTTAAATCAACACGAAACAGCATTGCTGCGAGAAAACGGCACGTTGATCAGTTTTATTTGGGCCGCTCAGAATGCTGAACTGGTGCAACAACTCGCCACGCGCAAAGCCACTGTTTTGGCGATGGATGCGGTTCCCCGAATCAGCCGTGCCCAGAAATTGGATGCCCTCAGTTCGATGGCAAATATTGCGGGCTATCGTGCGGTGATCGAAGCCGCAGAGCATTTTGGACGCTTCTTTACCGGGCAGATCACCGCCGCCGGAAAAGTGCCTCCTGCCAAAGTGATGATCATTGGGGCAGGGGTCGCGGGGTTAGCAGCGATCGGAACGGCGAGAGGGTTGGGCGCGATCGTCCGGGCGTTTGATACCCGCCCAGTTGTGAAAGAACAAGTCCAAAGCATGGGTGCAGAGTTTCTAGAGCTTCAGTTTGAAGAAGACGGCTCTGGGGAAGGAGGATACGCCAAAACCATGAGTCCCGAATTTATCAAAGCCGAGATGGATCTGTTTGCTGACCAGGCAAAAGAGGTAGACATCATCATCACAACGGCATTGATTCCGGGCAAGCAAGCTCCAACCTTGATCACGCGAGAAATGGTCGAGAGCATGAGATCTGGCTCTGTGATTGTAGACATGGCAGCAGAGCAGGGCGGCAACTGTGAAGTCACCAAACCGGGAGAAATCTACAAATATCATGGCGTGACAATCATTGGACTCACCGATCTGCCAAGCCGGATGGCATCGCAATCGAGCCAGCTTTATGGCAAGAATCTGTGCCACCTGCTAGATGATATGGGCAGAAACGAAAACTATCGCGTTGATCTCAATGACGAAGTGATTCGCGGGGCTTTGGTGGTGCATCAAGGAGAAGTGATGCCGCCGCCCCCCCGAACAGCGGCACCTCCTGCTCCCAAACCTGTCGCGGTTGACCCTGTGGCAATGCCTCAAGCCCGTCCGAAAACGCCTCAGTGGATTTGGGCAGTGCTAATCGGTGCGGTTTTAGTCGGGATTGGCGCGATCGCGCCTGCTTCGTTTCTCGCTCACTTCACCGTGTTTGTGCTGGCTTGCTTTATTGGCTGGCAGGTGATTTGGAACGTCAAACCCGCTCTCCATACCCCGTTGATGAGTGTCACCAACGCGATTAGCGGCATCATTATTATCGGGGGCATGCTGCAAATTTCCGGTGCGCCCACCTCGGCAACCACGATTTTAGGTGCGATCGCGATTTTTGTCGGAACCATCAATATTGCGGGTGGTTTCTTGGTGACACAACGCATGCTTAAAATGTTTCAAAAATAGGGAGAGGACGGATGATCGATAGTATTTCTAATGTTGCGTATGTGGCGGCAAGCGTCCTCTTCATCATGAGTTTGGGTGGCTTGTCAAATCAGGAAACCGCTAAAAAAGGCAACGTTTACGGCATTGCTGGAATGCTAATTGCCTTTGTTGCCACGATCGTTAGAAGTGACGTAACGGGCTACGGAATTTTGGCGAGTGTGATTCTTCCGGGAGCGATCGTGGGCGCAATTCTTGCCGCACGAGTCGCTATGACCGAGATGCCAGAACTGGTAGCGATGTTGCACAGTTTTGTAGGACTCGCCGCCGTACTAGTGGGGGTGGCAAATTACCTCAGCCCGCAGTCGCTGACCGGCGCGGAAGCCACCATTCACGAAGTCGAGATTTTCATCGGTGTCTTTATTGGCGCGGTTACGTTTACCGGATCGATCGTTGCGTTTGGAAAACTGCGGGGATTGATTGGCAGCAAACCGCTCACCTTGCCAGCGCGTCATGTCCTCAATAGTGGAATGCTGCTTGCCTGTGGTTGGCTGGGTCAACAGTTTCTTGGGGGAGACGTGCTGTCTGGGCTACAAGCACTGGTGATCATGAGCGCGATCGCAGGCGTACTTGGGCTTCATCTTGTCCTTGGCATTGGCGGCGCAGATATGCCCGTTGTGATCTCGATGCTCAACAGCTATTCGGGGTGGGCTGCTGCCGCCGCTGGGTTTATGCTCTCCAACGATTTGCTGATCATCACCGGTGCTTTAGTCGGAAGCAGCGGCGCGATTCTCAGCTACATTATGTGCAAAGCGATGAATCGATCGTTTATCAGCGTCATTCTCGGTGGCTTTGGAGCGGGCGGATCAACAGCGACAAAAGCGGTGATCGGCGAAGCAACCTCTATCTCCGTAGATGGCACGATCGAGATGCTAGACAACGCCAATAGTGTCATCATCGTTCCCGGTTATGGCATGGCTGTTGCCCAAGCACAGCATCCGATTTCTGACATCACGAAGCGGTTGCGCGATCGCGGCGTCAACGTGCGCTTTGGCATTCACCCGGTAGCAGGTCGCCTACCCGGACACATGAATGTCTTACTGGCTGAGGCAAATGTGCCCTACGACATCGTATTGGAAATGGATGAGATCAACGAAGACTTTCCTGAAACGGATGTGGTGTTGGTGATCGGGGCAAATGACACGGTAAACCCGAGTGCGTTAGAACCAGGAAGCGCGATCGCGGGGATGCCTGTTTTGGAAGTGTGGAAAGCAAAGCATGTGATTGTGCTAAAGCGCAGTATGGCAAGTGGCTATGCAGGTGTAGAAAATCCACTTTTCTACAACGAAAACACGCACATGCTGTTTGGTGATGCCAAGAAAAACGCGGATGCCGTGTTGAGTCAGCTAGGCGTTTTAGAACTCGCCAAATAACTCGCTGCCAGAACCCGACCTGTAGAAGAGTTTCTCGCCGCGCTTCCGAACCGAAGTTCGAGCCAATCAAAGAAAGTGTTCCGTCCAGACGGGCTGAAGAGAAGACCTGGGTTCGCTTTCAGCCTATTTGGGCGGGTTTTCCACGATTAGCCATAGAAGCAGGCTCCGCAGTGAGTGGTAGTCGAACTAGATTTTCGTTGTCGCGTCGAGGGTTGCCTAAAAAAGCAAATAGCGTTGTGCCGCTTTGGATAGCTGTAGCACCTTGCAGGTCTCAAGAAATGGCCCAAACTGCACGCTCGCAATCTCACCAGTTTCTCAGACCAAAGTTCTATCTTCACTCAGGTGAGGAGCATCTAGCCGAGCCGGAACATAAACCCGATCGACCCACTCATCGGTTGTCATCACTTGGCTGATCATCATTTGTTGAGCGACTAGGATCGAGCGGTGCATTTCTTCGCCCGTTACACTGCCCGCGCCGTTGCTGACGGGGAGCGTGCCCGTTGCATCCGAGAGAAATTCTACGGCAAAGTCTAAATGCATGGCTTGCCGTGCCGTTGTGTCACAGCACATGTGGCTCATATAGCCTGCAATCACGACGGTCTCAATACCGTGCGATCGCAGCCAAGCTTCTAATTCGGTTCCCGTAAAGCAGCCGGGGTAGTTCTTCTCAAGCTGCAAATCAGAGTGGCGATCGCCCACTTCAGGATGCAATTGCCATTCGTAGCTATCTCGCTTGAAAAATGGAGCATCGTCGCCAGCAAACGTATGCTGCACTAGAATGATCGGCATATTTTGCTGAACCGCAACATCCATCACCCGGAGAATGTTACTGAGATGGTTTGATGGGTAAGAAATCGGCAGTTTCCCAACAAAATACTCGTTCTGAACGTCAATCACCAATAGCGCTCTTTTCACTACGCCTTCTCCTAACCTGCAAATGAATAACCTATCAACAGTGTTAAGAAATTCAGCACTAACACCGTTGATAAATCATACACCGAGAGGAATACAGCAAAAGGCTGTGAGCGACACTTTGCCCATCAGAAAGTTATGGTATACTAAATAACTCAGTTTTTCGAGCTTAGTGTATCACCGCAGATAGGATGAGATGCATGTCGGCGTTGTTTTCGTCTGAAGCTCTGCAATACTTAGCCCTTCTGTAGGAGCCGGATCGTCTAAGCGGCGATTGCGACTGAGGTTGGGCGGCTCAGATGTAAGATGCAAAATTCCCTTGTAAATTAGATCCAAGATCGAGTCTTGGTTAGTCGCATTGGAATAAGCAACCCATTTGGGCTGGAGTTGATTGATGTCTTGTAGTAAGCGATACATCTGTTCGCTGATAGGGTAGGTTGTGAAATATGGGTTGTCTAGGGCAAACAACTCGATCTTGCGATCGCTGCTCCGAGGGCTAGTCTCTACCCGAAACCGAATATCAGGAGCCAACGATAAGAAACAATCGTGACTCTGTTCATCGTCGAGCAGTTGCCGTTGCTGAAAGTATTCTGAGATTTGCGAATGAATCGAGCACGCCGGATTGTGAATCGTTCGCGCGTAGTAGGAGCCTGTCTGAGACTCCTCGATCTGACAGATCAAAATGTAGCCAAAGTTGACCGCACTCAACCCCGCCTCATGGAAATTGTGTAACCACTGATCGAGTTCTGCGGTGTACTCTTCTGGCGTTTGATTGAAGGCGCTGTGGCAGTGCGGCACAGAGAACAAAATGTCATTGCGATCGGCGGTAGACAAGACCAACTGATGGGCCGCGCCACCGCGCCACCAGCGCTTAAGCTTTGCCTCGTATGCCGAAAGATTGACTAAATCAGTCACAATAAACAGCCGACCGTGGGGTGCAAGATGATTTGCACTTTCTGAGATGATCCGAGCGAGAATGTCTTCGCCCGTTGCCCCGCCATCTCTAAATCGACAGTCGCGAGACGGGCTAGGCACAAACGGAGGATTCGCCAAAATCGTGTTGAAATAGCCAGAGGCTGCCTCATACAAGTCGCCAAGATGAAACCGAATGTTATCAATTCCGTTAAGTTGAGCATTAAATCGAGAAAAGCGAATAGCGCGTGGATTGATGTCAACGCTGAGCACTTCTCTCGCATATCGGCTGGCAACCAACCCCTGCACACCAGAGCCACAGCAAAGATCTAAAACGCGGCTCACGGTAGACTGAGGTGCCGTATGAACTAGACCTAAACTGTCCATTCCGATATACATGACCGGATCTTCGCTCAGTTCATCTTCTTCAAGCATCAGGTAGCGGTGATCGGTGGCAATATACAATCCCACCACATCCACAATATCCACTCGCGATGCCCAGTTTTCCCCCCGACGGATCAGCAGCCCGATCTGACCAAGCAGAGAGAACAACTCCTCTCCAAATAGGGTTCGGAGTTTCAGTTCTGGTAGGGCACTCCGGAGTAGGAACAGCCGGATCAGATCAGCCAGGGCTGTTGTTGGCAGTCGATAGCGATCGTAATAGTGCAAGTAGGTCGGCTCAATCTGCTGCTGAGAGGTCACACCCAGCAATTGGCAGATGTTTGATTCAATATAGCCCGCTTGCTTGAGGCACAGGTAGAGCGATCGCAGGTGATGTCTGGCTGAGAAGCCCTCTTGCTCAAAAAACGCGAAGGTTTTTGCGGCAACCGTGGTTAGCGCAGAATCTGGATGCATCGGCTTTGAACTTGAGTGCTTCGGTTCTAGTCGATAAGAGCGCAGGTGTTGCTTTGCCCAATCTATTCGTTGCTCAAACTCAAACTGAGTCAACCGCATCTCGACCCGCAGTTGCCCTAACCCATCTTTTGAAGCATTCAAAACGGCTAACACGAGCTTGATTTCTTCAAAACTATAGCTAGAAGGCGGAACCTGCTGAGTGAGGTCTACTAACGATGAGCGACTTAACGGATCAAGCAGTAAGATGATGTCTCTTGAGAGTTTTGTCGAAAGCGGGCTGTAGAAAGGTGTTGCAGGAAAGAGAATGCTGGTTTCCTTGTACTGAGCGCCTTGCTCAGAGAGCATTTTCAATTCTTCTGATGACCAAGGACAGTGGGTTGTTTCCCCAAAAAACAGCGCTCGATCGAGGGTGCCCATCAGGGCTTCGACGCTGGGCATTGGGCTAGGGAGTCCGTGAGGAAGCGGACTTTCGGTGACTTTATCCAAATGCTGTTCGTAAGTTAGTACAGGAACGTGACGCTTGGAAATCCAAAAATTTTCGATCGCTAGATAGTCGATGTCTGTTCCTAGAAAGGTTGCGATCGCTTCCAATGGCGTTTCTACAATCGGCTGCCCTGCAATATTAAAGCTGGTATTGAGCAGCACGGGGACACCCTGCCGTTCCTCGACCAACTTGTAGCAGAGCCGGTAGAAATAAGAATTATCTTGCTCGGTTACGGTTTGAACGCGCCCTGTTCCATCGGTGTGGGTGACTGCCGGAATGCGATCGTAAAACTCTGGTTTAATGTCAGACACCAGCAGCATAAACGGGGCAGCAACGGGTTGTTCAAACACTTGAGCAACGGCTTCTAAGGGAATCACCGGAGCAAAGGGGCGAAACGCCTCTCGAAACTTCACCCGTGCATTCAAGATATCTTTCATGTGCTTGAAGGTCGGATCTGCCATGATCGATCGATGCCCCAGCGCTCTGGGTCCATACTCTGCACCCCCTTCAAACCGAGTCACAATGCTGCCTTGCGCTAACGCTTTAGCACTGCGATCGAGCAGTTCATCGGGGGTCAATTCTTCTACCACAATCGACTCTTGAAAATGGTGGACAGCTTGGGCTACCTGATCACGGCTGTAGCTGCGCCCCAACGTTGCTTGCGTAAGTTTAACTCGCTTCTGACCGCCGCCTACCGTGTGATACGCCCACAGTGCACATCCGGCAGCAATTCCGCTATCTCCTGCTGCTGGAAAGATAAAAATATCGTCTAAGTCAAGCTGTTTGAGTAGCTCGTAATTGGCAACCGAATTTAGCCCAACTCCGCCTGCAATGCAGAGTTTTCGCAATCCAGTTTGTGCGATCGCCAACCCCACCACATGCAGCAGCGCATCTTCTAATTCCTTCTGGACTTTGTAAGCCAAATCAACCAGGTAGGGACGCAGATAAGGTTTTCCTTCTCCGGTGTCATAGCGTTTTTCGAGAGCCGCTACTTCCAAGAAAATATCGTAGGCAGACATGCTGAGGCTATAGGAGTTCTCGATCGCGTGAATCCATCGATGCAGGTTTGGTTGCTCTCTGCCATAAGGCGCTAAGCCCATCAGTTTCCCGGCTTCAGCATGACGTACTTTATCGCTAATTCGCGTGACAAATCCAGCTTTGCGGGTGACATACTCATACACAAATCCTAGGGTTGAGAGACCTGCGAGATGGGCGGGCACTAGCTCACTATGCAGTGTTGTGATCGAGTCGCCTCGACCCGTGTAGAGAGTATACGATTCGGTTAGGTGTTCTGGCGTTGTGCTACCCGTTGCATCTACAGCCAAAATCAAGGCGTCATCAAATCCTGAAGTCCAGTAGGTTGAGTATGCATGAGCCAGATGATGACTGGGAATTCGCATTACCCTGTCGGTCATCTCTGCTGATAAGACCCGTCGCAAAATGTCGGGCGCATGATCATGCCCAGGCATATTGGCGGTGATAGTTGCTAGATCCTTTAAGCTAATGTTGCATGTGTCTAGGCAGTATCGCATCGCTTCTGCTGGGATTTGAATTTGGGATGCAACTCCTGGAGCATGCAGCATGTAACCCGGACTAAATTTGTGACGATCGAGCCGCTCTTGCTCAATCGCTGCAACAATCTCACCATCCTTGACAATTGCGGCAGAGCGCTCATGTCCCAGATTAATTCCCATGTGATACTGTGTCACGTTTTATGTCTCCTCAACCAATTCAATAAACTAATTAACCAGTTCAATCAACTAGAAATCTGACTCAAGTTTTTGTCTTATCAGTACTCAATTTCAGCGCTCAATTTCAGTGATAGAGAGCGATTGGAATTTGAATGAGAAACTCAGTACCTTTGTTTAGGGTTGATAAGCATTTCAAGACTCCACCGTGTCTTTCTACAATCATTTGATAGCTAATCGATAAGCCCAGCCCTGTCCCTTTACCGACCGGTTTTGTGGTAAAAAAAGGATCAAAAATTTGCTTCTGAGTCTCTTCGCTCATCCCCATGCCGTTATCGATAATGTGAATCGCGATGTGTTCTTCTGCAACGGGTTCTGTCCGAATCCGAATCGTAGGCGTGAACGTGGACTTTGAGTTTTGAGGACACGCTTCTGCTTCTTGAATGCACCGAGATATTACGGCATCGATCGCATTACTAATCAGGTTCATAAACACTTGATTGAGCGGTCCGGCGTAACATTCAACTAAAGGTAGATCAGCGTATTCTTTAATAATTTGAATGACAGCATTGCTCTCTGTGCCCTTCAAGCGGTTCTGAAGAATCATCAGCGTGCTGTCGATGCCGTCGTGAATATTAACCGGTTTAATTTCTGCCTCGTCTAGCCGAGAAAAGTTTCTCAGTGACAACACAATTTCGCGGATGCGTTCGGCTCCAACATTCATGGAGGTCATCAACTTTGGTAAATCTTCTAGCAAAAATGCCAAATCGATTCGTTCTAGTTCTACCTGAATTTCTGTTGGGGTTGGGTAGTGAACTTGGTAGAGATGGATCACATATGCTAACTCTTGAATGTATTCTTCGGCGTGGCTCAAATTGCCGTGAATAAAGTTGACGGGATTGTTAATTTCGTGGGCAATTCCAGCGACGAGTTGCCCCAAACTTGACATTTTTTCTGCATGTACCAGTTGAGTTTGAGTTTGTTTCAGTTCCTTTAAGGTTACTTCTAGCTGTTCAGCTTGTTGCTTCAATTTTTCTTGAGAATCTAAAAGGGTTGCTTCGGTTTGTTTGCGCTCAAGATTTTCGACCCGAAGCTGTTGAATTCTAAGTTGCAAGGCTTCATTTGCTTCTTTGAGAGCGGCTTGTGCGCGTTTGCGATCGCTAACATTTGTTAATGAGCCAGAGATCTCTCCTTGCTCTGCCGAGCGGGCTGACAACTCTAACCACACAATTTCTGCGGTTTGGTGATGAAATCGCAATTCTTGATTAGCCACAACTTGCTTATCAAGTAGTTGTGGTAATAGCTCTAGCCAAATCTCCCGATCCTCAGCGTGGAGAAAGTCGTCTAGGGAGCGGTCTAAGCACTCGGTAGAACTGTACCCTAAAGTTGCGCTCCAAGCTTTGTTGAGTAGCGTAAAATTGCCAGCGCGATCGCACTTAAATACAATTTCTCGCAAATTCTCAACTAGCTCTCGGTATCGCCGTTCTGATTCTGAAAGCTGCTCAATCAAACGGTATTGAATCTGCGTGTGCAGTTCGTTACCTGCTAAAAATTCTGATGTCATAATCTACAATTGGTGCGATTTGTGGCAAGGCTAAACGTTAGTGAGTAGAGCACAAAATTAAAGTTTGAAAACCTGCTGTGTGGAGGCTCAGCAAAGGTATTTAAAGTAGGCAGCACCAACCCTTTTATCTGACTTATGTTTTGCTAGAGCGAATTTGATGTTTTGTGCAAACGACCAGCAAAAAATAGAGCAAACTTTAGTCATAACTCGGTAGCGAATCAGCCATGAAAAAGGTTGACCATTTAATTGTTAACAGCAGACTTTAATAACTGAACATTGGCATACCAATGACAGAACGATGGTTAAGCAGGAACCACAACTTCTAACGCATTGAGCAACTCTATGTGAGTCATCACCTCTGCGTACAATGCAAAAATACTGTTGCAGTAAAACCCTTGTTCAAGAACAGTCCGGGCTGATGTGCAGTCAGACAAAACAGTAACTTGATACCCTTTTTCACGAGCCGCCCGCCCTGTTGAGTCAATACAGATAGACGTAACTGCCCCTGCCAGCACAATATTTTTAATGCCATTTTGCTGAAGAACTTCTTGCAAATTGGTATTAATAAATGCATTGAATCCCCGCTTGCCAGGAACTTCTAAAATGCGATCAGCAAAGGGCTGAATTTCAGCGATCGTTTCTGAACCAGATTGCCCAACCTGAAATGCACCGACTTCTTTGATTGTCTTTAGAATGCCAACCGGCTCGATTAACTCTTCGTAGTTAGGTGTGAAAAAAATAGGAGTTGTAACAATCAATGCTGGAGTGAGCGCAAGACACTCTAGCAAATGAACAGTATTAGCAACCACATTAGTGACTCTAGACGATTCCTCAATCACCCCATGCAAGATTCCTTCAGATGAGAAGTAATCGTTTTGATAGCCAATTAAGACGAGCGCAGTTTGTTCAGGTTTCATCAGTGTATTTACTAAGTTAGCAAAGAAATTAGGCGCGATTTGTTCCTAAAATTACTGAGATTGCATTGCAGTGCTTGGTTTTGATGTTTGTGTAACATTTGAAACCGAAGTAAATATTCCCTTTTCAACGCAAAATAGTGCAGATTTTGTAAACTGCCTTTCATTGCTGTTATAGTGCCCATTTGAAGAGGAATTATTCAGTAATTTTTTAAGTGGATTCACTTAAATTTTTCGCCCAATTTTTGTCGTAAATAAATAAAATCATATCTGCATTTCCAAGGCTATAGGCTTGATAAGACTTAAGTTTAAATGTTCTAAAAAACACAAGCTAAATTAATCGTTTTACTGAACTTCATCCATAATGAATTGACTGTAGAAAAACCTAAGCATGTCGTGTGGGATATTACCATGAGCAAGAACCGAGGCAAGGCGATCAAAATGATGGGGCTAGTCTGCCTAACAGCTAGTAGTTTCTCGCTCATACCTTCTGCGAGAACCAGCGCATCTGAACCGAGTCTATCTATACTGCAAACTGATTTATTCAGTCGCGATCGCACCTTTAATGTGCAAGGGGTTTCTGACATCGAAGAACAGGCTGCGCCAATGGAGCAAGTGACCTCTGTTTCTCAACTATCTGATGTGCAGCCAACCGATTGGGCATTTCAAGCACTGCAATCACTTGTTGAGCGCTATGGCTGCATTGCAGGGTATCCAGACCGGACGTTTCGTGGAAATCGGGCGATCACCCGTTACGAATTTGCAGCAGGCTTGAATGCTTGTCTCGATCGGGTGAACGAACTAATCGCAGCGGCAACGGCTGATCTAGTGCAAAAAGGAGATCTGCTAACTCTCCAAAAATTGCAGGAAGAGTTTTCTGCGGAACTAGCTACTTTGAGAGGGCGAGTGGATGTCTTAGAAACTCGGACGATCGCGCTAGAAAAGCAGCAGTTTTCGACTACGACAAAACTAACTGGCGAAGCAATTTTCAGTTTGGCGAGTGCTTCTGGTGCCTACCCAGGTGGCAATCTAGCTTTTTTCAATAACACAAATCCGGTCAACCAAACTCAACCCACACCAGGGCGAGATGCTGAAGTAGTGTTTAACAACCGCGTCCGCCTCAATTTAGTGACCAGTTTCTCAGGTCGAGATCAACTCATTACTGGGCTACAAGCCTACAATTTTGGGGGCGGTCCAAGCAGTGTGTTTAGGAGCAATAGCGGCAGTCTTGCCGGAACTTTGGGATACGGAGATGTTATCTTTGGCAACGCTAGCAATCTTAGCCTGGCTTACACGCCTCAGTTTCCCACCGTCAACCCACAAGACTTTGCCTCAACCGGGAACAACGCCATTAGTCTCTACAAACTGCTGTACATTTTTCCAGTTGTCAACAAACTGACGGCATTTGTTGGAACAAACGCAGAAGTATCGGATGCGTTTCCGGCTATTCTCCCGTTTGCTGGGGAAGGGCAAGGAGCAGTTTCTCGCTTTGGTAGTCTTCCGGTCTCGCAGCGAGTTTCATCGGGTACATCGCAGACGGGATTGGCAGCAGCAGCAGGATTGATTTGGAATATTTCAGATACTTTCGATTTTCGGGCACTGTATGGCAACGTGACGGCTCCGCTTCCGGGGGATGCAGGCTTTTTTGGCACTCCGCTCGGCGCAGGCGTTTTCAAAGATAGCTACATTCTGTCTAGCCAACTTACGATCAAACCAAGCCAGAAGCTAGACATTGGTTTGAACTATGCACATAGCCATCACAAGATTAATATTTTGGGCACCGGATTAGCATCTGCTGACTTTGGCACTAATTTGTTCAATCCAACAGCAGCAGAACTCACGACGGCCGGTGGCTCAGCGCTGGTTGCGATCGTAGATCAACCGATTCATCTCAATACCTTAGGTGCAACAGCCGCGTTCCGCGTTACGCCTTCGGTTACCTTGGCAGGTTCAGCAACCTATATTTTCAGTGAACTTGAAAATGTAGACGCCTCTACCAATTTTTTAAGTTGGCTTGTTGGGGTGCATTTCAAGGATGCAGTGAGCAAAGGCAGCACAGCAGGACTTTTGTTTGGTAGACCGTTGTCGCGGGTCAGCACCGCAGGAAGAGCCTTTTCGCCGGAAGACGCAACGCCGTATCAACTTGAAGGATATATTAACTTTCGATTAACCGACAACCTTAGCATTACACCTGGTATCTTTTTTATCTTCAACCCAGAAGGATTTAGAGACAACCCAACGGTAACGGTTCCTGTAGTGCGAACAACATTCACATTCTAGGCTCGCACTTTAGCACGCCTATGGCTTAGCGCTAACATACCTATTGCTAAAGCGGTTGAACAATAGGTGAGTTGACCAAGCGCTGAGAAATTGCTAGAGAGGGTTCAAATCAATTCAAATAACGAACGGTGCAGAGAAACCTACAGCCTTAGTAGCTTTGCCTACACCGTTTGTCTTTCCATGTTATTAGCAGTCTTTCTACTAATGATGGTGATGATGTCCACCGTGATCGTGAGAGTGATCATGATGCTTGTGAGAATGAGCCACAGCCAGCGCAGGATTCACGGCAACGGCGTGTTCAGATAGAAGAGCTTCGATTTGGGGATGCGCCCAATCTGCCGTCATCTTCAGAAATTCTGGATTGTCGTTGACACAGGGCATCTGAATATAGGTGAGACTTGGATGCTTGCGACGCAGCCCATGAATGATGTGGTCTACATCTAGCAAGGTCTCATGGTTTTCGGTAGCAAAGCCAATCGGCATAAAGATCAGCGCTTTTGCTCCCAATTCGATCAAATTTTTGGCGGCAAGGTCGGCGTTGGGTTGAGTCCAGTCGATCAGCGGTGTTTGGTGATTGAGCCAACCAACTGAGATTAGAGGATAGCGATAGATCAAGCGATCGCGCACCTGATCGTATAGCGCCTGACTTTCGGTGATGCCCGATGTAAAGCCTTTAGCCTTGTGCGGACAGCCGTGATTCATCAAAACAATACCAATTTCAGAGGGTAGATACGCTTGAGCAAGCTTCTCTTGAATCTGGTCTTCGACGAGCTTTGCCATCAAATCGAGATATTCAGGCTTGTCAAAAAACGAGGGGATATAACGTGTGCCTTTCAGCCAATGGGCTTCTCCCTCATCGGCTAATTCTGCTAGAGCTTTGTTCACCTGCTCAACTGCGATGCCGCTAGTGAAGATCGAATCCACCACAAGCAATGGATAAATCAGCAGCTTATCAAACCCTTGAGCTTTGATTTCAGTTAACACTTGATTGGGCAAGAACGGCTTACAGAAGTTAAACGCTTTGAAGACTTGGACGCGATCGCCCCACTTTTCTTGCAGCGTTTTCTCGACCCCTGCCCGTTGCTGCTCAAAAATGGCGTTGTGCGGCGAGATAAAATGATCGTGCTGATGGCTCCATTCATGGAGATCGAACATGGCCAGAAGCTTTGCCAAAGGAGGATAAATCCAAGTTGGAACCGGAGCAAACTTGGCAGTGAGCAGGTTGAGGGCTTGCTCGTTGTAGTTGGCAAAATCTTCGTAGCTTTCAACTTCGCCATAGCCCATCAGCAGAACGGCAACTCGCTCCGTTCCATTTGAAGCACTCTTATCCGATTGATGCAGTTTTTCAGGCGTTGCAACCACGTCGCTTTCCTCGCTTTCTTATCGCTGATATGACTCCGCAGCACTTTTTGATGGCGGTTTACAGAGTCGTCCGTTTACCAGGCTAACATCCCCTACCGGGGGATGGAATAGAGAAAAATTCTTTTGTTATTAAAATATGTCTAGAGAAAGATGGGAGTAGGAGAGAACGGACGCCTGCGGCAACCCAGCACAAGGAGGAATGAGGGATGAAAATTATCGTGTGTCCAGGAATGCATTCGCCGAGGTTGACTGACACGTTTATCGCAGGGCTAGACCGACCTGAACAAACGTTCGTAATCTTTCCGAGCGATCGGCTTCCGGTCTATTCTCCCCATCATATTTTAGAATTTCTTCAGCCTCATCTTTCTCAGGGGCTACCCCTGCTTTGGATTGGGTTTAGTGCAGGAGTGGTGGGTGCGATCGCGGCGGCTACCCAATGGCAAACTCAAGGCGGGATCACTCGGTCGCTCATCGCGATCGATGGGTGGGGCGTCCCTTTGTACGGCAATTTTCCGATCTATCGCCTCAGTCACGATTACTTTACGCATTGGAGTTCGGCTCTGTTGGGTAGGGGATCGGAGAGCTTTTATGCTGATCCCCCTGTGGAGCATCTCGATCTGTGGCGTTCCCCTAACACTATTGCAGGGTATTGGATTGCGTCTCCTTCTGATCCATCTGATATGAATAGAGATAGTTTATCGACCTGTTCATCGACCACGGCGGCTGCGTTTGTAGCAACTTTGATTGACCGCTACACCGACTAAACGCCACAGTAAACGCCACAGTAAAATTTCGTGATTTCAATCCACAAAGCGCCCAAACATTAAACGCATTTTACAACCTGTGATTTAGTCAACATTTGCTAACGCGATCGCACGATCATTGCAGCCGCCTA
Source organism: Myxacorys almedinensis A (assembly GCF_010091945.1). Classification (GTDB taxonomy): domain Bacteria; phylum Cyanobacteriota; class Cyanobacteriia; order Leptolyngbyales; family Leptolyngbyaceae; genus Myxacorys; species Myxacorys almedinensis. The sequence continues at coordinate 115,428 of NZ_WVIE01000007.1, forward strand.
CATACAACCCTTTCCGCGATCTGTTGACCAAAACGGCGCATCTTTTTCAGGTTTCTCTTTACCATATCCCTCGACAGAATTCGTAATCAGCACTACACTAAATTTCTATCTAAGTGCATCTTTAGATACAAAAATCTTCTATCTTCAATAGCTTTGGTGAGGTTCTCCCAGTGCAGTTGCAGCAACGATCGACGGTTCAACGGGTAACGGGTGCTTTCGCATTAATGGACAGTTTGCGGCGGCATGGCGTCAAGCATATTTTTGGGTATCCTGGTGGGGCAATTCTACCGATTTACGATGAGGTGTATCGCTCAGAAGCCGCAGGATTTGTGAAGCATATCCTCGTGCGTCACGAACAGGGCGCAGCCCATGCCGCCGATGGTTATGCGCGGGCAACCGGAGAAGTGGGAGTCTGCTTTGCAACGTCTGGTCCGGGTGCAACGAATCTGGTGACAGGAATCGCCACGGCTCATATGGATTCGATCCCGATGGTGATTATTACTGGACAGGTGCCCCGCAAGGCGATCGGCAGTGACGCCTTTCAGGAAACAGATATTTACGGCATTACGTTGCCCATCGTAAAGCACTCCTATGTGGTGCGCGACGGTCGAGACATGGCAAGAATTGTCGCGGAAGCCTTTTACATTGCTAAGACCGGCAGACCAGGACCTGTCCTCATTGATATTCCCAAGGATGTTGGGGTCGAAGCGATCGATTATGTTCCCGTCGAGCCGGGATCGGTGCGGTTGCCGGGATATCGTCCGACAGTGAAGGGAAATCCGCGGCAGATCGGACAAGCTCTAAAGCTGATTCGCCAGTCGGAGCGCCCCTTGCTGTATGTGGGCGGCGGCGCGATCTCGGCGGGTGCCCATGCCGAAGTGAAGGAATTAGCCGAGCGGTTTGGGCTGCCAGTCACAACAACGCTGATGGGTATCGGCGCGTTTGATGAGCATCATCCCCTCGCGGTTGGAATGCTGGGAATGCATGGCACCGCTTACGCGAATTTTGCCGTAACAGAGTGCGATTTGTTGATTGCTGTCGGGGCGCGGTTTGACGATCGCGTGACGGGCAAACTGTCGGAGTTTGCCTCCCGTGCCAAAGTGATTCACATTGACATCGATCCGGCTGAAGTTGCCAAAGTGCGCGCTCCGGATGTGCCGATCGTAGGAGATGTTCGCCAAGTGCTCAGCGATCTGCTAGAGCGAAGCAAAGATGAAGGCGATCCGACCAATCCAGACCTGACCAAAGCATGGTTGGCGCGGATCGACACTTGGCGCACCGATTATCCCCTCGAAGCGCCGCAGTATCACGGTGTGCTATCGCCTCAAGAAGTGATTGCAGAGGTCGGGCGGCAAGCCCCTAACGCCTACTACACAACGGATGTGGGTCAGCATCAAATGTGGGCGGCTCAGTTTCTAAAAAATGGACCGCGCCGATGGATTTCGAGCGCTGGGCTGGGAACCATGGGGTTTGGTCTGCCAGCAGCAATGGGCGCAAAAGTGGCGGTTCCAGATGAAGAAGTAATTTGTATTAGTGGGGATGCGAGTTTTCAGATGAACTTGCAGGAGCTAGGAACCCTGGCGCAGCACGGCATTCATGTGAAAACCATGATTATTAACAATGGTTGGCAAGGCATGGTGCGCCAATGGCAGGAAGCGTTTTATGATGAGCGCTATTCATCCTCGAATATGCAGGTCGGAGCGCCTGATTTTGTGAAGCTCGCCGATGCCTATGGCGTCAAGGGGATGCTGGTTGAGTCGCGGGATGAGCTAAGCCACGCGATCGCACAGATGTTGGCGCATGAGGGTCCTGTGTTGATGGATGTGCGCGTTAAAAAAGATGAGAACTGCTATCCGATGGTGCCGTCGGGGGCGAGTAATGCTCAGATGATTGGGTTGCAGTCGCGTCCAAAGTTAGACCAAGCGGCGGAGCTTGTGTATTGCAGTCATTGCGGGGCGAAGAATGTTTCGACCCACAAGTTTTGTCCTGAATGCGGGACGAAAAGCTAGAGGGTGTTATGCACTTTGAAACTATGCACTTTGAAACTTGATTTCAATAAACTGTTTCACCATCAACATCACAAAGGCAAGCAGATAAAACCTAGCTAACGTCTCTGCCAACCGCTCCTAGTCTCGCGCTCATCGCCGAAATCTAGACATCCAACCAAAACTGCGTTCTACCACTTAGCGACGCGGCAACAAGACGAAGCCCTTTCTTGCTTATGGGAGTCTCACCCACAAATTGCTGCTAAATCCAAAAGTTTGCGATTGGAATTGAGGAAAGCGAACTGTGTTGCTCAGAATGATTTCGATACCGCTTCTCCCATTGATACCGCACTCAGGGCAGAACTGCGATCGATTGAGATAAATGGTAATGAAAGCCAATGCTAGCAAGGGAATCCGCTTTCAGACTTGAACCCAAAAACGGGAAGTAGACTTGCTCTCGTTAGATTTGTATCTCAATCTTTATCTCAATCCGTGCCTGAAACTGAGCAAACATGTGCGCTCAAGTTAGAGTTAGCTTCGGCGCGAAACGAGCTAAGCAAGGGCTGAAACCCGCATCAAATCGCCGAAACCGTTACTCTGATTAGAAAGCCGATGGTGGGATTTGAACCCACGACCGCTCGATTACGAATCGAGTGCTCTACCACTGAGCCACATCGGCACATATAACAATTAGTAAGTATAGCAGGCTTCAGCCAAAGGGTTATGCAAATTTCTCACACAACAAGGTTGAGTAATTCATGGCACGATCGAGCTAGTCTTACATGTTCTCGAAACCCATGACCGAACGTTCTAAACGCTTGAAAACCCAAGACCCAGAGCAATATGCCCGCCTTGTTGCAGAATCCAAAGCTCCCTATCGAGGGCTAAGAAAGTTTATTTATAGCGGAGTTGGGGCTTCGGGTGCGATCGGGGCTTTTGTCTTTCTGACGCAAATTTTGGCAGGTCGAGATGTCGCCGTTGCCCTGCCCAATCTGGCGCTACAAGTCGGGCTTGTTGCCCTCATGGTTTGGCTGTTTCGATGGGAAAATCGCACGAAACGATGAAGCGCGATCGCACTAAAACCAGGGTGCACGAAACGCCCAAGAGATTGGATAACACCAACTCAACTTGTAGATGCGACCCCGGCTGACTCCTCCCCATCGGGGCAAGAAGGTGCCATAGACGGTGGGGTTATCTGTAGCCATTGCCATTTCAATTGGTCACTAGGCTTCTTGCAAACGTGGAGTGGCAACGATGGGTAACCGATGGCGCGGATGAGCAGAGGGTTTTGGGGCAAAGTCTCCTCCGTTCTATCAGTTCCATCCGCTACCCTATCCGCTGCCAACGGATTTAGGCAAGAAGCCTTACTCTAGCCCTCTCTCAAAATAGAAGGGTTAAAGAGGGCTTCGACCCGCTTTGCGAGGAGGGCAATTCGTAAATTCATAACGCTACTCAGCAAACCGCTAAATCGGTTATCTACCCCCCACAATGTAGGGCGACGGAATTGCTTGAGCCTGACCCGCATTCACAAGCGACTGGTAGATAAAGGCAGCAACTTCCCCCCGAGTTGCTTCACGATTTGGGTTGAGTTGCCCTACTGCGGGATAGTTGACAACCACTTGTTTTTGAGTTGCAGAGGCAACGAGGCTATTGGCATAAGCAGGAATCGCCGTTGCATCTTGGTACTTCGACAAAATTGAGACATCGCCTGCACCATACTCTAGACCATTTGCCAACGCAACTAAAACCTGCACTCTGGGGATTTTCTGCTCTGGTCTAAAGGTGCCACCGGGATACCCTGACACAAAGCCACCTTTTGCTGCCGTTTGAATGGCGTCATACGCCCAGTGGCGTTGAGCCACATCTGAAAAAGTGATGCCAGGTTTTTTGGCAGGAGGGGAGAATGCCTTGAGAACGATCGCCGCAAATTGGGCACGCGTCACGGGTTCATTAGGCTTAAACGTACCGTCTGGGAAGCCCGAAATGACGTTTTTAGCTGCCAGTGCTTGAATATAAGTTTGCGCCCAGTGCCCTTGAACATCGGTAAATGCGACATTTCCACCAGCAACAAAGTCAATTTTCCCAGCAATCTTTTTCGGATCGATATTATTCCCGATCGCAACTATTGTCCCGCTTGTTGCGTTGTTCACGTCATACTTAACATTATTGCGAACAATGTTGTTTCCAACATCATCTCGTGTGCCTAAATTGGGTTGTGCGCTGCTAGTAACAACGATTCCGTTTTCTTTGTTTTCAGTAATCGTATTGTTGCGAAGAACGGGACGAGACGTATCGCTAACAAAGAGCCCAGATTGGTTTTGAGTAATTTGGTTGTTGGTTAGCGTGGGCGTTGCACTGCCTCCGATCGCAAGTCCAAATCCTGTATCAAAAAATACGCTATTTCTGATTTCACCTCGTGCTGTCTTCGCGATAGAAATTCCATTCCCCTGATTTTTGGTGAACATAGAATCAGTAATGATCGGATTTGCAGTTCCGGTAATGAAAATACCTTCTCGCAAGCTGTTGGCAAACGTGCTATTGACAATCAAAGGATTTGTATCTTCGATCCAAACACCTGTGCCACGGGATGCCGGATTGGTTACACTAATGCCGCGCAGTTCACTGCCTTGAGACGCCAAAATAGTGACGTTTTGCCCAGCAAAGGTTTTGCTAATAATGCCGCCACTGCCTCTGATAACAGTACTTTGCCCTTTACTAGCTTCGTCGCCTCGAACAATAATACCGGGCTTGAGAATCAGCGGAAACTGTTCCCCATTTTCTTGAATATAATTTCCTGGAGCCAGTTGAATCACCGAGCCTGCGGCAGCTTGTTGCAGAGCAAAGGATAGGGTGCGGTAAGGAGCCGCCTCAGTTTTGCCAGCGCTCGGCTGATCATTTCCACTGGTAGGATTGACGTAAATAACGGAGGTAGCAACGGTGGGAGATGAGGGAGTTGGAGTCGGCGGATTGATTTGCGCGAGTACGGCGCTGTGCCCGGCAAACCCAGTGAGGGCAGCCAGTCCAATGCCAGATGAGATGAGAGCCGCTCGTAAAAACGTCGGAAATTGCGAAGAGAGGTTAGTGGGGTTGCCCTGACATGCCATAACTTTTTACACGTAAACGATGATGTGGGATCAGTGAAGTCTTGCACCTGTGGAGGATGACAAACTCAAAGTGTTTTGGGTTCCCTCCTGTCGGTTAGAAATATACACAAGTTGACCGAATCTGGTGCATTTGAAGTAGGAAATCTTTAAAGTCTCCTTAGGCGGATTTACTGGGTTGTATTTACTTAGAGCGCATTCTTGCCGCTTTATCCTCTTACTTACGATCGCATCTCTGTGCCAAACTACCTGATTATTTTTACTCGCTATCCTGAGCCTGGGAAAGCAAAAACTCGTCTCATTCCTGCCTTGGGTGAGGCAGGGGCGGCCGCCTTGCATCGTCAGATGGCTGAAGATACAGTGGCTCAGGCTCAGCGGCTCCAGAAAGACCAGTCTACTCTATCTCTTGAGGTGCACTTTGCAGGGGGTGACTTGGCGCAGATGCGGCACTGGCTCGGCGAGCAGGGGCAGTATCGATCGCAAGGTTCAGGAAGTTTGGGGGATCGGCTGATCCAGGCATTTCAGGGTGCCTTTCAGCAGCAGGCGACGGCGGTTGTGGTGATTGGTACCGATTGTCCTAGCTTGCAAGCTGACTTATTATCGTTGGCATTTGAACGCTTGACAACAGCCGATCTGGTCTTGGGCGAAGCGTCGGATGGGGGATATTACCTGATTGGTTTGCGACAGCCGACTCCTGAACTGTTCCAAACTATTTCTTGGAGTACCGACGTTGTGTTTCAGCAAACGTTAGCGATCGCACGAAAGTTAAACCTGACTACAGCATTACTGCCTGTGCTAGACGATATTGATCGTCCAGAAGATTTAACAACGTTGAAGCGGTAGTGTTTACAAAATGCTTTCAAAAATCTCAAATGCTTTCAAAAATCTCAATTGTAATCCCGGTTCTCAACGAAGCCCACCATCTGTCTAAAACCTTAGCAACCCTAACTGAGGCAACCGGGGTAGACCTAATTGTGGTGGATGGGGGAAGCCAGGATGACACGATTGCGGTTGCCCAATCTGCCCATGCCAAAGTGATTTCTGCTCCGGCGGGTCGAGCCGCTCAGATGAATGCCGGAGCCGCGATCGCAACGGGAGAGATTCTCCTATTTCTCCATGCCGACACTCAGCTTCCCTTAAGCTTTGAGACCCTGATTCGAGGCACCCTTGCCCAACCGCGCACCATCGCAGGCGCGTTTGACCTGACCATAGACGCGCCTGGGTTTGGTGTGCGGCTGGTGGAATGGGGAGTCCATCTGCGATCGCGCTATCTGCAACTCCCCTACGGGGATCAGGCGATCTTTCTGCCGAAACCTGTTTTTCACGCCGTGGGTGGGTTTCCAGATTTGCCAATTATGGAAGATTTTGAGTTGGTGCAACGCCTGCATCAACACGGCAAAATCGCCATCGTTCCTGCTCCGGTGATAACGTCTGGGCGGCGCTGGCAAAGGCTGGGCGTGCTGCGAACCACCTTGGTGAATCAACTAGTGATCGGCGCTTACGTTTTAGGCATCTCGCCCGATCTCATTCGCCGGTGGTATCGCTCTGGGTTGGGGCGAGGGTGAGGGCGAATCTAACCCTCATACCAAATTGATTTTTCACCGCGACAGATCCTCGACCTCCCCCAACTATTTAGGGTGTTGATAGCGATCGCATCTACCCAAAAAACTCCCCCCAACCACTGAGGAGAGTCTTCAGTCAAAACACAGTCAATTTAGTAAGCGTCTTGCAGTTCGTAAAAGTCTTGCGAGATGTAGTCTTTTCGCAAAGGATAGCCCACCCAATCTTCCGGCATGAGTAAGCGCTTTAGATTTGGGTGTCCTTCGTAGATGATGCCGTACATATCGAAAGACTCGCGCTCTTGCCAATCTGCCGCCTTCCAAATCCAAAAAACCGACGACACTCTCGGATTGTCGCGAGGGAGAAAGACTTTCAGCCGCACCTCATCCGGGCGATCTGCGTTATCCGAGCATTTTACCAAATGGTAGAAACTGACCAACTCTTTGCCTGGGCCAGAATCGTATGCGCCTTGGCACTGGAGATAATTGAACCCATTGGCATGCAGCGCCATGCAAAACGGAACTAACAGTTCGGGTTCCACCTTGATTATCTCAACACCACTGGCGTCTCTTCCCATGAATTCATGGTCAAAGCCCTGTTCAGTCAGCCACTTAGACGACTTGCCCGCTTCCACAATCGGAGCCGCTTCAGCCGTTGGTTGCTTGGTTTCTTCTTCAGCCACGATCGCGACCCTCCTGTTCTGCTTCTTTCAGTGCCGCCGGAATCGGTAAGCCCATTGCCTCTGCAAGTTCGCGAGGCGGAGCATTGCGAGAATCTAACTGGAGATAGGCTCCATCGTGGATCGGCTTAGCCACCTTCATATTGTGGGTGGTGCTGTAGTAGCGATGGGTCTGAAGCAGCGCCCCGCGCTCTTGAATCGATTCGTTGGAAATTTTCTTCCGCAGTTTGATGATGGCATCTACGATCGCTTCTGGGCGAGGTGGGCATCCCGGCAAATACACATCAACGGGAATCAGTTTGTCTACTCCTCGCACGGCGGATGGCGAATCCACGCTAAACATGCCACCGGTGATGGTGCAAGCACCCATGGCGATCACATATTTCGGTTCGGGCATCTGTTCGTAAAGCCGCACTAATGCCGGAGCCATTTTCATCGTGATCGTGCCGGCTGTAATGATCAAGTCAGCTTGGCGGGGGCTAGACCGGGGAACCAGCCCAAAGCGATCGAAGTCGAAGCGCGAGCCGATCAACGCCGCAAACTCGATAAAGCAGCAAGCCGTCCCAAACAGAAGCGGCCAAAGACTCGATAATCTTGACCAGTTATACAAGTCGTCTACGGTGGTGAGAATGACGTTTTCAGACAGTTCTTGGGTCACCGAAGGACGCTCGATGGGGTTGACGAGCGACTCTGTATTAGTAGCCGCCGTTTGAGGATTCATGACCATTCCAACGCTCCTTTACGCCAAGCGTAGACGAGACCAACAACGAGAATCGCAATAAAGATCAGGGCTTCGATAAACGCGAGTAAGCCTAAGCGACTAAACGCGACAGCCCAAGGATACAGAAAGACGGTTTCAACATCGAAGATTACAAAGATCAGAGCAAACATGTAATAGCGAATGTTGAACTGAATCCATGCCCCTCCGATTGGCTCCATGCCAGATTCGTAAGTGGTGCGCCGTTCGGGTCCGCGCCGACTAGGGCGAACTACTTTTGATGCCACCAGTGCCAAGATCGGCACCAAGCTGCACACTAGTAGAAAGCCTAAGAGATATTCGTAGCCGCTTAAAACAAACACCGTAAATTGCTGCCTCTATTTGAGATAGGGGTTGAAGATCGTTTGTTAACGATGCTTCACGCTCTATTATAGGGCGATGCCTTCGGCTCTGATGTTGGAAAACCCTGATATTTCCTTAAAATCGCGCTACTTCTTTCAGATGATAGAGATTGAGTTGGCTTGATAGTAAGGCGTGGGCGGTGGGAGAATTTACTGCGATCGCGCGACTAAACAAACGATCGCGTTGACCAAAGCGTAAGAGTCAAAGGGTTTAGATAGGTAATGCTGAAATCCGGCGAAGTCTGGATTGTCTTGCAGGGTGCTTAAAGTTTCGCCTGTTAGTGCGATCGCAGGCGTGTGGCTCTGCCGCTCTGCATCTTGATGCTGCAAATGCCGAAGCACATCGATGCCTGTGCCATCAGGGAGGCGGATATTACTGAGCAAAACATGAGGCTGAAAGCCACGGTCTAAAATTTGCAGTCCTTCTCTGACCGAGCCAGCCGTGACTACTGTTGCCCCCTGATGTTCTAGTAAAACAGTGAGGGCTATGCGAGTAATCGCTTCATCTTCAACAACGAGTACTTGAACGTGAGTCAGGGTGGGGGGTTGATCGGGCAAGTTAATGAACTACGCTAGACGATTTTTAAGGTCTCAGGGCAATCAGAGGATGCCTTCCGAAACGGATTGTAGACAGACGCCGACTCGCTAGTTTTATTCTTCTAAAATATTCTATAGGATAGATTGCCTTTCTCCTTATAAAAAGATCCAACCTCAAGAGATCCAATCTAAAGGATGAGCGCTCTATTCTAGGATAGGTAGAAAATTGCTCATGAGACATAGGTATGGCAAGTGTCCAGTTAGACGGCATCTCACGGCGATTTGGCAAATCTGCGGCAACAGCAAAGCGAGCGTTTGATGGCATCGAGAATATTTCGTTTACCGTTCCAGACGGGCAGTTTTGGGTCTTAGTCGGTCCTTCTGGATGTGGTAAATCTACAATTTTGAGAACGATCGCCGGGCTGGAAACGGCGACCTCTGGCAATCTTTATATTGGGAAAACGCTAGTCAACCAAGTGCCTGCCCGTCAGCGCGATGTCGCGATGGTGTTTCAAAATTATGCGCTGTATCCTCACATGAGCGTGGCGGAGAATATTGCCTTTGGGCTAACCATGCGGCAAGTGGATGCGAAAACGATTCAAGAGCGAGTCGAAACGGTTGCACACATGCTTGATATTGCTCATTTAGTTGATCGCAAACCCAGGCAGCTATCGGGGGGGCAGCAGCAGCGGGTTGCGTTGGGGCGCGCGATCGCACGTCAGCCGCAAGTGTTTCTCCTTGATGAACCCCTGTCTAATTTAGATGCTCAACTCCGAGACGGTACGCGGGCTGAGTTGAAGCTACTGCATCAGCGGGTGGGCATTACCACGATTTATGTGACCCACGATCAGGTTGAGGCGATGACGCTGGCAGACCAAATTGTGGTGATCGATCGCGGTACGATTCAGCAGATTGGCGCTCCGCAGACCATCTACGATCGTCCGGTCAATCGGATGGTAGCGACCTTTCTAGGGAATCCGCCGATGAATGTTTTACCGGTTACGTTCACGGGGGCAGGGTTTCAACTGGGTGAACAAAGCATTCCCCTGCCGCCCAGGTTAAAGCCGCAGTATGCGCCTGGGGCACGCTTTGATTTGGGCATCCGACCGGAGTCTATCCAAGTCAGCCGCGAGGCGGGGCAACTAAGAGCCGAAGTGAGGGTTGTTGAACCGTTGGGGCGAGAAGTTTTAGTGCGTGTGGTGCTGCCCGGTGAGCCTCAAGGATTTCAACCGAGTTTGAATGTGCAAATTCGCCCCCAGTTAAACTTGCAGGTGCGCGATCAAATTTTTCTCACGTTAGATCTAGAGCAGATGTTTTTGTTTGATCCAGCTACAGGAACGCGAATCTATCCAATTTTGTGATGAATCGCTGTCATGCCTACCGCGATCGTATCCACTCCCATTCATTCTGCAATCCTTCAAGCAGCTTGATTTGCGGCTGATAGCCAAGTTTGTCTTGCGCTTTAGAAATGTCTGCCGATGTGTGACGGGCATCCCCGATCGCGCGTTCAATATGGCGGCGTTGGATGGGTTGATCCACGATCTGTGCCATCGTATCGATCACTTCGGCGAGCACCACGCGGCTTCCGCCTCCGATGTTAACAATGGCTCCCACCGCTTCGGGGCGAGTGGCGGCGGCTAGATTAGCTGCGATCGCATCACTGACATAGGTAAAGTCTCGCGTTTGTTGCCCATCTCCGTAAATCGTGATTGGCTGATTGTCTAAAACTGCCCTAAAGAACTTGTGAAACCCCATATCTGGGCGCTGGCGCGGACCATAAACGGTAAAGTAGCGCAACGAACACACCGGAACTTCAAAATTTTGGTGATACAACCCGCAAAGTTGTTCTGCCGCCAATTTCGTGATGCCGTAAGGCGAAACGGGGCGAGGGCATAGCGTTTCCGAGGTTGGCATCGCTTCAGCATTGCCATACACTGACGAACTCGATGCAAACACAAAGCGCTGAAGCCGCTTCGAGTCTTTCGCCGCTTCTAACAGAATTTGTGTTGCATTCACATTCTGCTCGGTATAGGTGCGAAAGCCTGCCCCCCAACTCGATCGCACCCCCGCTTGCGCTGCCTGATGATAGAGCACGTCTGCCTCTGCCAGCAGCGCTGACCAATCGAGAGTTTGAATATCTGCCTCGATTAACTCAAAGTTGGCATGCTGAACCGCATCTGCAATATTTTGTCGCTTTAAAGCTGGATCGTAGTAATCGTTAAACTGGTCAATCCCGATGACAGACTCACCTCGATGCAAAAGAGCCTCGACGAGATGAGACCCAATAAACCCCGCAGCACCAGTCACAACGCTTGTTGGCATATAGGTAACAAAAGCTCTAACGACGCTGACGATCTTACCTGATTGCGGTTCTTTGTTGTTATGATTTTTAGATTTCTAACGGCTAAAACAGTTAATTATTAGCTTGAACTATTAGCTTGAACGTCTGATTTAAACTGCTTTTGATTGGCGAATTTTATCATATAGACTGCCAATTTTTTTCTGGGTGAATTGGATGATTTTATCTGCGATCGCACGCAGTTTGCCAGAAGAACTAGATGCCAATTTAGCTGGCTTAAAGATTTTGGGTCTCTCATCGGGATGCATCAAGTAGCGATAGTGTAGAAACAGGTTTTTATACGGAATATCTACAGCCATTCCTTCACACAATTGATTAAACTGAGACGATGCAATACTCATGTAATGAATATAGGTTAGTTGCCGTCCTTTATCGTATAAAAGATGATTAATTTCATCGAATGACGAAGACCAATGCGAGCCGGTTCCTCCTCCATGAAATGCAAAATTATAGTAAGAAATCTCGCTTCGTAAAACCATATAGTTTAGTAGCGATTGATCAGGACCCCAGAGCGCCATTAAATCTGCTTCGCCTGCCTGAAGATAGCTTAATAAACGAGCGAGAGTTTCAGCATTAAATACGTTTTTTCTAGAAGCAAACCAACCTGCACAAAAGAGATGAGATTTAAGCTTTTCAGAGGAGAAAACGTGGGCTAAATTTTCTTGAGATGCATCAAAAATATACTTTATATCAGAGCAATATTGATAATCGTGAGTAACCCAACTATAGCGATCTAGCAGTTGATAAACTGGCTCTGCTGAACCCATTGCCAGAGTATCAGCGTCAAAATAAATAAATTTATCAAATAAACCATCAAAACAGCACAACTTGCGGTGCATCGCGAGGCGATAAACTTCTGGTAACTCGCGATCGCGCCAAGTTTTCTGTGCTCGATGGTGAACTTTCCAGGCTTGTGTTGCAAACGCTTCCCATCGTTTAATTGAGTCTTGGTTCTCAAACAATGTAGCTTGCGGACGCCGAGCAATTTCCGCTTTCACTTGGTCTAGGCGATCATCGTAAGGAATGATACAAACTGGCATTTCTTTGCCAATGTTTACCTCAATGCTATTCAACAACGCAACAAGTTGATGATAGACATAATCATTTGCCAGAATATAGATTCCATTCATTATTTTGCTCCTGCAAAAGGAACCAAACGAGATAAACTACGCCAAAAATTCTTCGGTTCGTGCAAATAGCGATAGTGTTGCCATATATCCCAGTAAGGTGCGCCAGAATGCATAGAGATGCCTGCCCAATGAATATATTGCAACGGTTGATCTTTGTCGTATAAGACATAGTTTCGGTTCTCAAAGTGTTTAGAACCTGCCCAGCTTCCAGGCACGTTTGCTGATGCTTTAACCAGATTTTCTCGCTTAGAAAAACACTTTAGAATGAGGTAATTGAGAACAGGCTGATCCGTTACGCCTTGAGTAAAGTCAAAATATTCTCGATGCTGAGAACACTCTTTTAATACATCATAAAGCTGCTCCTCAGTAATAATTCCTTTCTTCGATCCCCAAAACCCGCTATTAAAAACGTCCTGTAATTGTTCGTCGGTGAAGATATTTTTTTCTCGAATTACGGGCGAGAAGATATTTCGTAATCCTTCGCTAGCAAAGTGATAATCGCTGCAAAAAAAATCTATTTCGGAGAGCCGATCGAGCCTATCTGAAATCTTTTCAAAGACTACAATATCAGTATCAATATAAAGAAATTCATCTAATACACCAAACCAAACCGCTAACTTTCTCATCTTGTTTGGTAGAGCAAGGAAGTTACGATCGAAGATATTGCCCACTTGACTTGTTACCCGTTCTAGCAACTCCAAGTCAGGAAAAAGCTGAACGTTGTGCAGTTTGCTCAGCGTTGCGAGAACCATTTGGTACTCATTATTAAATGGAATTAGATAGATCGGAATCTCGCGATCGCGCAATCGAATGCTGTTGAGCAGTGCGATCGCATTATCCATTACTTTGTCATTGGCAACAATATAAATACCTTTCATTTTGATTGACCCAATTTCAATTTTTTTAGAACTTTTTTGACAAAACCAGGCGAATAAGATTTGCCATCTGGGGAGGGCGGCTCCATAAAAACAGGGCACTTTTGAGGTTGGTGCAAAAAGCGGTAATAAAGGAATAAATTGCGATAGGGAAAACTCACATTTTCACCCAGGCAAACCTGCTCCATTAACTGAGGCTTGACACCAATGTAGTGAAGATAGGTAAGGCGAGTGCCGCGATCGTAGAGAATGTGATTTCGCTCTTCAAAATGTTTTGAGGTGACCGAACATCCTGTCGATTCTTCAGAGGGTAAATACGACCCCAAATTGCAACTTTTTAAGCCAGAACGCATCACCATGTAATTTAAAACAGGTTGCTCTCCGGCTCCTTCATACAAAATATTGATGTCGCCAGCGCGCAATTGAGCAATTAATGTTTCGCGTTGCTCAGCCCCAAATAATCCTCGTTTTGCTGCAAAAAATCCAGAACAAAAGACTTCGCTTCTGATTCGTTCGTCGGAAAAAACGTCGTAGAGGCTTGAAGAATTAACGTTATAAATTTTGCTCGGATCGAGAAATTGATAGTCATAAACGACCCAATCAAATTTGTCTAACATTTGAAATACTCGATCGAGCGGACTCATTGCCAATGTATCCGCATCCATATAGACAAATCGATCAAACGGCCCATCAAACGCACAAAACCGGCGATGTGCTCCATACAGCCGATTTTTTTGGTTCAGTCGCTCTGGAGCAATGCGCTGCATGAAACTATCCCAACGCTGAATCGAATCTTGATCATCGTAAAGGGTAACGCTTGGGCGATCGCGAATGGCAAGGCGAATGCGATCGCACTGATCATCAAACGGGTAAATGCAAACCGGCATAGTTTTGCCCATGACCGATTCAATGCTGTTAAGCAGGGCAATCAGTTGGTCGTAAACGCGATCGTTGGCTAGTGTGCAAATTCCATTCATAGTAGTTTATCTATAGAAATAGCAATGTCTTTTAATCGAATTGAGTTACGTATTCAGAAAGCCAATTGACAAGGTTCAGTTTATGCAAAATAATTTGACGAGCCTCTGCGATCGCAGCTTTTGCCTCATGCCACGCATCCCGCGTTGCTATTACATCTTGAATATATTTCAGCCCTTTTTCATCGAGGCTGGGCAGCCGTAAAAAACTGCCCGGAGGCAACAGTTTATCTGCCGCCGCGCCGCCGTAATAAATCGGCAAGCACCACGACAGCAGCGCATCCCAAAGCTTTTCAGTGGCGTACCAATCGTTCTCAGCATAGTTTTCGATCGCCAAGTTGTAATAGTATGGAGCCATGCCATACCACTTACCATTCACGCGACCTCTAGCGTTTGACCAGGGGGGCAAATCTCGCCCATATAAATCGAAGTCCACCCGATGATCTTGCAGCAGTTTTAGAAACGCTAGCCGCTTGCGATGATTTTCGGTGCGGCTAATGCCAGAGGTGATCCAGCTACAGGTTTCAACCTTTTCGGGCGGCGGCATCTCGTCGAGCTCGCGGAACGAATTTCCTAAGTACCAGATTGCGGGCATGTAATTGGGCATTGGCGCAACGTCATCGGGACCTGAAACGTAGGCACAGTGCTGGCTGGCGCTGGCATAGTTGGCTTTTGTAATGTCTAGAATTTCTGGAAGCGGCGGTTCTCGCAGTAAGTAGATGGCGCGATCGCGATCAACTCCGCGAAATTGTTCTCGAACATCAGGCGGTGATACAGATTTACGAAGAAGGTTTCGCAACGACTTTTTGGAGGGAGACGGGCGCGGAAAATCAAACTGATAGAGCAGCAAAAAATCCGGGTTGGCTGCCGAAGCTTCGATTTGAATATTCTGCCACCGCCCAAACGGGTAGGGCGACTGCTGCCATAGCCAATCGATCGGGCTTGGGTTAAGACCGACGTAACTGCTGAGCATTCCGATCGTTTTCTGAGTCATAGCGAGAGGGGGAGTTCTAAAGACCGACGGGGTGTTCTTGGTGAGAAAATTGCATGGAATAAAGCTGAGCGTAGAGTCCACCTTTGTTGAGGAGTTCGATGTGGGTGCCGATCTCGACGACGTGCCCTTGGTCGAGAACCGCGATTTGGTGGGCGTTTTGCACAGTAGACAACCGGTGAGCAATCACAAGCGTTGTGCGATCGCGGCTCAATTCGTCGATGGCTTGCTGCACCAATCGCTCGGACACGCTATCGAGCGCACTCGTGGCTTCATCGAGAATCAGAATTTCTGGATCACGCAATAAGGCACGGGCGATCGCTAATCGCTGTCGTTGACCCCCCGAAAGCATGACGCCGCGATCGCCGATCATCGTCTCAAACCCGTGCGGCAAATTGACAATAAATTCGTAAGCGTTGGCGCGTTTTGCCGCTTCGACAATCTGATCGTCAGTGGCACGATTGCAAGCATAGGCAATGTTATTGCGAACCGAATCGTTGAATAAAAAGGTGTCTTGGCTAACGATGCCCATCGCCCGGCGGAGGGAGGGAGGATCAAAGTCGCGCACGTCGCGATCGTCAATCAAAATCTGCCCCTCGGTTGGATCGTAAAATCGGGGCAACAAATCTGCCATCGTTGATTTGCCCGCCCCCGAAGACCCGACTAACGCTAATGTTGTCCCTTTTGGCAGCGACAAGTTAACGCCATCTAAAACTTGCCGATCGTGCCCAGGATAGGAGAATGATAAATTTTGAAATTGAATGCCGTTTTCTAAACCAACATAAGGGCGATTACCTTGGGACATAAATGGTTTGTTGTCGCGCCGCAAAAATTCATTGACAACAGCAACGCTAGGAGCCATGTTTGCAAACGCACCGCGAGCGCCGTTGAGTTGTCCGACGAAGGGCAACAGGCGAAATAAAACCAGTAAATAGGTGAGTAAAACGGTGGAGAGGGATTCGAGTTCGGATGCGAAAAAGACCCGACCGAGAACGACGATCGTTAGTACCGTCAAGATTCCTGCCATCTCGTTGATGGGTCCTATCAACGCTGCATTAGCTTGAGATTGAAAATCGGCTTGCTCTCGTGCGTCAATCAGGGCTTCGAGTTTGCGATATTCTTGTGGCTCGTTGCCCGTTGCCTTCACGAGCCGCATTCCAGACAGCATTTCTAAGATAGCTACAGAATAATCGCGGGACTGATCCGAAAGTTTCTGCCCAAATTTCTTGGCTCGTTTGACAAAATAGCCATTCGCGATCGAGACTAATAGCAGCATTACGGTGGATGCTAGAGTGAGTTGCCAAGAGATTGCTAGCAACAACACTACAAAAACTAAAACCGTGATCACAACGGTGATCATCTGAATGGCAATCCGAATGGCGGCAGCGGTTGAGCCGACTTCTCCACCCAGACGATTGATCAAATCTCCAATTTTTGTTTTGGCGTAAAAGTCTAAATCTACGTCAAGCAAGAGTTTTAGCCCATCTTTGCGGATTTCGTTGACCAGCGATCGCGACAAATGGCTCGACGATAGCATGCTGATGTAGCTGGTGATATTTTTAAGCAAAATTGCCAGCAGCACAATGCCCATCATGATCAGCAACTGCCGATCTCCTGCCTGACCATCTACGCTAGAAAAGGCTTTTTGTAAGATCGGAGGAATGCCTTTTAGGGTTACATCCTGTCCTAGAAATCCAAGCACGACGGGCACAATCAGCATGGTACTGACGCCGTTAAACAAGGCTCCGGAAAAGCCCAGCACCACTGTTGCAACGATCCATTTGGGATAGCGCAAGGCAAATTGAAGAAGGAGCTTGTTAGGCGACATGGATCACTCTGGGCAAACGACAATCTGGCAACCACGATCTAGCAAACACGATTTGGCAACACGATCTGGTGAACAACAATCTGGCAAACACGATCTGAGCAAATCATCAAGACAAGATGAAGAACTGTTTCTAGTTATCCCCTGGGATCGATCCGGAAAACAGTTGAATCGATGGTTTTTGAGATTGACAGTGTTCTAAATCACCATACTCTCGGATTGAGGTTTCGGCGTGCTTAAAATTACCGCAATTGTTCGAGAAGGGTTTTGACGATCGGAGCCATCGCCTTGACACTGTAGTAAGCCAAACACCGCTCCCTAGCCTGAACGCCCCTTGCTTGGGCTGCCTGCCAATCCCCAAAAATCTGATTAATGGTTTCAGCAATTTGCTCTGGCGATCCGGCATCTACCAGAAATCCAGTGTTCTCTAAAATCTCAGGGATATCACCGACCCGGCTGGCGAGAATTGGTTTCGCCATTGCCATGCCTTCGGTGAGCTTGATCGGAAACTGAGCCTGAGCCGTTAGCGTATCTCGCTGAGGCACCACGATGACATGAGCGGCAGCCACGATTTCGGGCATTTGCCAAAAGGGAGCGGGGGGAAGTTTAACAATCCAGCGTCCCCAATGGTCGATCAGATGGCGATCGTAGTCGTCGTAGGGACTGCCCCCCACAATGACCAGCTTTAGATCGGGTTGGTTGAGCCGATCGAGAGCGGCTAGAACGTCTTCTAAGCCTTTGTGGGGGCGGGATGCGCCGGGAAACATCAAAACCCGGTAGTCTGACAACCCGTATTTGCGTCGGCTTTCTGCTGGATCGTGGGCTTGGGGATCAAACATGTCCGTATCTTTACCGTTGGGCAGATAGACGCCGCCAAAACGGTGCTTGAGAAAGTGCGTATCGATCGTCAGCGCATCGGCACGGGAAACTAACTTTTCTGCCCACTGAAGATAAAGCGGGTGATCTGGCGATCGCAGTGCTCCGTCCGGTTTGAATAAGTCTCGTGCCAACTGTTTCAGCCCCGGACGGTAGCGCCAATCGTCGCCCCCCATCCAACTCATTTCCCAATCATCGATATCTAAAATGACCGGACATCTGCTCTGAAGTTTTTTTAGCAGCGCGACGCCAAAGCTCATGGGTTTGGGCTTTACCGCGTACACAATGTCGCCATCAATTTTTGCCAGGAGTTGGCGGACTGAAGCGAAAATTTTTGGATACTGACTTCCTGGCAGACAGACGATCGGCAAGTCGGGCGGGGGTTCTGGATAGATTTTTTCGCCAAATAAAAATCCTAAAATCTCTACGTCGTGGTTGAGCGATCGCAGCACTTGCGCCAAAAGATACGCGCGATCGACGCCGCCCTTGGAAAAATTGGGAGTGAGAATAGAAACTTTCATAGCCTATAAAAATGTTCATCCATCAATGAGGGCGTGCTTGACCCATGCCGAAGTCCTGACTCTGTGCCAAAGTCCTGATTAAAAGTACCCTGAAGAATTCTCAATGCCTCATGAGGCGTTCATAAAGCTCTGCCATTTCCTCTGCAACTTCACGGGTGGTTTTAACCGGGCGAATGCCCTGCTTTAACGTCGCGACGATCTGAGGGTGCGCGGCAAGGTGCGCGATCGCGGCTGCCCAAGCCTGCACATCTGCCGCCGAAACCAGCCAGCCATCTTTGCCGTGCTCTACCAGTTCGGCGATGCCTCCCAACCGCGAGCCGATCACCGGAGTGCCGACGGCGTGGGCTTCTAGCACAACTAAAGGACCGGTTTCTAGCCATTGTGAGGGAACGGCTAACAGATCGAACTGCGCGATCGCGCTGGGTACAGCGTCACGGCTGAGCGGTGCCTTGATCTGAATTCTTGGATCGCTAGCTGCGATCGCTGAAATTTTGTCTCGGTTTGCCTGCCCGTGCTGATCGGCATGAGTGGCATGAATTATCAGTTCAACAGGCAGCGATCGCGGCACGTGTTGCAGCGCCTCGACCAAGATTTGAACCCCCTTTGTCTCTTGCCAGCGACCGAGGAACCCGATTGTAAGCGACCGGTGCGGAATAGACGTTGCAGCGCCAGACGAAGAAACCCCATGACGACTGAGCAATAGTTTTTTTTCGGGGACGCCATTTCGCACCAAGGCATCGTAAAGCCACTGACAAACCACGACAATTTGATCGCTGAGGGCAACAATTTCGCGGAGTTGATGGGCGCGATCGCGCACATGGGCAGGCGTGCTGAGGGTTGTTCCCAACTGGCGAAACCGGACATCGCGGGAGCGGCGCAGGCGAGCTTGACCTGCCTCTGCGATCGCCGGGGGAATCTGGCTCAACCGTTCGGCAACCCACGCCGGAACCCGCTTTGAAACGCCCAAGCACTGGCTACAGCGAGTCACCTCGATCTGCCCGTCGCAGGCGGTGTGTCCGGCTTGCATCATGGTGCCGCGAACGCAGACGATCTCTGGCATGTGAAGGGTCATGATCGTTTTCATGCCGAGGGTGCGAGCCAAACGGAGATGGGAAATGCCACAGCGATCGCGCACGGTGTGTTGGTGATAAATCCCGCTTTGGTTGGCGCTAAGCCACGTTGCGAAGGCGGCAAATGACGGATAGCGATACACCTCAATGCCGTTGTAATAGCCAGTTTGAGGTGCAGCCGATTTTTGCTCAAGGGTGAGCGGCGTGCCAATCACACACTCAAAGCCCAAGGGTTTCAAGTTTTGAGCTAAACCCTCTACGTAGACTTCTACGCCTCCCGAAGAGGCTGGAGGATACCAAGCGCTGGTTTGAATCAGCTTCATGAGCAAAAAGGGGTGAAGGTGGGAAAATTTGTCGCTTCGTGGCTTTACATTAAGCCTTGATCATCAACCAGCTTCATTCGACCATTTTGAATCTGATCAAAAATGCGATTAATCTGGCGGCGTTCTTCGGCGGTAATGCCCTGGCTTGAAAGCAACACAGACGCCAAGTGAAGATGTTCTTGACGGTGAATCTGTCCGGCTTGCAAAATTCGCTCGATGATTTGTTTTGTCGGTAGGTCAAATCGATTTTGAGATGCTTTTACCATAGGAATGAGGCTCGATCATGAAGGGGCTAGACGGTGAGGGGTTACGGATCGAAAGCAGCGAATCGCAAATCAGACTAAATCCTTAGAGTAAAACCATCGTTTTGGTCTAAATGGGTTTCATGTTCTTACTTTTGCGTCTTTCTAGGGATCGTGGGCACAGCTACCATGAGTAAATCGCCAAGACTTGATGAAATTTTGGTGGGATGCGATCGCTCTACTTCAGGATTGACCACTTGACTCTCAGAATAAACACGAGGTTGAACATTTCAATGCTATGCAAATCTACCGAATTCCCGCTCTTTCGGATAACTACATTTTTCTGCTCCACGATGCGGATCGCCACATTGCCGCGATCGTTGACCCCGCACAGGCAACCCCTGTCCTGCAAAAGCTAGACGAACTCGGAGCAACCCTGGTTGCCATTTTCAACACACACCACCACGGCGATCACGTAGGCGGAAACGCGCAACTGTTACGCCAATTTCCAGAGGCGATCGTCTATGGAGGCAGCCACGATCGCGGGCGAATTCCGGGACAGCACGTATTTTTACAGGCGGGTGATGGTGTCAAATTTGGCGATCGCTCAGCCGAGGTCTTGTTTGTGCCGGGGCACACTCGCGCCCACATTGCCTACTACTTTCCACCGGTAGACGCGGATTCTACCGGAGAGCTATTTTGTGGAGATGTGCTGTTTTCTGGCGGGTGTGGCAGGCTGCGAGAAGGGACACCCGAACAAATGATGCGATCGCTCAGCCAGCTTAGGAAATTGCCGGACACTACGCGAGTCTGGTGTGCCCACGAGTACACGTTGAGCAATTTGAGGTTTGCGATCGCGGTTGATCCACGCAATCAGGCGGTGCAGCGGCGGCTGTCGGAGGTGCAAAGGATGCGCCGCCACGATGAAGCCACGATTCCCACCATGCTAGGTCTAGAGAAAAGCACGAATCCCTTTTTGCGCTGGGATGCCCCGGCGATTCAGCAGGCGATGAACCAACGCGACCCGGTGGCAACCTTTGCGGCGCTGCGAACAAAAAAAGACACTTTCTAAAAGCTGTAGCCTGCACTAAAGTAAAAGGCGCGCTCTTGAGCATTCTCGCCGCGATCGCGAAGATGGACAAACGGGACAGCATAATCCAACCGGACTGTGAATCCCGGAAACGGTTCGAGCAGTACTCCAAGCCCCGCCCCAGCAAGCAGGGTTTGATTTGGGAGAATGTTGGGATTATCAGAGCGGTTCCAAACGGTGCCAAAATCGATGAACGGGGCAAGTTGAAAAATGGGCACCCCCGACTCATTGCGTTGAATCGCAATCCGGTCTTCAAAAGATACCCGGACTCCGTTATCGCCAGAGCGGGCATTTTGCCGATAGCCGCGCAGCGTTTGCCCGCCGCCAATTACAAACTGCTGAGACGGCAGCAAACTGTCTGGCGTGAGTTGCACATCTGCTTGAGCAATCAGGAGATGATCTGTCCCAAGGCGCTGCACCCGTTGCACCTGTCCGAGCCAACTGACGAACTGTCCGTCAGGGAGGGGTTTGGGGTTGGTTGTGGCGCTAAAGACTCCTAACCCAATGCTGAACTGCGATCGCAGCGCCCAGGCTCCTTGCAGATCGCGCTTGATATAGTCTTGTCCAATCTTGAGAACTCGCGTCCGGCTGTTGCCCTCTGGATCAGGACCGATGCCAAACGGAAACGGCGTGCTTTGAAACAAAAAGGTCTGCCCATTTTGCACGGCGAAACCCAGTGACAGCGCCACTTCCTCGCGAGGAGACCGCAGAATGGGCTGGCGATAGCTCAGTTCGTAGAGGCTAGAGTCGCTGCGAATTCCGAAAGCCGCAAACCGAGGTTCGATGATTTCGCTGCGGCTGGGGGCGGCTCGAAGTTGCAGCGTGCCGTTCATCCCGTTGACCGGAATTCGGTAATTAAAGTCAAACGCACTATAGCCCCCTTGAGTTGTCCGAAAGTAGGAGGCGCTCAGTTCGTCCCCTAATCCGGTCAGGTTGCGGTAGCTCAAGATGCTGCCAAATCGCTCTGAACCCACGCTTGGCGGCGAGTAGTTATCCGCTCCAAAATAGCCATTGAGCGCGGCTGCCTCCCGAACGCGGACGGTGAGAATGCTTTGTCCTAATCCGGTTCCGGGGCGTAAACTTGCTTCTACGGCTTCAAACAGGGGATCGACTTTGAGCAATCGTAGCTGGTCTTCGAGTTTGTCTTTGTTGAGGGGGGTTGCGGTTCCGAGGCTGACGCGATCGCGCACATAAAAGGGTTTGAGCCGCTCTAATCCTTGGACATCGATTGCTTCGATAGAGCCTTCAATCACGCGAATCTGCACGATGCCATCGACAATGGTTTGATCGCCAACAACGGCTCTAGACGTGATGTAGCCCCGGCTTAGGTAAAGTTGCGTAATCGCATCTGCCACACTGCGGAGGTCTTCTAGGGTGACGGTTTTCCCCTCTACGGGTTGTGTAATTCGTGCAATTTCCTCAGGGGTGAGCAGCGTTCCATCCACAACCTCGATTTTGCGGACTGAAATCTTAACGGAAGACGGTTCAGGAAGCGGAGTTGGGGTTGGGGTTGGCGCGAGATCTGGCGTTTCTGGTGGGAGCGGCTGCGGGGTTGGCAGAGCTTGCGGAAATCGGTCAGGGTTTGGATTGGCGTTTGGCAGGGTGGCGGCTGTTTGGGCGATCGCCCTGGATGACACCAAACAGCCGAGGAGGCTAGCGATGTAAACCAAAACCTGAGCATGAATCAGCTTGTTCATAAATGACGATCGCGCTGATGAGGAACGACTCACTCATCGCATAACTGGCTCTAGCATGATACAGACAAACGCCGCGATCGACATTTAGATTAGCACTGACGATTTGGAGTTGAGGGGTAGGAGGGGTGAGAGGGTAGAGGGGTAAGAGGGTGGAGGGAGATGTTACCCATCCACTCATCCACTCATCCACTCATCGATTCCCAGTCCATCATTTCAAGCTTGACATCAAGGTTCCAGATTGCGCGAGTAGTTGGGTTGCCACCTCTTGGGCGCGATTGATTGGAATCGCAAACCCCAGACCTTGTGCCCCTCGAAGAATTGCCGTATTCATGCCAACGACCTCACCGCGCTGGTTGAGCAGCGGCCCACCCGAATTACCAGGGTTGATGGCGGCATCGGTTTGAATGTAGGTGACACGGCGGCTAGATCCGATCGCTCTGCCTGATCGCTCGGTGGCGCTAATAATGCCGACTGTGACGGTGTTATCGAGTCCGAGGGGGTTGCCAATGGCGATCGCCCATTCGCCGGGTCTGGTTTGGTCAGAGTTTGCCAGACGGACGGTGGGTAGATTGGTCGCCTCGATTTTGACGATCGCTACATCCGTTTGGCGATCGGCTCCCATAACTCGACCGGTAAACTCGCGCCCGTCTCTGAGGGTAACGGTAACGCGATCTGCGCCCTCAACCACATGGGCATTGGTCATTACCAGCCCGTTAGACTGAGTGATGAATCCTGACCCCGTACCTTGAACGCTCCGTTGTCCCGAATTGGTTACTCGGCTCCGCGACGAATTGATCCGCACGACGGCTGCCCCAGATTTTTCGACAACGGCAGAGACGAAATTATCGCCAGCAGAATTAAACGGCAAAGCGGGAACTTGCGCGATCGCAGCGGGAGCTTGTGCGATCGCCCGCTGAGGCTGCAACTGAACGGGGATAACCTGCGCCCCAACCAAAGCGCTGAGCGCCCCAGCAGAGACTAACGAGAGAGAAGCGAACGACTTTTTCAAGAAGCGGTTAGAAGTCATTGATGGGTTCCAATAACGTAAATTAAAGCGGATAGCACTGCTGTTTTTCTCACTATTACTAGTGATGCAGTTTTGATCGTAAAACCGATAGATAGAGCGTTGCAAAGATCATCACCGCTGTGATGGGTAGATGCTAGTCTGATTGATAGAATAAAATTCTCAAATCTTGATCAATGCTTAATCTACTTTGAGAATTTGCTGCACAATATCCATTGCTGTTTGCGATGTCTCGTTTAGTAGTTTTGGATCTACAGTCTTGTCATTTGGTGTGTGGTAGTTGGCATCACTACCACGATAAAAAAACAAAACAGGTACATTCTTGGCAGCAAACGCCGCGTGATCGCTGCTTCCGTTGACAACCGATTTGGGGATTGAAGCTTTAGGTTGTGCGATCGCAGTGAGCGACGATGATCCGCCAATTTGTAACTGCTGATTGACGCCCACCATATCGAAATTGAGCATCGCTTTTAGCCCTGATAAAAACTGAGGCTGAGCCGCTTCGACAAACGCACGAGAGCCTTTTAGCCCATCTTCCTCGCCATCAAACGCGACAAACCAAGCTTGACGCGCCAAGGGAGTCTTAGCCATCCGACGAGCCAAATCAAGCGTCACGGCTGTGCCAGAAGCGTTGTCATTGGCTCCGGGTGAACCGGCAACCGAGTCAAAATGCCCACCGATCAGCACCGTGGGCTGAGTCACGCCATCGAGATAGGCAATGACGTTGCGTCCAGTGATGGTGCGCTCTTCTGCGTTTACCACTAGGCTAACGGTTGTGGGCATGGCTTGAGCGCGATCGCGCAATGGGTTCCCCTGATCTCTCGATAGCGCCACAACCGGAATGGTGGGCTTGCCTGTCAGCGTGCCGCGCAGCGTGCCACCTTCGGTGTTGACGATGATGAGACCCACCGCGCCTGCTTTAGCCGCATTCTCAGCTTTTTGAGTAAATGGAATTTCGCCTCGCTGCACGATCGCGATGCGACCGTTAACGGGCAGGTTGGCAAAATCCGCAGGTCGCCCAACATTAGGAACTGCCACTAAAGGAGTGGTCGCTTTGCCAGCGATCGTGCCGTTGAGGGCTTGACCTTCAAGCGGTGTTCCATCTACGGTGATGGTCGATCCTTCGTCTCGAAACTTGGAGTAAGTAAAGGTTTGAACTTGAGTTTGGTAACCTGCTTTGCGATACTCATCGATCAGATATTGACTGGCTTGTTCGGCGGTGGGTGTGCCCGCCACTCGCGGTCCTAAATTGACCAAGGCTTGAACCGTTGACCCAGCCTCGTTGCTTTCTTGCGCCTCTGCACTTGCCACGGGTGCAAGCTCTGCCCCCCGGTTAGCAGTGCCAACGCAGCCCGTTGAAAGCGAGACAAAGGTAGTTGCTAGGGCAATCTGTAGGCTGAGACGTAACCGTTTAGAAACTGGTTTTGATGCCGTTCTGATCACCGTGTATTCCTAAGACAGAAGCGTTGGTATGACATGATCACTCGCCGTCCTCACCCACTGGTTGTCGATTCATCTTCCGCAGCCATGCAGGAGAGAAGATATTATTTAGTGTGGCAGGCAATTGTGACAAAGAAATGTCATGAGCGTTCTGGGTTATTGGCTGCGATCGCGCCTCAAAAAGCCTCAAAAATGTGGGATGGGCAGTGTAGAATCAGCCCCTTCCTCGTATCGTGGGCAGACTCTTTACGGTCTTACTGTCTTACACCGAGCAAGCGATCGTACTGTTCCTTCACGCATCTGAAACACTCGCACGATGCTGCTTCAAGTCCTGGTTGGTTGAGAATATTAATGCGACCCCGGTGATATCGAATCAGCTTGCTATCTTGAAACTTCTGCGCCGCTTCGCTCACCCCCGCACGTCTCACCCCCAGCATTTGAGCGAGAAACTCATGGGTTAGCCTTAGTTCGTCTGAATTAACGCGGTCTTGCGCTTCTAGCAGCCAGCGCCCAAAGCGTTGCTCTAACGTGTGGAAACGGTTGCAGGCGGTGGTTTGCGAAATTTGTGCGATCAGGGCTTGGGTATAGCGCAGCAAGACATTGCGGAGTGCTTTGTTGCGATCGAATTCTTCAAGCAGCACGGCGGCATCAATTTTGATTGCAGTTCCAGTGATCTGAACGATATATTGTGTCTGCGTGGTTTCGCGCCCTCCCATAAAGGCATTTACACCTAGCACTTCCCGATTGCCAACCAAACCCGTCTCAGCCATCATGCCGCCTTCCATCGTGATCGTGATGGAAAGCAGACAATCGATCGGAAAATAGAGGTCTCGAATCGTTTCGCCAGGATGATGAAGAATTTTGCCTTGCTCTAGCGAGACTTCCTTCAGATGAGGAGCCAATTTTTCATACACTCCAGAGCATAAAGCTTCCAGTAAGCGGTTTCTAACATCCATATCTTGCGAAGGGTATGGGAAGACGCTTTTAGATTTTAGCTCAGTAACAACGGCACCTTTTAGCCTGTGGCTGGGGGCTGGGCGAAGTCATCTCCGGTTGGGGTCGGGGCAAAATGGTTGTGAGAACTCATCGAATTTAGATCCATTAAGCTGACGCACCCCCTTTGCCCCCAGGTTTGGACTTGAGAGGAAGCTCGATTTGAAAGGTTGAGCCTTGATTGAGCGTGCTGGTCACGGTGATTCGTCCTCGATGGGCGTGAATGATTTGTTGGGCGATCGCAAGTCCTAACCCAAAGCCTCCGGTCTGCCGCGATCGCGCCACATCCACCCGATAAAAGCGATCGAAAATATGGGGCACATCGGTTTCTGGAATGCCTATCCCCGTATCTTGAACCTGAATCACCGCCCGCCCTGCCTGGGTCAGCCCCCGGAGATAGAGACTGCCTCCCTCTGGGGTATATTTAAGCGCGTTGCTGAGCAAATTCACGATCGCTTGTTTGAGCAATTCGCCATCGGCGTTGAGATAAATGGGGTGGTCGGGAAGCTGAGCGTTAAGGTGAAGGGTGCGATCGCGCGCTTGCAGGGTGGTGTCAGAGAGCAGCGATCGCAGCAATTCAACGAGATCAATGGTGGTCAATCGAGCGGGGTCGAGGTGTCCTTCATGGCGTGAGAGCAACAGCAGATTGTTCACCAGGGTGCTCATCAATTTTGCAATGTCAACAATTTGCTCTAGCCGAAACTGTTGCTCTTTCGGGTCTTCGGGCGGGAGCAGACCGACCTGGGCATTGCTCAACACTGCCGCGATCGGGGCACGCAATTCATGGGAGGCATCGGCCGTAAATCGCTGAAGTTGCTCGTAAGATCGGCGGGTGGGTTGCAGGGCCAAGCCGCCTAAAAACCACCCGGTGAGCGCGATCGCGCCAACCGCCACCGGAACTCCCAAAACCAGAAAAAACCGCGCTTGGTTTAAGCTCTCCCGCAGGGGCGTGAGGGAGGTTGCAACTTGGAGATAGCCCACCGACTGAGCATCTTGGCGAACCGGCAGCGTCAAGGCTCTCAACCAGATTTTCTGAGAGCCGTCGGGCGGTGTCGTGGTAAAGGTTTGATAGCCCTGAAACAAGGAAGGATGCGCTACGCCAGGCGTGCCGACAAATTTCACCAACCGCCCTTGCGCGTTATACCACCGAACGTAGGCAATCTCCCCGGTGAGCGACGGTTGGTTTTTCAGAAACGGGATCGCTTGCTGGTTAGAGCGCGCATCGGGCAATGCCGTTCCTTGAATGTCGCGCCCTGTGCCAATGGCTAGCGTGCGTTTATACAAGGTCTCATCCAAGCTTCTCAAC
The DNA here is from genome assembly GCF_010091945.1 of Myxacorys almedinensis A. Taxonomy (GTDB): domain Bacteria; phylum Cyanobacteriota; class Cyanobacteriia; order Leptolyngbyales; family Leptolyngbyaceae; genus Myxacorys; species Myxacorys almedinensis. Next base: position 143,145 of record NZ_WVIE01000007.1, read on the forward strand.
TGCTCTTGAACGATGAAATAGTAGCCAATTCCTGCAAAGGCAACCAGAATGCTGCCCATTGAGAGGGCAAACCAGTAGGCTAGATTCCGACGACTGCGATCGAACATAACGGGTGACTAGTAGATTGTCAACGTTGAGTGGAGGGGTGGAGGGGTGGAGGGGTGGATAGTTCCGATTGCTAGACTCCCCCTCTCCCTCTCTCCTCCTAGCCCCCCATTTCAATCTTGACAGACCACTAGCTGTGAGGTGACCCATCTCCGCTACTGAGGCGATAGCCAATGCCATACACGGTTTCTAGCCAATCTTTCGCATCCACCGCTTCGAGTCGTTGCCTCAGCCGTCGCACGAGGGTGGTGACGGCATTGCTTTCCGGCTCGCTTCCCCATCCCCACAGGGCTTTCTCGATCTGCTCGTGGGAGAGAACTTGGCGGGGATGGCGCATCAAATATTCCATCAGTTGAAATTCGCGCCCTGACAGTTGCACTGTTTTTTGATCGCGCTCAATCATGAGATTGGTCAGATGTAGCTGTAAGGTTCCAAGCTTCAGGGTTTCTCCTTGCCACAGCGGAGAGCGTCGCCCCAACGCCCGCACCCGCGCCAATAGCTCGATCACGTCGATCGGCTTGACCAGATAATCATCGGCTCCTGCGTCTAAGCCTGTAACTTTATCTAGGGTAGTATCTTTTGCGGTCAGCAGCAGCACAGGAGAGGTTTTGCCGGCCTGTCGATAGTGGCGGCAGAGGGTTACGCCAGTGACATGGGGCAGCATCCAATCTAAAATCAGCAAGTCGTAGGTCTTATCGTGGATCAGCCATTGAGCCGTGTCCCCATCTTCCACAGCATCGACGGTATGCCCAGCTTTTGAGAGGGCGGTATGAAGCGGTTCCAATTGTGCTGGGTCGTCTTCAGCCAGTAAAATAAGCATAGTGCGTGAGATAGCCGTTGCGTTTTATTCTCGGTGGACGCTCTGAAGCGAAGCCCTGCGATCGCGGCTAGACTCCGCTTTGCACCCCTCCAGGGCTTGGCAGTGCCAATCTCAGCCTATCGTATGGGACAACGTTTAAAGGGTTACGCGCTGCGATTCGTGGGATCAGCGGTTTGGCTGCTGCCAGCGCTGGGCATAGTGGCATGGGCAGTGAGCGGGGTAGGACTCGATTGGTGGCTCAGCCGCGCCTACACCACAGAGAAAGTCTTGAAGTTGACCGCCTCTCCTGCACCGCCTGTGGTAGTGGTGGCGATCGACGTTAGCATCCATCGGCAGCAGCAGTTTTCGATCGCCACGGTGAGAACGGCGGGTTCACCGCTAAGAACGCTGAAATTTGAGTTTCCGGTGAGCGATCTAGCGCAAATCGAAGCTGCGATCGCACAGGAATTAGGCGTCTCACGATCGCAGGTCAACCGCTTGATGCGGGTCTCGGTAAAGTAGCGATCGCCCAGGGTTCTGTCTCAAATTTTCTCGCAATTTTGGCTCACCCCCTTGACATTTTGCTGTCATAACTTTTATTCAAAATAGAAATAGAATCCCATGTTTGAATTTCATTAATTCCAATGCGTTATCCATCGTTTTTCCAAAACTCTATCACCACCGCTTCGGTTTGGGCGCTAACCGTGGTCGGCGGTCTGTTGGCAACCCCGGCGCTGGCAACCCAATCGCAAGAGAGCCATAGACCGATGCAACTTGCTCAATCTCGCCCCACGCTAAACGATCGAGAACCGAGTGCTGCTCCTTTGGTCGGCATTGCGATCGCAACCGGGGCAGCCGTGCTGGGCAGCAAAGCCATTCAATCTTCTCGCTCAAACGGGAAATCTCAACCGTTCTCTACATCGTCTGCGGTGGGGTTTGATCAGGCGAGTCGATCGCTTCAGCGCAAACTGATGACCTTGGTGCATGACGATCAAAAAGTGGCGAACCGCTTGTTGTACCAAACCAAACTCCATCACCCAGAGCGTTCGATCGACTGGTGCGCCGAGAAAGTGATCTACGACTTGAAGCGCGATCGCCATTAGGCGTTGCTCATGCCCAAAAGTGCCCCACGTACCCTTTAGCCCTTGACCAATACTGTAAAATCGGGAGAACCTAGAGTAGCCCCTTTACTCTAACCTTCTGTACGATCACGAAAGGCATCCCCGCACGATGGCTAAACCCACGGTTTTTATTGATGGAGAAGCAGGCACAACGGGCTTACAAATCTCCTCCCGCCTCAGCCAACGAGATGACCTTGAAATTGTCAGCCTAGATGACGCTCGGCGCAAAGATGCCACAGCCCGCGCTGCCCAGATCAATGCCGTTGATATCGCCATTCTCTGCTTGCCAGACGATGCCGCCAGAGAAGCCGTCAGCTTTGTGAGCAATCCGAGGGTGAAGATTCTAGATGCCAGTACTGCCCATCGCACAGTCGAGGCATGGGTGTATGGCTTTCCCGAACTAAATCCTGGACAGCGCGAGAAGGTCGCTAATGCTCAGTTTGTCAGCGTTCCGGGCTGCTATCCAACGGGGTTTCTATCCTGCGTGCGCCCTTTGGTGGCGGCAGGGTTGCTCCCTGCTGAGTTTCCGGTGACGATCAATGCGGTGTCGGGCTATTCGGGGGGCGGCAAACCCCTGATCCGCCAATATAAAGCCTTTCACGCTGAGCAAGATCAGCAGTCTTCAAACGGCTCCTCTTACCCGTACGGCATTTATGGAACAAAGTTTGGGCACAAGCACGTCAAGGAGATGCAGCGATATTCTGGATTAGCCTCGCCGCCCTTGTTTGTGCCCTCGGTGGGCGACTTTGAGCAAGGCATGTTGGTGCAAATTCCGCTGCCGCTTTGGACGTTGGCTCAGCCGCCATCGGGACAGGAAATGTATGATGCGATCGCACACTATTACCAAGGAGAACCGTTCGTCCAAGTTGCTCCGTTTCAGGATTCTTCTGTGCTGCGAGACGGAACTTTCTTAGATGCCACGGCAATGAATGGCACCAACGTCGTGCAGATTTTTGTTTTTGCCAACGACACGACCCAAGAAGCGTTGCTCGTTGCCCGACTGGATAATTTGGGCAAAGGAGCCTCTGGGGCGGCGGTTCAAAATCTCAACCTGATGCTGGGGGTTGACGAAACGTTGGGGTTGTAGATGCTTTCAACGCTGATGGGTGAGGAATCGATCGGGGTTCCAACCTCATCGCTTTGGTTTTCCCCCGTCTGCTGCCATGCGTAACTCCTGCTTGTCAGGGCTGAAGAATTGCCATGGTTTAGCTACCTGTTGCCGTTGGAACGGTGGTGTAGAGGAAGATGCCGACCGTCGCGATCGCAAAAATTGCCTGCAATAAATTTCCCAGCACCGAGCCAACGACGATCCCCATTCCGGCTTTAACGGCAAGCAGCAAGTCTTTGCGATACAAAAACTCTCCGACGATCGCACCGAGCAATGGTCCTAACAAAATGCCGATGATGATGCCAATCGGGCCGCCGATCGGCACGGTCGGTAAAAAGCCAAGGAAGCCGAGAACAAAGCCAACGATCGCGCCGATTTGCCCCCAGTGGCTCGCGCCTGCTTTTTTGGCTCCCCAATACGTAGCCAGAAAATCGACACCAATGCTGACCACAAACACCGCGATCGCAACAGGTAATGCCACGCTAACGGCAGCAAACCCTTTGACAAACCCCCAAACGACAACGGCTGCCAAAATCAGACCGATCCCCGGAATGCCAGGCACGATCGCGCCGACAATCCCAACCACCATCACAGCAACTAGCGCCCAATACAAAGCAATCATGGCAACAGCGTAATAATTCTACGAATAAGGTAACGCAAACTGAGTTGTAGGTGAGGCTAGGAGGATAGACCTTGAGGGTGAAACGAGAGGGAGAGGGTGTGGTCAAGTTTTTGTGCGATCGCAGCCACCCAGTTTTCATCTTGCTTGGTATAGCTGCGCGGGGCATTGGCTGCCAAAATCAACACGCCCTCGGTGCCGATCGGCTGACAGATCACTCCCTGGGTATTTTCTGGCAAGTAATCAAACTCAATGCGCCCAGGGTAGACGCTTAACGCCACCAGATAAATGGGTTTTTTCTTGTCCAACACGCGCTGCAAAATTGCCCCCGGTTTCACGTCGGCATTAGGGCTAAGAATTCCACGCCGCAGCAGCACCTGACCGCGATACAGCACAATCAGCGATTTTGTCACGGTGTTGGTCAACAAAATGTGAGACGCCCACGCCAACTCTGTTTCCACCGCCTCTGGCAAGTTTGGCGCGAGTTCAAAGCCTTCTTCTCCAACAAGTTGCACGCGATCGGGGGTTCTCGCCTGAACCTGCTGCCACAACATTCCTGTTAAAATCAGCACCGCGCTTAGAATGACGCCGAGGGCATCCACCCGGGCTTGAGAATCTGTTAAATTTGGCGTCAAACTGCGATTCGCCAGTAGTAGAATGCCTCCCAAGATGCCAACTGCGATCGGCATCAGTCGCAAAATCCGATTTGGATCAGCCTTTGCCATTGCTTTGCGTTCCTTACCCTACATCCTCTACCCTACACCCTGATCAGGAGGGCTGCCGTGCTAGAAGTCTTTAGTGCAGGTTTCGTATCTGCATGGCTAAAAATGGCAGGTGTGCCGCCATCGCTTGATCCCTGGCAGATCGCGGCTCAGGTGGATTGGTCGATCACCCCCTCAACCGATGCGGCAGCGGAAGCCGTGATCCAGCACTATCTCCAAAATCTGGTGAGCCAAGGGTTGGAGCCATCGTCTCAAGGAATTTGGCTACAGTCGGGTTCGACGCTGCTTGCTAGTCATCAGGGAATGACGGCAATGCCAGCGGCGTCGCTGACAAAAATTGCCACGTCGTTAGCCGCGCTGCAAACCTGGGGAGCCGACCACCAGTTTGAAACGCCAGTTTCGGCGACGGGTCTCATTCAAAATGGAGAACTTCAAGGAGATTTAGTAGTTCAAGCGAGCGGCGATCCGATGTTTGTTTGGGAAGATGCGATCGCGCTGGGCAATGCGCTCAATCAAATCGGCATTACCCGCGTTACGGGCGATCTGATCATCACTGGGCGATTCATGATGAATTTTGATGCCGACCCGGTGCAGTCGGGTAATGCTCTGAAAATGGCGTTGGATGCTGACCAGTGGGACGCCGCGATCGCAGAAGAATTTGCGGCACTGCCCACTGAAACGCGGCGTCCGAAAGTTGCGATCGCGGGTGCAATCCGGCTTGGCGCTCCTGCTGCCAGCCCAACGGTTTTAATGCGCCATCGGTCTTTACCGTTGACAGATTTGCTCAGATACATGAATGTCCAGAGCGATAACGAGATGTCGCAACTGTTGACCGAAACAATGGGCGGCACTCAAACGATGATGCAAATAGCCACAGAGGCTGCCAACCTTGACCCCAGCGAAATTCAGTTGGTCAACGGCTCTGGCTTGGGTGTAGACAATCGGCTATCGGCGCGTGCTGCTTGCGCTCTGGTTGCCGCCCTCGATCGCGTCATCCATCCCCACAATTTGAGCTTGGGCGACCTGTTTCCCGTGGCCGGTCTAGAGGGCGTTGGCACAACCTTAGAAGATCGATCCTTGCCTGCTCAATCGGTGGTAAAGACTGGCACCTTAAATGAAGTGAGTGCCCTAGCTGGCGTCTTGCCGACGCGCGATCGCGGCTTAGTCCAGTTTGCTATCCTCAATCGGGGAACCGAGATCTCCTCTCTACGCAAGCAGCAAGACGTTTTGCTGCAAACCTTACAGCAGCAGTGGGGCAAAGCCACGGCAGACCAGGTGCAACCTAGCAAATGGGTGACCGCACGCCGAGCAACCTTGGGAGCCGCCGTTCGCAGCGAAATCGTCTACGGTGGCTAGTGGTCTGTCAAGGTTGAAATGAGGGGGAGTCTAGTAATTGGAACCATCTACCCATCACCCCTCCACCCCTCCACTCAACGTTGACAATCTACCAGTGAGGCGTCCGTTTTTGGGAAGCCGATCTTGCCTTTGCTTCTCTTGCTCGAACAGAATTGATAAAATCAGAACGCTGAACCCCATAGACCCAGATTTGCTAAAATGTCCCACACTCAAGAAACCCACGATGTGAAGTATGGAGAGCGGTTGATCGAAGAAGGCAACTTGATCACCTTTCCCAATCCTCGACCCGGACGCCGCTACACCATCACCATTACCCTGCCAGAATTTACCTGTAAGTGCCCGTTTTCTGGCTATCCTGATTTCGGAACCATCTACGTTACCTACATCCCAGATCAGCGGGTTGTAGAACTCAAAGCCATTAAGCTTTACATCAATAGCTACCGCGATCGCTATATTTCTCACGAAGAAGCAACCAACCAAATCTTAGATGACCTCGTTGCCGCGTGCGATCCCCTCGAAGTTACGGTTAAGGCAGACTACACGCCCCGGGGCAATGTCCATACCGTGGTTGAAGTCACGCACGCGAAAGCGGTTTAGGGGGGCGAGCGACGAAGGATGGGATAACGCCTGCGATAAACGTCAGCGATCGCAGGTGAGGCAGGATGGGTGGAATAGAGCTTTCATCGTTCTACCGCTCCAGCCGCCCCATCCGTGACTAAGACACTCTGCCCAACTACAACCCGCCTTCTTTAAGACCCTTAGTGATTCGCGATAAGTCGCTTTTTTCATCAACTGCAATGCGCGTTGGCGAGCCGCTAATAATGCGCTCGAAGTTGCGGAACGACTCTTTGATCTGAGGACCTTGGGCATTAATCGTGTACTCTCGAATGCCCTTATCGTGCCAAGAGCCGCGCATTTTAAACACATTGAGGGCGCGAGACATCTCTCCCCGAATTTCTACGTATTGCAGCATCAAAATAGTATCCGTAATCGTAGAAATGTGGGAATCGGTGATCGAATGCGATCCCATAAACTGGTCGGTTGTGTTGGTGAAGAAGCCGGTAATTTCTTCTTGTTTGGCAAAGCCAGTCACGCCAATGACAAACTGACGAAATGCATTGTTGCTTACCCCCCGCGCCAGGGCAGATAGAGAATCGATCGCAATCCGAGAGGGCTTAAATTCGGCAATTTCAGACTTAATAATCTGTAAATGATCCTCTAGCCCCGCCGATTCTGGATAGGCGCAAATGATCCGGAGTACCCCTTTTTGCTCTAAGTCTTCAAAGTCGATGCCCCACGAGTAAGCGTTGCGCGACAGTTGGGCGCGAGATTCTTCGTAGGCAAACAAAACGGCGCGATCGCCCCGGGCGCAGGCTTCTTGCAAGAACTTGCTGACCAACAGTGTTTTGCCGGTTCCGGTAGCGCCGGTTGCCAAAATGATCGAATCTTTGAAAAAGCCGCCGCCGCACATTTCATCAAGCGTGGCGACTCCCGAAGAGACTCTCACGTTAGACGATCGCTGAGTCAGGCGCATTGCCCCCAACGGAAAGATATTAATGCCCTGGTTGGTAATGGTGAAGGGATATTCCCCTTTCATGTGGGTTGTGCCGCGCAGCTTTAAAATTTCGATCGTGCGACGGCGACGTTCTCCTTCTAAAACATTTCGCACGATCGCCACATTATCTGATACAAATTCTTCTACCCCAAACCGAGCGACTGGCCCATACTCATCGACTCGTTCTGTGGTCATCACCGTGGTTGCCCCGATCTGCTTGAGCCGTGCCACGAGCCGGAAAATTTCTCGCCGCACCACTGAGGCTGCCTCATACTGCTGAAACACGGCGGTGACTGAATCGATCGAGACGCGCTTGGCTTTATATTTGCGGATGGCATACTGAATTCGCTCGATCAGGGCAGACAGATCAAAATTCCCCACGACATCTTGCCCTTCTGGGTCAGGAGAGGCATCTAAAATAAACAACTTGCCTTCATCGACCAACTGTTGCAGATCCCACCCAAAGCTAAAGGCGTTTTTAATCACATCTGCCGGAGATTCTTCAAACGTTACAAAAACTCCTGGTTCGTCAAATTGAGTGATTCCGTGATAGAGAAACTGCACAGCAAGGAGGGTTTTTCCAGTTCCGGAGGTGCCGCTCACGAGTGTGGTTCGCCCTACAGGTAAACCTCCATGACTAATGTCATCGAAGCCCTCAATCATCGTCCTAATTTTTTGAACGCCGGTCACTCCTGATTGATTACGAAGATCGGTCTGATTAATCGAATTCATAAGTGTAGTTATCAAACATGCGGAGCTAGGCTCCTGGAATTGAGGGCTAAACCTGTTATATTTTTACACTGAATCTAGTTCAAAACTTAACCAATTGAGGCATTACGGTAAATTTGCGACTCCGTTTTATCCTTCCATTTCCTCTTCACGCAATTCTTCATACAGCAGATCAAGACCAATCAATACTTTTTCTCGATCGGAAAGATCGCCAATGATTCGACGCACTGGAGGCGGCAAAATTTTCGCCAGTGTGGGTGTTGCCAGGATTTTATCTTCCTCAGCAAGTTGAGGATTTTTAAGAACATCAATGACTTTTAATGCGTAGACACCTTGAAACTCTTTTTCAAGAATGTTGTTGAGAGTCTTTAAAGCGCGGATTGAGTTTGGCGTGTTTCCTGCCACGTACAGTTTTAGAACGTAAGTTTTCCGTAGTGGACTCATAGTTGACCCTTTTTATCACGAGCGCCTTAAAAGATAAACAAACGATCGATCGGACTAACAATTTGGGATTATAAATTTCCCTAACAAATCCCCCTAAATAATTGTAAATGGATTGCCCTCCTCCTGTGAAGCTTTGCAAACCTGCGCTTTTTGGACACCCCAAACCACGGCAGCGGCTCTATTACTCACGGGGAACGGCTCGTCGATACATTTCGCACAAATGCGCGATCGCATCAATCAAGGTCAACCGATAGTCGAGTAAGATTTCCTCGCTTCGCCCTTCTAATTTTAGCTGTTTAGAAAACTCATCCATGAGTTCCATATGAATCTCTACGATTTGCGCTACTGGAACGTCGGCAAAAAACATAAGATTGACGAAATTATCGACCCGTTGGTTGAGTTCGGCATCTCCATCAAAGTACGTCAAGATAATGGCTCGGTAGTCTTTTCGTACTTGAGCCATCAGCGTGTGGCGATCGCGGGGAGATAAGTGCCGCAAAAAGTCTTTGGGATTGCGTTTGTAGTAGACTCCCAAATAGCCCAATCGTGCTTTAAGCTTGTCGGTGAGCCGCTGCTGTTGCAGCATTAAAAAGTTTTGTGTGGTTAGACGATCCTCTGGGTCATCGGCGGTTGAGGGAGCGTTGGGCAACTGACACGATGGCGAGAGCTTGAGAAATGCCGCGATCGCAGCCTCGACCTGCTCAGCCATCTGCGTTTGCCCTGCCAGCGAGACTCGAATTTCTGCCGTGTGGTAGAGCACCGTTGCTGGGGTCTGGTTGGGAGGGGGAGTTGTTGCACCGTCTTGAGCCTCGGCGTCAAGAATAATAGCGGGTAACAGGGTTGCCTGAGCTTGAAGCCAATTGATAAGCTGAGGCAGCATTTGCCCGTCTTGCAATATTAGGCAGTCAATCTGCTGTTTCTCGCGATCGATTACATCAAAAAACTCGTCGTTGGTGCAGGGTTGGGCAACCGTAAACCGCTCACCCTCAAACATAGACACCAGCGATCGCGTCAATGCTAAAGAGTGGACAAAAACACAAATAAAGAGTTGTGGGCGGCTAGGCAAATAAGATGAAGCGGTCAAGGCTGAGTAACCCTGTAAACTAACGTAAAACCAACGGCAAAAAAGCTTAAATCACAAATTGTATAGAGAATGGCTAACCTAAACTTGATGGATAAGAGAACGAAACGCCTTGATTGGGTCTAGTGTTCGGCATCTTCTAGGTTGGGTGCCACCGATGGTGAACGGATGAACGACTAACACAGCAAATGGCTGTAAAGCAGTGGAAATAGAACTCTTTCTAGGGTAAACGATTTGCTGAAAGATTTAATGATTACTTCAACTTTACTGCACATCGTTCACTATAATAATAAGTCTTAAAGAAGCATTTCCGCCTGAAAAACGGGGGTCAACCGTTTCTTAAAGCAAATAAGATTTCTACCGTAAATCAAGGTAAGCAAAATCAAGAGCAAATTTTAAGATAAGCGCCCTTACTAATTATAGGCTTCATCTTTTAGCAGGTTTTGTACCCAGGCTTTGTAATGGTGTTGCTGGTAGCACTTTTCCTTGACTTTAGTTGATGCACAGAAGTTGATGACACAGAATTATTAACAGCCGATTCCCATGTAACATTGGCGCTCTCGACGGTTAGCTTTGCGGCAGATTTCCTATGGACATACTCGACGCCAAATTCTGTGATTTTACTGAGCCTGCCGTAACCTGTTTTGCCTCGGCAACCCTTGCGATCGCGGTAGGCTTGCTCGATCATCCGGGGGGCGCTACCCGGAGTGATATGCCCCCCGATCGGATCGTGGTGATTGACGAGGCGCACTATCCGATTGGGCTGATCCACAGCCGCCAACTTTTCCCGTTTTTGGGGCAAGCTGCCTATGCCGATCAGCCGATCGCAGATCTGCTAGAAATTGATGCCTTGCCCTGTGTTCTCCACGATCAGCCGTTGACCCACTATGCCGCCGAATTGCTCTATTCATCGGTGCGGTTTTGGGCAGTGATCAGCAGTGAAGGAAAATATTTAGGTTTAGTTGATACGTTCTATTTACGAAAGTTTGTGGCGCTATCTGCAACAGGTGCGGCGGATGAACCCCTGTTCAAGGCTCCCTACGGCGAGATGGGGGCAGAGCGCCCTTCTCTAGAAGTTGCCAAAGCAACAGCGATCGCGAAGTCCTCTGAGTTGCTTTGGCATTATGTCAAGGCAGAGAGCACCCCTGAACGGGCTGAACTGCCGTCAGACATGCTGCGGCTCAAGCAGCAGTTGCGTCTTCAGATTGAGCAGTTTCGGACTCAGATTCGTCGGTCTTCGCTGCCCTCATCGGGCGATCCATCGATCACGGCACTGCGATCGCTGATGCAATGTTTAGAGCGCTTACCACTACCGCTCATGCTGCAAACTACAGCAGGCAATGTGGTGGCTCGAAACGTTCACTGGCAAGACCAATTGGGCGATCTAGTCGATCCGGGCTGGGTGCAGCGTGAGGCAGCCGCCGTCCTAGAATATGCGATGCCGCCCCCCGAACCGTCGCTCGATCGCGCCCCCCTAGAAAGCACTGTTAGTCATGCTGACCCGTTTGAGCCGCCGCTTGCCATCAGTTCGTGCCAGGTGGGGGCAACGCCTGACACATGCATTTGCGTCTGCCCGTTGAAAAATGGGCAAGAACGAATTATTCAGTTTATTAAAATTCCCCTGGGCGGCTTGTTTACCGAGTCCGATGTTTCGATGGTTGGGTCTGCGCCGTCTTGGTTAGAGTCCCCCTTTAGGCTGGCAACGCTAGACAGCACCCAAGAGCCATCGGCGCACCCCCCCGGAAAGCCGATGCCAGAGGAGGATTTGTGGCTGGTTTTGGCGCAAGATGTCACCGAACAGCACCAGCTTACGAGAGAATTGGCGGCAAAAAATGCGGATTTGGTGCATCTCAATCGGCTCAAGGATGAGTTTTTAGCCTGCATCAGCCACGAATTGCGAACGCCGCTCACGGCGGTGCTGGGTTTGTCGAGTTTGCTCAAAGATCAGTTGTCGGGGTCGCTCAATGAGCGGCAGGTGCGCTATGCCCACCTGATCCACCGCAGCGGACGCCATTTGATGACGATCGTCAACGATATTCTCGATCTGACCCGCATGGAGACGGGGCAATTAGAGTTAGCGATCGAACCTGTGACCATCGCAACGGTGTGCGATCGCGCCTTCGAGCAAGCCCAGCAACTTTATCTTGAAGAACAGCAAGAACAGCAGGTAACCTCAGATCTGGTGAGCCAACTTCCTCACTTTAGTTGCCTTCTCGAACCTGGGTTGGAAACCCTAGTTGCTGACGAACAGCGGCTCCGCCAGATGTTGGTTCACCTCCTCTCCAACGCACTCAAGTTTACCGACGCAACGGGGCGCATCGGCTTGAATGTGGGTCTTTGGGAAGGCTGGGTGGCGTTTACCGTGTGGGATACCGGAATTGGCATTCCAGCAGAAAAACAGCATTTGATTTTTCAGAAGTTTCAGCAGCTTGAAAACCCCCTGACGCGCCGCTTTGAGGGGGCAGGGCTGGGATTGGTGCTGACGCAGCGGTTGGCGCGGCTCCATGGCGGTGATGTTTCGTTTACATCCAAAGAGCATCAGGGCAGCCAGTTTACCCTCTTGCTGCCGCCCCTGCCGCCGCAGCCCACGCTGACCCTCGGCGGTCTGACTCGTCCTGCCTCGGAAAACCGATTGGTGCTGATTGTGGAAGCGGTGGTGCGATCGCTCGAAAATCTCGGCGAACAGCTTGGGGAACTGGGCTATCGCTTTGTGGTGGCTCGATCGGGAACAGAGGCGGTAGAAAAAGCCCGGCGCTTGCAGCCCTGTGCGGTATTCCTCAATCCCCTCTTACCTGCCTTGTCGGGGTGGGATGTGCTGACGCTGCTCAAAGCCGACGCTCAGACGCGGGGCATTCCGGTGATTGTGATGGGAACCCGCAGCGATCGCGCCCATGCCTACCGCAATCAGGCGGATGGCTTTTTGAGTTTGCCGATCGCCAAAAAGCCGCTCAAGCAAGTGCTCAGCCAATTTACCGAAGCAGAATCGGCACCTGACACAGCCGATTCTGAGACAAGCCTAGTTGTGCTGCGTATCAGCCCAATGCGTTACAGCGATCGCGATCGCTTGGGGAATGACGCGACGATCGATCTCAATGCCTTGCTCCACAGCCAAAATTATCGCGTCCTCGAAGCCGATGACCTGGAGCAAGCTGAGCTTCTCGCCCAGGTTTGGAAACCCAATGTGGTGGTGCTCGATCCAGCAATGCCCGATCCGAGTGGCTATCTTAAGCTGTTGGGAGAGCGATCGTTTCTGGTCTCGTTGCCGATTGTGACGCTAGATGTGGCAACGACTCAGGCCGCCAATCAGGTGTCGGGGCTGACGGTGTTTCCCTGTCTGGCACCTCTAGTTGAGCAATCGGTGGCGGCGGGGCAGTCGGAAACGTCGGCGTTGCTGCAAGTGATTCAGGTGGCGGCGGGGTTTGCGTGGCGTCCGTTGGTGCTGGCGATCGATTCTGCAAAGATCATCAATTCTGAAGCTCATCACAAAGAGTCTGAGTGGCTGCAAGCGCTGATGCAGTATCTTCAGATGGCAGGATTTCGGGGAATGGTGGCGCGATCGCACTCAGAAGCGATGCAAAAGCTGCAAACCCAAAGTGTCGATTTGCTGTTGGTTTATTGGCGCGAAACCGAGTTGGATGAGTCGAGCCGCGATGTGCTGAATGCGTTGAAAAATCTGCCCAACAAGCCGCCTGTTCTCGTCATTGATCATTACTCCACGCCAGAACGAAACCGCTCAAACCTGCTGGAAGATGAAGTCTTTGCCTTGCTCAATAGCCTTTCTACCCAAACGCTGCCGCCGCTGCCGATGGAAGAGTTGCTCAGCCAAATCAACCAAATTCTGACCCATTAACCGTAAATCTGCGGCGTGCTCGCGCGCTTTAAAGAATCTGACGATCGAAACGCTGATTATGCTGCCGCGAGAAACTTGAGATAGGCATCTGTGAGGTCTTTTACGGCTAATTCGTAAAATTGCTGCCCGTGTTCTGGCGTTGCCAACGCAGGATTTGACCCCATCCGACCATCAGGATAGCGGCGGCGAAAATCGATCGATCCATAAATCTGACGATCGCGCGATACGCCCTCATCCAACAGCGTATGTTTGATCGATTCTGGATAGAGATACTGCGTCAGCGCCACTTCGCTCGGCGTTGCGTGGGAGCCTTCTTGGTCGCCATACAACTGTTTCGCCAGTTGATACACCGAACTGCACATATACCAGTTACTCACTTGACAGTGCACCAAGTGGCTCTCTGGAATGCCGATATCTGCTAAATGGGCGTAAGTTTCAGAAAACGCGGCTTTGAGTGTTGCCACGTTGCCGCCATGCCCATTGATAAAGAAGAATTTGCGAAATCCAGCTTTTGCCAGAGAGGTGAGATAGTCTCGAATCATCAGAATCATCGTGCTGGGGCGGAGGCTGATGCTGCCTGGAAATGCCGTGTGATGCAGCGCCATGCCGACCTGGATCGGCGGTGCCACGATCGCATCGGCTATCTCCCCAACCCTGCGTGCGATCGCGTCTGCACAAATCGCATCGGTGCCAATCAACCCGGTAGGACCGTGCTGTTCAGTCGAGCCGATGGGCAAAATAATGCCTCTAGAGCGATCGAGGTAAGCTTCAACGTCGTGCCAAGTACTGAGATGGAGCAACATAAGCAGGGAGTGAGGTCGGGGTTAATTTTTCACCAGACGTGAACAGGAGATCTCCGTCCGGTACGCTAAGACGTTATCATTTTCAGTATTGATGGTGCTGAGAAAGGCGATCCTTGAAGCATCTTAATTTAGGCACTGTTTTAGGCACTGTGGACTTAAACCAAGTATTCAAAACTCCCAATCCTGTCATTGGCGTCGTGCATTTGTTGCCGTTGCCCTCCTCTCCGCGTTGGGGTGGCAGCTTAAAAGCCGTTATTGACCGAGCAGAGCAAGAAGCGACGGCTCTAGCGGCAGGCGGCGTCGATGGCATGATTATAGAAAACTTTTTTGATGCCCCTTTTCCCAAAGATCAAGTTGATCCGGCGGTCGTCAGCGCGATGACTGTGGTAGTGCAACGGCTAAAGCACCTCGTCACCCTTCCCATCGGGCTAAATGTTTTGCGAAACGATGCCCGGAGTGCCCTTGCGATCGCGGCGTGTGTGCAAGCCCAGTTTATCCGCGTCAATGTCTGGACGGGCATTATGGCAACCGATCAAGGCTTGATCGAAGGACGCGCCCACGAGCTAATGCGCTATCGCCGCGAGTTGGGCAGCGATGTCAAAATCATGGCAGATGTGCTGGTTAAACATGCTCGTCCTCTGGGGTCGATCAATCTCACAACTGCTGTGCAAGACACGATCGAGCGCGGCTTAGCCGATGCGGTGATATTGTCGGGGTGGGCAACGGGCAGCCCAACGAGCCGAGAAGACTTGGAACTTGCCAGCGCTGCCGCCAACGGAACCCCAGTTTTTATTGGCAGTGGAGCCGACTGGGAAAATATTCCTGACCTGATGCAAGCGGCAGATGGCGTGATTGTCTCCAGTTCGCTCAAGCGCCAAGGCAAACGCGACAACCCAATCGATCCGATTCGCGTCAGTCGCTTTGTTGAAGCGGCTCGTCGGAGTGCTCCATCAAAGAAATCAGCAACATCGGTTTCTTCGATCAAACTGCATTCATAAAGGTGAGACAAGGTTCAGAAGGCAATGTTCGGTTAAAAATGTTCGGTTAAAAATGTTCGGAACGTGAAACCATGTTGAGCAGGCGGAGAACCATCAGTCGTTGCTGCGGTTGCTATGCCCAATCTCGCAGTTGGTAAACAAAGATGCCAATGTATTCTTTCAAGGCGCGGGTCGTGCGGCGAAGCTGATCGGCATCGGGCAGGGTATCTAAGATAGCGGCTTCCGTGCTGGTTTTACTTGCCTGATCGAGCGTTAGCGCTGTGTAATCGGTTGGGGCGGGAATCGGGTCAATGCCCAATTTTCTGAAGATTAGCAGCGATCGCGGCATGTGCATCGCAGACGTGACGAGCAAAATTTGGCGAATGCCTTGAGCCTCCATAATTTGCTTAACATTGACGCCATTTTCGCGGGTGTTGAGGGAGGCGGCATCTTGTAGCATCGCCGATCGAGGGACGCCCATCGTTTCCATCAACACCGCCATATCCTCTGATTCTGCTGTGCTTCCTGGTCGCCAATCGACTCGCCCCCCGCTCAAAATCACTTTTGGCGCTTTGCCATCGCGGTAAAGTTTGGCGGCATAGAGCACGCGATCGCCTTCTTCTCGCACCTCAACCCAGGGTCGCGGCGAAAGGGCAGATTCGGTTGCGCCGCCTAAAACAACGATCGCTTCTGCCTTGGGCACGTCTCCTTGGGGCAAGATTTGAAATTCTAGAGATCTCACAAAGGCATCACTAAATCGCGCACTTCCGCTGACGGACAGGATGGCTAGCGCGGTGATCATTGGCAGCAGGGCAAGGCGCGATCGCTTCCTTAAAATCAAGATCATCGCCACGATGAGCAGCACGCAACTCAATCCGAGGGGATAGAGGAAAATCGGCAGCAGCTTTGAGAAAAATAGAAACATAGCAGCGCTATTTACAAAATTTTTGTCTAGCCGTTAAGTTTGAGGATCGAAACTTCGCTAAGAAAAAGATCCTCTGCAAATTGGCGCAATCGGGCAGTATGAACTTGCGTAGGAAGAGACGCAAAAGGTTGACGAAAACAGTGAACCCCATACCCACAATAAGCGAGATCGTCTCTATAAATAGAGATTGCAAAGGATGCCAATTCTTGCCGTTTAGAAAGTTCAATCAGCCGGTTCATGGTACACACTCAAAGGTTAACTAGAAGACGGTGGTTAGATAAAAGACGGTTTGCCCATCAAATCTGCCCCTCATGAATCAACGCTGGGGAACGAATGCTGGGGGGTTAATGGGATTGAGAACCCATTCGACCGGTTAACCGCCGTTAGAGACTGAGCGCCAATTGCAATTCTGAAGAAGCGCTGAGCGTGGTCGGTAGAGGCAATGGCTCTGGCGTCACAGCCGGACAATAGCGAGCATAAGAACAGCGATCGCACTGCTTGCCGGGGGTGGGTTCCCAGGTTTTATCTTGTCTCAGCCGCACCGCCAGATCAGAAATCACCGATCGCACCTGCTTTTTGTGGCGTTGGGTCGCTCGATAGCGCACTTTCTCACCTGTTCTAAGAAACAACAAACTCAAATACCGCAAACTTTGGTGATAGGTTTGCTCTAGCGCCAAAAAATACAGCCCGATTTGCAAATCCATCTCATCGCTCGCTGGAATCTTGAAATCGCGACTCGATTTGTAGTCAATCAGTTCTAGCCCATTGTCGATAAAATCGATGCGATCGTAACGTCCACTAATCAAGAACTCCAAATTCTCGATGTGCAGCATCGCCTGAATCTTTCCCTCTACCGCCAAAGGCTTGCTCAGCGAAGGTTCTGACAGAATGAACTTGTCATAATAACCTTCTAAAATGGTGCGACCTTCTTCAACTTGGGTCGGCGTTAACCCGGTGCTTGCTTCATCCCAGCAGTGGTAAATCCACTTTCGTTTGGGGATAGGTTCGTGGTAATGCCAATCTCGATGCAAGGTCGCTAACGCTTGGTGCAACGATGTCCCCAACGCAGCAGACCCAAAAAACTCATTGGAATTAAATCTCCGCTCGTAGCGCAAATAATAGGCGTAGGGGCACCGATTGTAAGCTTGCAATTTTGTGGCAGAAATTGGGTACGACATCGCTCAACCATCCGCGAGAAAGAACTAGATCAGAAAGAACTAAAGTTGTTCGACAGGGTGCTTAAACAGGGAGTCTAAGTAGATGCGGGCGGTCTGACGATCGTTCGTCATGCGGTTTTGCAACAAAAATAGCGAGAGTGCTGCCGACATCACGCGGTCTTGATCCCACTCTGGGCAACCATCTAAAAATTTGAGAAAAGATTGATGCAGGGCTTCAGGAATTTCGACCAGAATGCTGACGTTGGTTTCCATGGCTAACCTCAAATCGGGAATGGTGTGAATGAAAGTCAACAACCTAGTTTCTGAGATTGATTTCCTAACTCTAGTGACTAGAAAATAAACATGAGAAACTTGCGCCAGTCAGATTCACCTTGCCCTGTCCCGCTTGGGGAAATCTTGGGGTTGGCTTGTCTGAGCGCTTTCGGTTAGTCGCTACATAATGCGCGATCGCTTCTAGAAGATCAACATGATGAAAAGTAACAATCTTACGAGAGACGAAATTGAGCCAACGAAAAAATAGGGGTTTCAGCCATTTTTTCGTTACATTGCTTTATCAAAAAGGGGATTTTCCACAGAACAACCGGCTATATCCAGACTTATCCACAGATCACGAAGGAATGCCGATCTGATCCGCTTAAGTTGTGGAAAACTTTTTGAAGGATGTGGAAAACGTGTGGAAAAGAAATCCGAGTCTTGTGGAATGCCTGTGGAATGTATGGGGAAAAGAAACTCAATTGTAAAGTTTTGTAAATTTTGAGAGTCCCATTAGAGTCCAATGTTGATTTAAGAATTTCTTAGGGAAAACTATGCGCGTTTGCTTTCTTGGAGACTCGTTTGTTAATGGTACAGGCGATCCAGAGTATTTAGGTTGGGTGGGTAGGCTGTGCGGCTCAGCGAGACAAACCAGACCGGATCTAACGTCTTATAACCTGGGCATTCGCAGAGAAACAAGCCGCCAACTGCGGCAACGGTGGCGGCAAGAGGTGGCATTACGGCTTCCGGCAGAGGTAGAGGGGCGATTGGTCTTCTCGTTTGGCGCAAATGACACCACTGTGGAAAACGGTCGGCAACGCTTAGCAACGGTCGATTCGTTGGATCATCTCCGAGCGATTTTAACCGAGGCGAAAGCGGGGTTTCCCGTGCTGATGATTGGCGCACCTGCGATCGCAGATCCTGAACACACTGCCCGCATTGAAACCTTGTCCCACAAGATGGCGATCGTGTGTCACAGCTTGTCTGTGCCCTATCTAGACACGGTATCTACGCTGAAACGATCTGAGGTGTGGATGCAAGAAGTGGCGGCGGGAGATGGGGCGCATCCGGGGGCAGCAGGATATGCCGCATTCGCAGAGCTTGTGGAAAACTGGGCGGCATGGCAGGCGTGGGTTTGCCAAAAAGCGCCCACAGATTAACCGTAGACGCTTTGAATGGGCAACTTGAGCTAAATTAACCGAGGGGATTAGCCGATCCGTTTTTCCAAATACTGACCGATCATCTGCTGTTCACCCAATCGCGAAATCACCGTCTGACGGGTGCGATATTTCTCTCCGATTAGCTTCAGTTCTTCTTCAAACACTGAACCCTGATATTCTGTCCGCAGACACAGCGTTTCAGGATTATTGCAATAAAAATCTGCTATCACAGGTTTGGGAGTTGCAAAGCCGCGATCGCGATATAGCACCGACCCAATCACACCAAACAACGTCGAGCCTTTCGACTCTTTGCGCCCCGACACCGAGTTCTCGCTGTCCCACGATACTGCCGCGCCGCAGGTCATCGCGCCGAGGTCATCTAACCCGTGCACCTGGGCTAATCGCGCCAATTCAGGGCAACCTGGCTCTAAAAAACGAGCCGTGATCAGGCTGTTCATTTCTTTGACTTCGCCATCGGGCAAGGTGTAATAGCGCCGCTCTGAGTGCCATTGCCCAGCCGAGCGACGGAAAAATTCAGCAATTAAAACATCATCTGCTTTAGAGAAAAGGTCTAGAGATAGAGTCACGCAATCTGCTCCTGAGAGAGTATTTAGAGAGAGTTGTCGGTTTCAACAGATCGATCTAACTGAGGAATCTAAACAGGGTGATTATGCGAAACGCACAAGCCCCTGTATCGTTAGGCAATATGTTGTAATATTTTTTAACATAATTCTAGACTTTAAAGCCATCACCCAACCAAAGGCAGAAACTTCTGCCTGTCATGATGGAGAAGCAGTCTTTCGCAGCAAACTCATTTCTATCAATCTCACCACTATCAATCTCACCACCGAACTCACTTTTGATGCACGTTTTAGAAGTTCAGTCTCTTCAAAAAAGCTACCGCCTGTCCGGTAAAGTTGTCGAAGCGGTGCGAGATGTCTCGTTCAACATTTCAGCCCAAGAAGTTCTGGCATTTTTGGGACCGAATGGCGCAGGAAAAACAACCACCATTAAGATGATCGCCGGGTTGATCGTGCCGGATCGTGGCTCGGTTGCGATCGCAGGACGCAATCCCCATCGGCAGCCAAATGCATTGCGATCGCTAGGAGCCGTTCTCGAAGGAAACCGTAATATTTATTGGCGGCTCACCCCTGAAGAAAATCTAGAATATTTCGGCGTTTTACGAGGGTTGAGCGGTCGGGTGGCACGGCAACGGGCAAAAGTCTTGCTGGATCGCTTTGATCTGTCTCACAAACGCAAAACCACCGTGCAAACGTTGTCGCGAGGAATGCAGCAGAAGCTTGCGATCGCGGTTGCCCTGATCCACGAACCTCAGCTATTGCTGCTCGACGAACCCACGTTGGGGCTTGATGTAGAAGCAACGCAAACAGTTAAACAGTTGGTTAGGGAAATTGCCCACGAAGGACGCGCCATTTTGTTAACAACCCACCAGTTAGACATTGCAGAAGAGCTATCTGATCGAGTGGCAATCATCAACAAAGGGAAGATTGTTGCTCAAGAAAACACGGTAGATTTGATTCGGCAATTTTCCGGAACTGTTTATGAGATTGAATTGGAAGACGGTTTAAGCCGCGATTTTTTGGAGACGCTTGGGCGCGATCGCTTTCAGAAACTCAAGTCTCTCGGTGCATTGATCGAAAAGAACTGCATTTACGTTCGTGAAACTGAACTGTTGTATCAAGCGTTGGATATTTTGAAACCCCTTGCGATCGCTCGCATTGAAAAAGACCAAGCTAACCTAACCGATATTTTCTTAAAATTTATTCGCGAGGACTATTATGCTTGAGCTACTGATCGCTCAACTCAAGTGGAGTTCGATCCAATACCGCCGCTATGCTAGCGAAGCGATCGGGGGCGTTATTGCCCTCACTGCAACGTTCTATGGCTTGTTTCTCAGTGCCAGTTACATTGGCGGCGGCAGCGTTAGATTTGGCGATCGCTTAGATTCTGTCATCGTCGGTTATGTTCTCTGGTCACTGGTCATTTTCATCATGGGCGGCATTCCGGGCACGTTGCAGCGCGAAGCCCAAGTCGGAACCTTGGAGCAGCTATTCATATCCCCGTTTAATGCAACCCAAATTTTATTGTTTAGAGCGATTGGGGATCTCATCATTCAAACGTTTTTGATTTCAATCGTTCTTATAATCATCATGGTGACAACTGGGCGTTGGTTATCTTTCTCGCCAGCGTTAATTTTGCCATTCATCACCGTTGTGCTCGGAGCCTATGGCATCGCATTCGCAGCCGGAGGATTAGCCCTAATCTTCAAGAGCATTCAGCAATTGTTAGGAATATTCAACTTTGCATTGCTGTTTTTATTGACTATTCCAACTGAAACATGGAGCGGAACCCAACAAGTTTTGGGCTGGATTTTGCCTATGACTACCGGAGCGGGTCTACTGCGCGACTTGATGGCGCGATCGCAGCCCCTCGCCTTACCCTTGCTAGGGTTAGCCCTACTCAACGGCTTGGTCTACTTTGCCCTTGGGGTTAGCTTGTTTCGCTGGGCAGAGCGCGCCGCAAAGCGCAGAGGCAAACTTGCTGGATACTAAAACTTGGTGTTGCTCAATTTGGTTAGGAATGCTGTGACTAAGAATCGCTCATCAAGGCGCGATCGCTAGACCTTCGCGATCGCTCAACCATAGACCTCAATAAAAATAGAGCAAAAGCAGTTGAGATCCACCTGTCCCAAGCGCTTTTACTCTGGTTTGAGTTCCTTGTCTAGAAAATTTTGAGTTGCAGCTTTGGTCGTGGGCTGCACGGTCAATCTGTAAGGTCATCAAGCTCTACAGATCTGCCGAATTTTACAGGCTCATCAAAAAACCAAGCACGCCTTGCCCGGTTAGTGCCTCAAGAGCAAGGAGGGAGACAAATCCGATCATGGCAAGACGACCGTTGAGTAACTCAGCTTCTTTCGTGAAACCAAACTGAGGTTGCTCACTAACATACATCTGAGGCTCGATCGCAAAGTTGTTCAGCTTGCCTTGATCATCAATAATGCCGCCGCTTCTCATGGTTTTTCAGCCCTTTCTTAACTTCTTAATAAATATTAAGGCAAATATTGCGTTTTGTAAAGAGTTTAATTAAGTTTTGTTTTATTCGTGCTCTACAACGAACACGTTTGCATAGAGATTTGCCACGATCTGCTGCCCTTGCTGCGTCAAATTCAAATATCGCAAAGCATCCTGAATGTATGGATGAACGCCATTCCAGAAAAATTTTGGATAGTTTTTGCGGAGGTCAGACGGGTTCTCGTAGCCCAAGGCTTGATTGACGCCCGTTTCCTCAAATTCGTAATATAGCGCTGTAATTTTTTTAAGGTAGCGTGGATCGCTCAGTTGACCGATCAGATCTGCCGCTCGCACAAGACCCGGATAATATACTGTGTCTTTGTGATCTGCCGCATTGGGAACTGGAAACCGCGTCAGTTCTATGTTGCGCTTGATAGTCTGGGCATCAATCAACGAATGACCACTAAAGCGATCGTCAATAAACAGTTTGCCGCGATCAACATGATAGGGCGTTAGGCTGGCATCGCTTGCCCCAAGCGGCAGGGCGATGCGCTGACCATGGGTGCCGGTGGCATAAAACCCATCGCGATCGCTGCGACAAACGCCCTTGACATAGCCAATATCATGGCACGTCAATGAAATGATAAAGTGCAGCCAGTCTTCACACGACACGCCGCCATCTCGAATATGCCTACCCCGCAAGATTTCTTGCCCAACCAAGGTCACTAAAATCGTGTGCTCAACATCGTGGTAGAGAGCGTCGCTGTTGGCAATATTCTCCAGTGCCATTGTGCCTGCCCAAGCCAAAATATCGCCATAATCCGATTTATAGTTGCCGTAGGTTCGTTGATAGCCTGCTTGAAGTTGCTCCACAAAGGCATCAATCAGAAGTTCGATCGCACTAAACATAGGGGTAATTCGTAGTTGAATGGGGGTCAGACATGGTTGGGCAGATCTCAAAGGTTGAGCAGGTCTCCAGGCTCTAACCCGTTGGAGTCAGCTTAGTTTGCCCAAAGCTTCCGCTAGTCTTCAATGTCTCTTCAACTACGAACCCCAACGTCTGGTAGTGCCTCCTAGCGATTAGCAATCTCTACATAGAACCCCCCACTCACAGCGCTTTGCCAAACCCCAGCAGCAAGCCGAGTAGATTGTCAACGTTGAGTGGAGGGGTGGAGGGGTGAGAGGGTGGAGGGGTGAGAGGGTGGAGGGAGATGACCCATCCACTCATCCACTCATCGATTCCCAGCCCCTCATTTCAATTTTGACAGACCACTAGGTCATGCTATCTAGCATTCCCATCTCTGCTTCGGTAAACCTGACGTTTGCAGCCGTCACCGAGTCCTCAATACTTTCAGGTTTACTTGCTCCAGGAATTGGAATGATGCAAGAAGATCTTGAGAGCATCCAGGCAAGCACGAGGCTATACACCGAAACGCTTTTCTCACGGGCAAGATCCGCGATCGCGTCTATACCACTCAACTGCTGCACCCGTCTACTTCCGCCCAACGGACTCCACGGCAAAAAACTCAGCCCTTCACTTTCGCAATAGTTCAGCACGCCATCCACCTCCGGATCACGATGCCACGGATTGTACTGATTTTGCACCGACACAACATTGACCACCGATCGCGCTTGCTTGATCTGATCGACCGAGAAATTAGACACGCCAACAAAGCGAATCAGTCCTTCTGTCACTGCTTCTGTCACCGGCTGGAGAGACTCTGCGATCGTATAGTTTGGGTCGGGCGAATGATATTGCCACAGATCGATCGGCTTTTTGCCGCCCAGTGCGTCAAAGCTTTCTCGAATCGTTTGACGCAAATGATCAGGGCTGCCGTTGCGCGTCCAGCTTCCATTCGGGCGCATCAACCCGCCTTTTGTGGCAACCACGATGCGGCTGATGTCTCCTGAATATTGCTGAAGCGCTTTGTGCACCAAACGTTCGCCGTGATGTTTGTCGGATTCATCCATGCAGTATGAATCAGCCGTATCGATCAGCGTAACCCCTAAATCTAGTGCTTTGTGAATCGTTGCGATCGCTTGGTCTTCGGGAGGTCTTCCATCAATCGACATCGGCATCTCACCCAGCCCGATCGCAAAAACCATCGTTCCGGTTCTGCCAAGTTCTCGTAGGTTTGGTGTTTGAGTTGTTTGTTCTTGGGTTTGCATAACATAGCCTCTCTGGTCAGGGTTTCAGTAAAAGAGAATTGCGATGAGCACAACGTGTAGGGCAAAGAAACCATCCCCTCGTCTCGACTTGCATCCACGCTAAAGTTAGAATTACTGCTTGGTTACCGCGCTTTTTAGAAGGGCAAAATCTGCCATCTGTAAGGCTAATGCAAGCAGAGAGAAGATTTTATCCACTTTGCAGGGTTTCTTGATCCTGTAGTAGAATTAGCACCTTGGATGGATTGATATCTTCGCAATTGGTCAAGCAATAGCTGAGATTAAATCAGAAAACTCTCATCATTAAACAGAGCGCCTAAACTGCCCTCACCCGTAGGAAGAGAACCCGGCATCAGGGCAGCCTAAATATTTTGCATTATCGGTTCCCATCCGTTGCCACTCCACGTTTGCAAGAAGTCTATGCTGCGGTAAGCCTGGCAAAATACTTCACATTCAGCAATAAAAAACTCATAATAACTTAACGTATTAGATAGAATCAGGGGAAAGTGCATATCGGTTCTGCCCCACTCTGTCTGCCCCACTTTGAAGCATCGCTAGAAACGCAACTCATTCCTATCTACTCAATACTTCAGTTACGCCTCGGTTCTCTCCCCTACCACGTTGCCCATGAGTGCCAAACCGTTTATCAAACCTACTAGCGTTCGGCTGATCTTGATTGGATCGGCAATTTCTTTAGCTCTTGCTGGCTTCGGCATTTTCTCTTACACAATCTTTCGTCCTGTATCCCAAGAAGCCTCATCTTCCCCTAGTCCTGCTGTTCCTGCCACTCCGAATGCCATCAGCGCCCTAGGACGGCTAGAACCCGCAGGGGGCGTTTTCAAGATTGCCTCTCCTTCTGCCACGCTCGGTGGTGGTGTAGGAGGCTCGCGAGTGACGCGGCTGCTGATCAAAGAAGGGGCGCGAGTCAAAGCTGATCAGCCACTCGCCGTGATTGACAACTATGATTCTTTACTGGCATCTGCCATGCAAGCAGAAGCTCAAGTCAAAGAAGCCCAAGCGCAGCTTGCCCAAGTGGAAGCTGGGGCAAAGCAAGGTGATATCAATGCCCAACGGGCAAGCGTGCTGCGGGCAAATGCCGAATTACCCAAGGCAGAAGCCGATTTTCAGAGAGCCGATGCCGAATACAGAAAGGCACAATGGGAAGCCGAGCGCTATGGGCAACTGTTTCAATCGGGTGCTATTTCGGAGTCAGAGTTGCGCGATCGCACCCTGAATCTAGAAACCAAAGAGAAACAGCGCCAGCAAGTACGGCAAGCCGTAGAGCAGGCAAAGCTGGAGCTAGAAGGAGCAAGGCAAACGCTGAACAGCGTTTCAGAAGTTCGCCCAACGGATGTGCAGCAAGCCCAAGCTAGAGTTCAAGTGGCAGTGGCAAACTTTCAAAAAGCGAGAGCAGACTTAAATAATGCGATCGTTCGCGCTCCGGTAGAAGGCCAGGTGCTAAAAATTTATGCCGACCCAGGAGAAGTGATTGGCAACGACGGCATTCTAGATCTAGGTAAAACCAGCCAAATGTATGCTGTGGCAGAGGTTGATGAAACGTACATCGGTCAGGTGAAAGCTGGACAACGCGCTATCATCACGAGTTATGCCTTTCCAGGTGAGATTGGGGGAACCGTCGAACGGGTAGGGCTACAAGTGAGCAAAAATGCGGTTCTCAGCACCGATCCGGTCGAGAAGACAGACACTCGTGTTGTGGAAGTTAAAATCCGGTTAGATGACAGCACCACCACGGCTGGGCTGAGCAATTTACAGGTCAAAGTTGCAATTAATACCGCAGGAGCTACACCCTAACCGCCCCCTCAATGCCCAGTCGCATCTCCAATTTTCCACCGAACGCCTATCCCAGAGGCATACGATCGCAAAATGCTGCCGTAGGCGTCCACGCCATTTCCACACTGTTCATGGCTTCCTCTCCATGTTTGCTATTCCCCTTGCCTGGTTACAACTAAAACGCGAGAAGATCCGGTTGCTAGTTGCCTTAGCTGGCATTGGATTCGCTGTGATCTTGATGTTTTTGCAGCTTGGCTTTCAAGATGCACTGTTCGATAGCGCCATTACCTTTCATCGCAACATTGAAGGGGATATTTTTCTGGTTAGCCCCCAATCGACTTCTCTGATTGCCATGAAAAGCTTTCCAGAACGGCGGCTGTATCAATCTCTGGGGTTTTCTGGCGTCAAATCGATTAGCCCGATTTACATTGGTTTTGGGATTTGGAAAAATCCGTTTTGGGAAGGACCACCCATGCCCCAAACTCGCAGTATTTTGGTGATTGGGACGGTTCCGGGAGACAACATTTTTTCACTGCCCGGATTTCGGGAACGGCAAGCTCAGCTTCGTTTGTCGGATGTTGTGTTGTTTGATAGCGCCTCTCGTGCCGAGTTTGGTCCTATTCCAGCAAAATTTGAGGCCCTCCAACCGGGCGATATGCCGATCGCTACTGAGGTTGAAAATCGCCGAGTTGAAGTCGGTGGAATTTTCCAGATGGGCGCATCGTTTGGAGCGGACGGCAACCTCATCACCAGCGATCTCAACTTTCGTCGCATTTTTTCATCTCGTGAGAAAAACTTGATCGATATTGGCGTGATTCAGCTTGAGCCAGGTACAGATTTGCAAGCTACGCTAGAGCGCTTTAAACAAAACCTGCCCGGAGAATTCAGGGTCGATCCCCAAAAAACGCCCGAACAAGCGAAAGAAGATTTTGTTGTTGGCGATGTGCGTGTGTTGTCGAAAGCGGCATTTGTGGCAGTTGAGCAAAATTACTGGAAAGAAAGCACTGCGATCGGGTTTATTTTTACCTTGGGAGCCGCGATCGGGTTCGTAGTTGGAACGGTGATTGTCTATCAAATTCTGTACACTGATGTTGCAGATCACCTAGCAGAATATGCCACCTTGAAAGCGATGGGATACCGCAATCGCTATCTTTTGTCTGTTGTGTTTCAAGAAGCGATCATTCTATCGATCATGGGATTTATTCCCGGTTATGTTCTTTGTATCGGGCTTTACAGCCTCACTCGCAATGCTACAGCATTGCCGATTGACATGACCCTAGCTCGTAGCATTGTCGTTTTGTGTTTAACGGTGTTGATGTGTAGTATTTCGGGTGCGATCGCAGTCCGCAAAGTTCAACAAGCCGATCCCGCAGATATTTTCTAGGTTGCTATGCTTATGTCACCCATTCCAATTGTTGAGATTCAAAACGTCAATCACTCGTTTGGCTCTGGGCGTTTACGCAAGCAGATTTTATTTGACATCAGCACCACGATTCAACCCGGCGAAGTGGTGATCATGACGGGTCCATCAGGGTCGGGTAAAACAACATTGCTCACGTTGATCGGCGCGCTGCGCGCTACGCAAGACGGTAGCCTAAAGGTGCTCGCCCAAGAGCTTCGAGGCGCATCAGAGAGCAAACTGGTTGAACTGCGCCGCAACATTGGCTACATTTTTCAGGCTCACAACTTACTCAATTCGCTGCGGGCGTGGCAAAACGTGCAAATGTCGCTCGAATTGCACTCCGACGTTTCTAAACAGCAATCTCGTGCCATGGCAGAAGAGATGCTGGCGTCAGTTGGGCTGGCGGAATGGGTGAACCAATATCCCAACGAACTGTCGGGCGGGCAAAAACAGAGGGTTGCGATCGCCCGTGCCCTGGTGTCTAAACCGAAGCTCGTGTTAGCCGATGAACCCACCGCCGCTCTTGACAAAAAATCGGGTCGGGATGTGGTTGAAATCATGCAGCGCCTCGCCAAACAGCAAGGCTCCGCGATCGTGCTCGTCACCCATGACAACCGGATCTTAGATGTTGCCGATCGCATTTTGCACATGGAAGACGGCTATTTGTCTTCGCTAGATGTGGCAGCCCTCTAATCCTCGCTTGCCCCAACCATTCCTCCATCAACTACTGTAAAATTAGCTGAAAAATTAAAATTGGTTGATTTAGATTAACGCCCCTCTCTCAACCGTCTCAACGTTGTCTGATGGATTGCTATCTCGGTGTCGATTTTGGAACCTCTGGCGCACGGGCGATCGCATTAGATCCTAATCAAGCGATCCAAGCACAGGTGAGCCTCTCGTTTGATGGCATTGCCCCTGCTGGCAATCTTGCAGAATGCTGGAAAACCACCCTGTTCGAGCTAATGGCGCGGCTGCCCGCACCCGTGCGATCGCACCTCCGAGGCATGGCGATTAACGGCACATCATCTACCGTTCTCTTGTGCGATCGCGGCGGGCAGCCCATCACCGAGCCGCTGCTCTACAACGACGATCGCGGCAAACAGGTTTTAGCTCACGTGGCTGAAATCGCGCCGCCCGGTCACACGGTGCTGAGTGCTACGTCTAGTCTGGCAAAATTTCTGTGGTGGCGTCAGCATCTTCACCAGTTCGGCGATGCTCACTATTTTCTGCACCAAGCAGACTGGTTAGCCGCCCTGCTCCACGGGCAGTTTGGCATCAGCGATTACCACAATAGCTTGAAATTGGGATATGACATCGGATCGTTACGCTATCCCGATTGGTTGGATCTGCCCCTGCTGCCCACCGTGGTCAACCCTGGAACTGCGATCGCACCTATCCTTCCCCACCTTGCCGATCAATTTCATATCCCTCACGATTGCGTCATCCACGCTGGAACCACTGATAGCATTGCCGCTTTTCTGGCTAGTCAAGCCACCACGCCCGGAGATGCGGTGACTTCCCTTGGCTCGACGCTGGTTCTCAAACTGCTGAGTCGCGTCCGCATTGACCATCCCCACTACGGAATTTACAGCCACCGATTAGGAGATTTCTGGCTCGTGGGGGGCGCATCCAACACAGGCGGAGCCGTGCTAAACCATTTTTTCTCAACGCAAGAATTATTGGATCTCAGTGCTAGAATCTCCCCTGAAACCGAGAGTCCGCTAGAGTACTATCCGTTGTTAAACCCCGGAGAGCGGTTTCCTATCAACGACCCGGCTCTACCGCCCAAGCTAGAACCGCGCCCTCGCGATCGTGTCAAGTTTTTACACGGTTTGTTACAAAGCATCGCCCGGATTGAGATGCACGGCTACCACCTGCTAGAATCTCTAGGTGCAACCCCCCTAACGCAGATTTTGACGGCTGGAGGGGGAGCGCAAAACCCAACCTGGACAGCCATTCGCGCCCATCAATGTTGTGTTCCCGTTCACAGTGCCCGTCAGACAGAAGCCGCGTTTGGAACTGCTCTACTCACCCTGCCTTCAAGCCATCGTGCCCACAATGAAGGGATGATAAGGTAACGAGAGATCAGCGTCTCGGAGGGAATACTGAGAGAAGCTGAGGAGAAACCACTCTACCGACGACAGCCATGTGGCGAAAGCTGAAAAATTTCTTTCTCAGTTTGAGAACCTATTCCGATATGAGTCCTGATGTGGGCTTGAGGCGGCGTATCAATCAAACCCTGCGATCGCGCTCCTCGCGAAGTTTTGAGGAGTGGTATCACTCATTTTGGAAGCGGCTAGACGTGTCAAAAGACGTTGCCGCTTTTGTGTATGACCAAATGGAAGAGTATTCTGGATTACAATTTTCTCGCGTTTTGCCGAGTGATCGGCTTTCCACCGATCTTCATTTATCGATGGTCTGCTGGTTTGATTGGGAATGCACCCTATGCGATGATTTCTGCGATCGCTTTAGTGTAGACATTCACGGTTGCTTCGATCCTTACGCGCTCTCTACCATTAAAGATTTAGTGGTCTTTTTAAATCAACAAGTGATTCCAGTTAATTATTCTCAGCCATAGGTTATGGTGCTGCAATGACCTATCCCAGAGATCTAATCGGGTACGGACGGCATGCGTTTGATCCCCAATGGGAAAATAACGCTCGGATTGCAGTGCAGTTTGTTGTGAATTATGAAGAAGGCGGCGAAAATTGTATTCTTCACGGCGATCAGGCGTCCGAAGCGTTTCTGTCGGAAATCGTGGGGGCACAACCTTTTCCAGGCTTGCGCCACATGAGCATCGAATCGTGCTACGAATATGGTAGCCGCGCCGGATTTTGGCGACTGCACCGCATGTTGAGCGATCGCGGCATTCCGGTAACGGTTTATGGGATCGCCATGGCGCTAGAACGGAACCCCGAAGCGGTTGCTGCCATGCTGGAATCGGATTGGGAAATTGCCAGCCACGGCTATCGCTGGATTGACTACAAATATTTTTCGCCAGAGGCAGAACGAGACCATTTGCTCAGGGCGATCGAAATTCACACTCGCGTTACGGGTCACCGTCCGTTGGGCTGGTATACCGGACGCGATAGCGCCCATACTCGTAGGCTCGTCGTTGAAGAAGGCGGGTTTCTCTACGATTCAGATAGCTATGCCGACGACCTGCCTTACTGGAATTACAGCCATGGCAAGCCGCATTTGGTGATTCCCTACACGTTAGACAACAACGACATGCGGTTTGCCACTAGTCAAGGTTTCAATTCGGGTGATCAGTTTTTTGCGTATCTGCGAGATGCGTTTGATGTGCTGTATGCCGAGGGTGAAACGGCTCCCAAAATGATGAGCGTAGGGCTGCATTGCCGACTTGCCGGAAGACCAGGACGAGCGGCAGCCTTGGGGCGGTTTTTAGACTATGTGCAGCAGCACGATCAGGTGTGGCTATGTCGCAGAATTGATATTGCCCACCATTGGCACAAAACCTTTGCGGGTTGATAGGTGTCAAGCGCAATGACCTTTTCGGTTGAGATGGGGAAAGATTTGGTAGGTGCGTCAACCTTAAAACTGCGATCGAAGGATACGATTTGGCGAGCTTCGACCCAACCGTGTGCCAATCCCTTGATTTATTCCCATTGACACCCTATGGGTTGACAAAATTCATACATTATCGCTATTGGTCATGATAGCTAAATGGTTTAACTTCCATTAGCAAATTTTAATCTAGAGCGCTGTAGTTTCATTTACAAATTCATCGTGATTGCAATCTTCGTTATCTTAGCGATCGCGACCAACAGCATCACAGTTTGGCTAAAGATTGCCATCGCATAGAGAATTTCAGCGCTACCAGAAATGTTTGCACAAAGGACATTAGGGCTATCTGAAGAAATAGTTTGATTGCAGAATTTGCCCAAATTTGGGAACCTTAAAAGAAGATTTTTCTCAGCTTACTTTGCGTCCTCAGCGATTCCTATTTCTGACGTTTCGCCCTTGCTTTTTTCTAAATTTACGTTTGAACCTGATTCCTTAAACACAGTGGGCGAATTGTAGAAGAAGTGCCAAAATGATCGAATATGTTTCTAAGCAACCCAATGGTATTTAATTCTGACAGCGCTAATTTTCTCCATAACATCGATTCGGCAGATGCAAATGCACTGTTGCGCTATCTTCAGCATCAGCCCCCAGAAGTGTTAGAGCGGGTAGCTCGCTCGGTTAGCCCTCAAGTTAAGCAAGTTATCTCTCACAACGTTCAAGGGTTAGTGGGGGTTTTACCTGCCGAGGGGTTTAACGTTAAAGTCACGACCGATCGGGACAATCTTGCAGGGTTGCTTGCTTCTGCCATGCTCACGGGCTACTTTTTGCGCCAAATGGAGCAACGCATGGAGCTAGATGGCTCTGTCAGCGACGACCCGTTTTAATAATCTGCGTTCAAACCCGGTACCGATTATTGAGCGGGATAGGCTCCCGGACGAACTCGAACGGTTTGAATTTGAGTATCTCGTTTGATTTCAATCTCCAGCGCAGTTCCAATATTGCTAGCTTCTACACGAGCCTGAACATCAGATGCAGTCTGAACAGGCGTCCCATCAATTTTTTGAATAATGTCCCCTTGGCGTAAGCCGCCTTGGGCTGCCGGAGAGTTTTCAGCTACTCTTGCCACCAGAACACCGCGATCTTGAGTCACTGTTACGTTAGATTCCAAGTCTTGAGCTAGCTCTTTGCGGAGGCTCGGCGTCAGGTCTACCATTTGAATGCCTAGAAACGGGTGATCGACGCGCCCTTGGCTGAAAAGTTGCTCGAACGATCGCTGCGCCGTCTCGATCGGGATGGCAAAACCCAACCCCTGAGCATCTGCCCGGATTGCCGTATTCATGCCGATAACCTCGCCGCGATCGTTGAGCAAAGGGCCGCCCGAATTGCCTGGGTTGATGGCTGCATCGGTCTGAATAAAGCTGACTCGCTTATCGGGTACACCCACCTGGCTACTAGAGCGATTTTTAGCGCTCACGATGCCGACTGTAACGGTGTTGTCTAACCCCAGGGGGTTGCCGATCGCGATCGCCCACTGCCCCGGATTCACCGTCGCTGATTTACCTAACACAACAGTTGGTAAGCGACTCGACTCAATTTTAATGGCGGCTACATCTGTGACAGGATCGAGTCCGAGAACTTTTCCAGTAAACGAGCGTCCGTCTTTCAGCGTCACTTCGACGGTATCGGCTCCTTCTACAACATGGGCGTTGGTGACGAGTCGTCCATCGGCGGTCAAGATAAAGCCGGAGCCGGTTCCCCGTTCTAGCCGATCGTCTGGAGCGGGAAGCTGATCGCCAAAAAATCGCTTGAACACCGGGTTTTGAAAGGCTTCTGGAGCCGCACTCGCTACTCGCCGTGTGGCATTAATTCGCACCACTGCCGGGCCAACCCGATCGACCGCATCCGAAATAAAGGTCGCGCCAGTTGTAGTATTTGCCGATATTGACACTGGGCTTGAAGGCGCAAGTTGGAAGGTTAACGGTTGCTGAGCCAAGCGATCGCGCAGATAGGCATTGGCGATCATGCCTGCTCCACCACCCATTGCTAAAAGAGAGACGCCGAGCGCTAACTGCTTAAAAGAGACCATCATACCTAACCGCTTTTATTTCGTTCTTAAATCCTAATCTAAGCCCAACCGTATCGACCTATTGACAAGGGTATAGCTGCTTAAAAACTCCTATTTTCAGCCTCTTTTACAGTTCACCTTTTACGATACACTTCTTTACACGAGGATCATTTGATTTGCCCTAAAACTACTGCTATCGCTTGATGGCAACGTGCAGCAGCACTCTATAAAGTGGCTATCAAAAGAGTGTTCATGAAGAAGTGTCTATCCAGTAAAAGTGTCCATCAGATTCGTCAATCACTAGTGTTATGGCAAACTATCGATCTATTCTGGCTTTGGTTCTGGCGATCGTCGTCGCTCTATTCCTTTGGTTTGGCAATCCGGCATCGACGAAGCCCGTCAAGCAAATCAGTTATACCTCTGAGCAAATTGCAGAGATTCAAACCTCAATGGATGCAGTAACGGAGATGCGCGATCGCTTCCCCGAACTTAAAACATTGATCGACAATAAAGACGATATGTTTACCCGCAATTTCATCCATGGGCCGTTAGGGGAAATGCGGGTTAAACTGAGCAGCGTTGCTCGCAATTTGTTGCCGGATGCCCAGAAACAAGCGCGTCAGATTGCAAAAGACGTCTCGAAAGACCTGGTTGAAATCGATCGGGCAGCGGCGGCAAGAGATTTTCCGTCGGCAACCCTGTATTACAACGAGTTGCTGAAGGATCTAGATGGGTTCTATCAGTTGTTGCCGCAGGCGTAACGTGAGAGGCTAGGGAGGTCTATGCTTACCCTAGGGGTTTGTCAGCGTTGACCATCTTACTAGCCTTCTCTTGCAAAAAAGCTCTTGCAAAAAAAGCTGATTCGTCTCTGCATTTGGCAACTTTAGAAGAGTTGTATCCTGCTTTTTATGACCAAGGTAACGATCGCGGGATGTGGCATTGTTGGTGCGATGATCGCCTACGAATTGAGCAAGATATCAGCCGTAGAGGTAACGGTTTTAGATCAGCAGCCTTTGCCTGTCGAACCCCATTTAAGAGTTTGCCCTAGCGCTACGGGGGCGGCGCTTGGCGTATTGATGGGGGCAATTAGCAAAAAAGAGAAAGGCAATAATCTGCGGATGCGGTTGTTTGGCATCCAATCTTACGAGCAGACGATTCCAGAGTTAGAGGCACTGACAGGTTTAACGATTCCGTTTAATCGTCAAGGCATCTTGATGCTTCAGTTTGACGATGATCTATCGAGTTGGCAGCGGCTAATTCCGATTCGAGAAAAACAAGGGTGGAGGGTGGAGATTTG
This sequence comes from Myxacorys almedinensis A, assembly GCF_010091945.1. Taxonomy (GTDB): domain Bacteria; phylum Cyanobacteriota; class Cyanobacteriia; order Leptolyngbyales; family Leptolyngbyaceae; genus Myxacorys; species Myxacorys almedinensis. The sequence continues at coordinate 177,210 of NZ_WVIE01000007.1, forward strand.
GAACTGCGATCGCGTGCACCAAACGTTTCCTCACCTCGGTCTTGAGGGTGTCTCGGCGGCGGTGTATTCTCCGGGCGATCGCCAAGTAAATCCAGTTGATTTGACTCGCGCCCTCATCGCTGGAGCCAAAAAAAATGGAGCCGTATTCAAGTTCAACACTCGCGTTATTAACGCCACGGGGATTGCCGCGACAGGGCAAACGATTCACACGTCAGACGGCGATATTGCGAGTGATTACCTGATTATTTCTGCGGGGTTAGGATCGTCAGCGTTGACCACAGCTTTAGCGGCTCCTGTGGAGATTCGACCCGTGTTAGGTCAAGCATTGCATCTGAGGCTAAAACACCCGTTGAGCGATCGCGCTCTGCCTGTGGTTAGTGGCAATGATGTTCATCTAGTTCCGTTGAGCGATACAGAGTATTGGGTGGGTGCAACGGTAGAATTTCCGACCGAGGAGGGGATATCGCTACCGCCCAATCGTGCCATGGTTGAGGCGATGATGGATCAAGCGATCGCGCTATGTCCTGCGATCGCTCAGGCAGAAACCATTCGCACATGGCAGGGAGTGCGTCCTCGCCCTCAGGGTCGCCCTGCGCCAATTATCGAGGTACTTCCGGGATATCCCCAGATTTTGTTAGCGACAGGACATTACCGCAACGGGGTATTGCTGGCTCCGGCGACTGCTGCGAAGGTAAAAACAGCCATTTTTGGATTCCCAGATCAAACCATGATTTAACCCTCAAGTGGTTAAAGAATCGAGGGTCACCAAACAGTTTGGCTTGTTTTTTCAAGAATCGAACGGATCAGGCACAATGGAGGCATGAATCGAGTTGATTACCTCCGAATTAGTCTGATTGATCGCTGCAACTTCCGGTGTCAATACTGTATGCCTGAAGGAACCGATCTACAGTATGTCTTGCAGCAAAATTTGCTGACCCAAGATGAACTGCTCACGCTGGTGCAAGACGTGTTTATTCCGGTTGGGTTCACTCGATTTCGGTTGACGGGAGGAGAACCGCTGATTCGTCCTGATGTGGTGGATATTGTGCGAGCGATCGCATCTCTTCCCCAAACGCAAGATTTATCGATGACGACGAATGCTTTTCTGCTCGCTGGCAAAGCACAGGCTCTCTACGATGCTGGCTTGCGGCGCATCAACATCAGCCTCGATTCGCTCGACCCTGAAACCTTTAACACCATCATCGGGCAGCGCGGCAGATCTCGCTGGCAGCAAGTCTGGGATGGCATTCAAACTGCTCATCGCATCGGATTCAACCCATTGAAGCTCAACGTTGTGGTGATCCCTGGGGTGAATGATCACGAAGTGCTAGAACTGGCTGCCCTGAGTCGCGATCGCGATTGGCATATCCGATTTATTGAATTCATGCCAATCGGTAATGGTGATTTGTTCGCCAATAAGGGCTGGATCGATTCAGAAACAATTCGACAACAAATTAAACAACGCTGGGGACTCACAGAAGCCCATGTAAAAGGTAATGGTCCTGCGGATGTATTTAAAATTCCGGGTGCAAAAGGAACGCTAGGATTTATTAGTCAAATGTCAGAGTGCTTTTGCGATCGCTGTAATCGAATGCGCCTTTCCGCCGATGGCTGGTTACGTCCTTGCTTGCTCAACGAAATCGGGCAGCTTGATTTACGCACCGCCCTGCGATCGCAGGCTTCCCTGGCAGATCTGCGATCGCAGGTCAGCGATTTGCTCCTGCTTAAACCCGAAATCAATTACAAACAGCGAGCATCGGGCACCTTGGGCAGCTACGATCGCACCATGTCGCAGATCGGCGGCTGATTGCTTTTCTAAATCTAGATTTTGTATCTAGAAGCACATTTTCTCGCAAAAGTTGATTTTTCACCAGAAAAAACCGTCCTGACCCTGAAGGGTCAGATCCTGTCTAAAAAAGATTGCGATCGCGAAGCAAATTTGTCAAAATAAGTGGCGTTGAATCCTGTTTCATCTGCTGACTCCCTTTGGTCATCTACCACTGCCGATCAATTCCTCTGACAGGGTGAAGAAACTTTGAGCCATATTATGTACGATGTCAGCAGTCCAGTTTTATAAAGCGTTTGCTGCTTTTGCAATTAACAACTCAGCAATTAACAAACTCATTAGATTGATATATCTTAGGGCGACAGCTTAAATGCCCTGGTGATACCATTGCGGTGAATGCGTTTGAGGGCTTAATGTGATCCGTTCTGCAACACTCACTCCTCCGTCTACTTTGCCTTCTCTGCCTGACAATAATCGTCTTCGGCTGCTTTCTGGCTCAGCAAACGTTGCGCTTTCTCAAGAAGTGGCGCGTTATCTAGGCATGGATCTCGGTCCGATGGTGCGGAAACGGTTTGCAGATGGCGAGCTTTACGTTCAGATTCAAGAATCGATTCGGGGTTGTGACGTTTACTTGATTCAGCCAACCTGCCGACCCGTAAACGATCATCTGATGGAACTGCTGATTATGATCGATGCTTGCCGTCGGGCATCGGCGCGGCAAATTACAGCAGTGCTCCCCTACTATGGATATGCCAGAGCCGATCGTAAAACGGCTGGGCGAGAATCGATTACGGCAAAGCTAGCCGCAAATCTGATCGCCCAAGCGGGTGCAAGCCGCGTTTTGGCCATGGATCTGCACGCCGCACAAATTCAAGGCTATTTCGATATTCCGCTCGATCATGTGTATGGCTCTCCAGCCGTGATCAACTATCTCAAGAGCAAGCAACTTCCCGATATTGTGGTGGTGTCGCCAGATGTTGGCGGGGTTGCCCGGGCGAGAGCCTTGGCGAAAAAGCTTGATGATGCCCCACTGGCCATTATCGATAAGCGCCGCCAAGCCCACAACGTGGCTGAAGTGATGAATGTCATTGGTGATGTGGCAGGCAAAACGGCAGTTCTCGTCGATGACATGATCGACACAGCCGGTACGATTACAGAAGGGGCAAAGCTATTGCGTCAACAAGGGGCGCGTCAAGTGTATGCTTGTGCCACTCATGCTATTTTTTCGCCACCTGCGATCGAGCGCCTCTCTAGCGGGGTTCTTGAAGAGGTGATTGTGACCAACACAATCCCGATCGCAGAAGAAAATCGGTTTCCTCAACTGACCGTGCTTTCGGTGGCAAGTGTCTTAGGCGAAACGATTTGGCGGATTCATGAAGATACGTCGGTCAGCAGTATGTTCCGGTGAGACAGCATATATCTAAACCCACTCAGCAATCTAGTAGCTAACACTGCGCCATCCACACATAACAACCCCAATGACCGCCGACCATATCCTCTCGGCGGTCAAGGTTTTTGTGGTGAGAGAAACTTGGGCTAGCCGAGACGCGATCGCACTTTCGCAACCGCTTATGCTTGACCATTGGCAATTCTGGCACTGGCTCGTTTCAGCCATAGCCTTTCAGCATAAAATAAGTGATATATAAAGTTAGATGTCGTAAGTTTAATTTAGATTGCGTTTCTCACAAAACTTTAGCGAGGTTGATAGTGTTAAGGAACTCACTAAATGTTAGGAAGAGTTGACGTTATGCAACCTGCTCAAAAGCACCTTGGTCAGTCGTTTGGTATGGTTCTGTTGTTTGCTGTAACGTGCGTTGGCTTCATCGCACTGATGTCGCGTTTTGGCTAATCAATCCCCTAAATTGTTAACGGTCAGGCTGTTAAGCGGGTTAGGAACCAACAGATTCTCCTTCAGATTCTTCATATTTCTTCATACTTCCTTGGGTTTAATAGCTAGGCTTTCTCATATTACTAACCATAAAAATGGGCAGAAGCATTTTCAAGTTGCTCTGCCCTTTGTTTTTTGCGTGAATGCGATCGCTCTCAGCGTCCTAACCCCTCTTTCCCTGAAGAAAAGCAAAATTTCTAAGTCCCTCTCCCTGTTGGAAACGAGCCTGTTGACAAGCCGTCAATATCCTAAAGCCGTTGCAGCAAACTCAGACCATGAGTATCTGTGCCACAGGTGTTGAGCAGGTGATACTTTGCACCTAGCTGGTGAACATGCCGCGTTGCTTCCGGGCTGGGTCGCCAAGGCTTAGGGTTATTGTACGAATAGTAAGCTTCCACACCATCAATGCCAGAGTTGACGGCAGCAGGAATCAGATCATCGGGCAATCGCCGATAACGAGCGGGGTGCGCGAGTATGGCAAGCCCGCCCGCCTGGTGAATTGCGGAGATGACGTTCGATGCGATCGCGGCTCCTTCTAGCGGAGCGGCTCCTTTTAAATAAGATGCGATCGCCCGGTGCTGGGGATCAAACGCAAATCCGAGAATGTGAACCTCGGTGTCTAGTAACCTAGAGGTGATCTCAACCCCTGTCCACAAGTGAGGCATGGTTTGATCGGTAGACTGTTGCCATTCCTCAAGCCAGCGCTGAGCTTCATAAAACCCCGCGATCTGGTGGTGGTCAGTAATGGCAAACCCTTTGAGAGAAAGTTCGGTTGTCTGTCTGGCAAGGGATTCAGGATGCAACTGCCCATCGGAACAATGGGTATGCATATGAAAATTGTAGAAATGAGGACAACTCTCAGCAGTTAGCGACGCAAACACCTGCCGAAGAGATGCCACATCCTGTGCGGCTGGCTTCTCAAACGTTGGAACTGGAGCAAGATTAGCAGCCATAAGTGCCTCGAATCTAAACTGACTTATTCGTTTACTATTCTTAATTTAGTCGATCCATCGAGACCCTATCTTAGCAGCGCCCCACTGTTTTAACCTGGCTCTCAAGCGGTTGCCATAGAGCCATTTTGATGAAAGTGGCACATCAGCGACCTTTCTACCCAGAAATTGGTGGTAGCTTGTATACTCAATCCCCCTATATTCCGTGTTTTCCCTGTAGTTTTAGCTGTGCATCCCTAAGATGTGTTGGTCAATTCAGTAATAACCGCAATGACGAGCCGTTTCCGCCCCCAAACCATCGTTAACGTTGTGAAGTACTGACTTTTGGTTGAGTTCCTGAGAGCGTTGAATGAGTTCGGATATTAATGATGGTGGGTTTTCCCAACAGCTAGAGGCAATTCGTCAGCGGCTTACCTTGCTGCGCGATGCGCTCCGTGATATTCCAGAGGAGGATTTGGCGGCACAACCGAGCTTCAGTTCCGGCTTGCAGCGGCACGTTCTAGACGAGTTGCAGACGGCTCTGGCGTTGTTACAAGCGGCTCAGCTAACCATTCGGTCGCGATTTTCCCTAGCTGAAACTATGGAAATAGAGCGTCTGCAAACTTCCCTGCAAGAAAAAGAGATTTTGCTGCGAGAGATTCACCATCGGGTGAAAAACAATTTGCAGATTTTTTCGAGTTTGCTAGATTTACAAGTCATGCGATCCGGCGATCCGGTGGTGCAGGAATTGCTGCGAAATAACCAAAGTCGGATCAACTCGATCGCACTTGTTCATGAGCGGTTGTCCCACGCGGAAGATCGTTCTGAAATTAACTTGGGCGACTACATCCAAGGCTTAGCCGTGACGCTAGTTCGGATCAATGCGATCGATCCAAATCAGATCACGCTGCGAATCCACATCAGTTCCAGTATTCAAGTTTCTCCGGATCGAGCGATTCCGATTGGATTGATTCTGAATGAACTCGTGTCTAACGCGCTAAAACACGGCTTGCGAGACAGAGCAGGCGAAATTATTGTGGCGCTTGCCCAAGATGGAAGCGGGCAAGCGATGCTGAGGGTGAGCGATAGTGGCAATCAGATGCCTATAGACTTTGACCCCAACGCCGCAGAATCGCTAGGGTTTCAGTTGATTCGGTCGCTAGTGCAGCAAATCAATGGCACGTTAGACATTGAGCGGGGGACTCAAACCACGGTGAGAGTCGGGTTTAGCTAGTCAGGTGATGAACGTAGAGGTCTATTTCGTTAAACCGTGTTCTAGGGCAAAGCGAACTAGCTCGGTGCGGCTATTGGTTCCAGTTTTGCTAAATAAACGGCTGACATATTTCTCCACATTTCGGACGCTGGTTTCAAGGCGACGAGCAATTTCTTTATTCATCAAACCGTCTACCACCAGTTCTAAAACGCTCTGCTCTCTGGGCGTAAAGTCTAACTTAATGGGAGGTGGACTGGTTGCGATCGCACCCCTCTGGGTGAGGATTGCCCGAATTTCTGCAATTTGCCGCGACAAGTCTGCCACGTCTGAATTTTCGCCATCGCTGGCGGCAGCTTTAATGGCTGCCCGTTGTTGCAGCAAACGAGTGACGATCGCGACAAGTTCATCCGGGTCAAACGGTTTGGGCAAATAGGCATCGCAGCCTGCTTCGTAGCCTTGAATGCGATCGTTGGTCATGCCCCGTGCAGTGAGGAAGACGACAGGCAACGTTTGAAATCTGGGGTCTTCTCGCAACTGCTTGAGAAACTCGTAGCCATTGACTTGAGGCATCATCACATCGGTGATCACCAGGTCAGGCAACACTTTCTGCACAAGGTCCCACCCATCGCGAGCGTTGCTGGCGGTCTGCACCTCAAAGCCACTGTCTTCTAAGTAGGCTTGCACTGCCTCGCGAAGTCCTGGTTCGTCATCTACCAATACGAGTTGCCCCGGCATCGCTGATCCTCTAGTTTAGTTCTTTTAATTTAGCGAACTTTGGGCGCAAGGATGCAGTTTACAGCCATTCAATCTCTCGCGCTTGAGCGGGTAAGGCAGGTTGGCGCTGCCCGATCGCACGGGCTTGAGCACAAATTAAACCAATCGGCGTTCCAACCAACTCGACCGGCTCTGCTTTGCCCAACACTAGCTTTGCGGCTGAAATTGGCAGTTCTTTGACCATCCAGCGGGTGAGGCGATAAACAGATTCTTGCAAGGTGGGTTCGCGCATCAGATCTACCCCGTGGAGGTCGTGGAGATAACGGTTAGAGCGCCCATAGCGCTGCCACTGGCTCTTGAGTTCTGGCAAGGTGGCGCGGTGACGATGCCGGACGATCGCGCCGTCAGCAAACCGAAACTGCCAGGGGGTTTGTCTCAAGATCCGCCAACATATATCTGCATCGCCGCCTGTGGTTAAGTAAGGGCGAAACAAACCGACTTGTTTGAGAGCCTCTAATCGGATGGCAAGATTGGCAGTTTGACCGTAAGCACAAAACGAGTGCGCGATCGTATGTTTTTGCGATAGCGTTTCTTGCCGTTCGGCATGGCGCTCTAGCAGCGTCTGCCCTGGTAGCGCCTGAATTTCTCCAGCCACCAAACCAACGGTTTCGTCTGCAAACGGCTGCACCAAGGTAGACAGCCAGTTGGGTTGGGGGCGGCAGTCTGCGTCTGTAAAGGCGAGAATGGTGCTCGTTGCCGTTCGGATACCCAGATTCCGGGCGGCATAAGAACTTTGGATGCGAGGTTCGCTGAGCGCCCGGATGGTGATTGTTTCGGTTTGCATGGCGGCGGTGAGCAAGGCGGCGGTGCGATCGCGGCTGCCATTATCCACAAGCAAATAGTCAACCCGATCGCGGGGGTAATCTTGCGATCGCAGACAGGCTAGCAAATCCGGTAGATCGGCTTCACCGTTATAGATCGGTACAATCACAGATACGTAGGGCAGCAGTGGAGAATCCATACCAGTGCATCCAGGGTTCGACAGATAGGGCTTGAGTGGTAAAACGATTCAGATTATGGTTCTGCTATATCGTTCTTCTGTAACGTACCCGCATTCCATAAAGAATCGATGCCTAAAATTATCATTGGCGTCATGGGAGCCAGTAGCCACGCCACGCCGATCGAGATTCAAACTGCCTATGCTCTGGGTCAGGAAATCGCCAAAGCAGGTTGGGTTGTGCTGAGCGGTGGGCGCAACCTAGGAGTGATGGATGCCGTCAGCCGAGGCGCAAAACAGGCTGGAGGGTTGACCATTGGCATTCTTCCCCATCAGAACACGGTAATGTCTGACGCGATCGACATTCCCATCATCACCGACATGGGCAATGCCCGAAACAATATCAACGTCCTCTCTAGCCAAGCGGTGATTGCCTGTGGCATGGGAGTTGGAACGGCGTCAGAAGTGGCTTTAGCCCTCAAGGCAAACAAGCCTGTTATTCTGCTGACAGACGATGCCGTGAGCCAAGCGTTTTTTCGGCGATGGGGAGGCGCGCAACTCTCGCTGGTGCAGACTGTGGAAGACGCAATGAAGGCCACCAGAAACATTCTGAAGTGCCCAATTTGAAGGTAGTCTAAAACGCTTGCTAATTATTCTTCCACTTCTTGGCGCAATGTTTTAAAACTAAGGGATGGATTGACGTATCTTGAGGCAAAGATAACTGTGGCAGACCAACGTGATTCTTCTGAGATGGGCAACGCCGATCGCAGCAAAAACGAATTTCTATATCCCACCGCTCGCTATCGGGGAGACTTTACCCCAGAGCATCTTGCCTTCAACGCAAATCTGCAAGAATTTGCTCAACGAGTCTCGCTGTTATGCGGGCTAGAAACATCTGGCAAGATCCCGCCCCAGGAAGCCTATGACGAAATTAGAGAACTCTGGAAGCAGCTTAAAGAGTCGAAAAAAAACTTGCTGAATCAATTGAGCGATTCTGAAGAATAGGTATCCAAACACAAGTCTCTAAATACAGGTATTTAAACAACAGGTATTCAAACAGCAGCAAACGTGATGGTTAACCCCGTAGGAAACCAATTATGCTATGGCAAGCTTTTGGTGCACTCTTTCATGCCCATCGCACTTACGCTGGTGATAGGCGCAACGCATCCTGACTTTTCTACGCACCTACTTGGTTTGTAAGCCATACCAAGGATTGACCTGCAACACACCGCTTGGTTTAAACACCACTTTAAACGAAGCAACAGGTTCTTGTGGCTCGGCATTGGGTTCAGAGGGCTTACCCAACTGAGCAAGCGGCGTGTCTTTCACATAATCGCTAGCAATCTGGCTATCGGGTTGATAATCGACCACCGAACCGTCGGCTTTTACCCGCACTCGGTACACTAAATCTCTATCAAACGGGGGTGTCCCTCTCCAGTTTTGGTCGATCACGTCATACACTTTCGGCTGTAAATCTTCTAGCTGCGCTTTATCTGTAATTTCTCCTGGCATAGCAGGGACGGCAGAAGGGCTAGGCGTCACTGAAGGTGTTGCCGCCCCGATCGAACTTCCGGTCGGCGCAATTTCTAGCTTTCCTTGTGGCGTAAACACCACTTTATACTGTGCGATCGCTTCTTGTACCGGAGCGCTACTGGTCGGAATGTAGAGCAATTCGAGCAACGGTGTCTGACCAACATTCTTTAGGGCAGCGTCGGTTTCGGCTTTGTACCCCACAATATCGCCATTTTTGGCAACGCCCAACCGATACTCTAAGTTCTCGGTAAAGCGAGGAGAGGTCTTCCACTGACCGTTGATTTGGTCATAAAGCCGCTTGGCGATCGCATCCAACTCTTGAGGATCGGTAATGGCAGAGGCAGAATTCAAGGTTTGCTCTAGCTGCACCAAATCCGGAGCAGGACTTGCCGCCGATGCCTCTGGACTGGGGCTAGCAGCCTCAGAAGGACTGACAAACGGGCTGGCAGACGGGCTAACAGACGGGCTAGGGGGGCTGGTAGCTGCCTCAGAAGGATTGAGCGCGCCTGGGCAGTCTGTTGCTTCGGGGGTCAGGCACTCTGGCACTCTCACCTTGGGCGCTGGCAGGCTGACAAATGCCAGAGCCGCCAATGCCAAGCCAGACAGCCCGATCGTCGCGGGAATGGCTTGTTTAGCGATCGGTTCTGGGCTCTTGACATAGCGTTTCGGAACCGGAGCCAAATTGAGCGACCAAAAGGGCAAGGTCTGAGTATCTGCAACAAATTGGTCGATCGCTTCTACCAAATCAAACAATTGCACCGTTGTCAGGTTTACCACCTGCTGAGCCGTCATCGTGTTGTTTTCGTCGGGGTCAACACTCAGACGGTGATGATTGCGATCGAGGCGTTCTAGCTTCACAAACGAGGGGCGATCGCTGTAGGTATGGCGCGGTAGATGGAGTCCGCTTAAAAATTCTTGGGCATACAAACTCACCGCCGTCACCAGGCTTTCAAAAAATTCTCGACCTCCCAAAAGCGGCTTTTCCTGCCCTGGAAGATGGCATTCTGCATTGATCAGCAGCGACATGACCGGGCGCATTTCGCCCTCAGAAGCGTCGGTTTGGTCTGAGAGACCTTCTAGCACGAGGGTGCAATTTGGCAAACTATACTGGCGTTGAATCGTCATGACACTTCCCCATCAAACAAGCTGATCCACAAGCGCTGCATGCCAGAGGTTCCGGTGCAAAATAGCAACTGGCTGAGCAAGTCTAGCGCTAACTCGTTGAGTTTTTCATCCGAGCTATAAACCATCACCCCTGCCCGACGAGGATTCATTCGGCTTCGGAAATGGGCGCGAAACCGCTCTAGATATTCTGACAGGCGGAAGTGATGATCGGGCGATAATTCTTTATCGCTAAGTTGCTGATAAGCAAGCAGCAATTGACGAATCAACACAGTTAGCCGCCTAGCTAAGTAGCAGGTGACAACGACGAGCGCTTTGGCTTCGAGAATGGTCAGAGGGCGGCGTTGAGCGTAGCGACGGAGGGGATTTGTGCTACGCATCTGCCAGAGCACGACGCGATGTTTGAGGACGCTCCGTAAATCGAGATCGCTGGCGATCGCTAAAATCGCTTCCGATCCTCCCAGATCGAGGGCTTCGATCGCCAACAACAATAGATCAATCTGCAACCGCGTTCGACGAGGACACACACCCTCCGGCACAGGAGGATCGGGCAAATTATCCAAAATAATAGGCGTGGGAGGGGTTGACGGGGCAGATGGACTATTCAACTGCATTACGCTCACGGAGACACTCTTTCCAATTGCGGCTTAACTAATCACTGAGACAGGATATACCTGAATACACCAACAACGTTAATAGTTCCTGGTTTTAAAGCTGGCACTTTGCCTTGAGGTTGACCCTACTCGGCGTAACGTCCACGAGAATTTTACCCAAATCGGGATCGGGATCGACAGGTTGTCACTAAATGTCAAGCCGGATGTTTCGTAATTAGCCTTTTATTTTAATCGGCTAGCGATGGCTTCTACCCATGGAATCTCTGATTCATTCTGCCAAATCAGCAAAAGATTGGTAAATAATTGCGATCGCTCACGACAAGAGAGATGGGACAATAGGAAAAACTTACGCCCATTGGTTGCGGTCATCTTGCCTGATCTTAAGCCCACGTTAAGCCCACGTCAGGCACTCGGAAGATGAGCCAATGGGCGTAAAATGTTTTTTGAGTCGATCGCGTCGTTAGGAAACAGAGAAATGCTGAGACGAATTGTTGCTATCCTGCTGGTTGTCGTTGCGTTGGGTTTGCAGGGTTGCGTTTCGGGAGGCGTCACTGGAATGAAAAGCTTTTCTGACAGTACGGATGGCTATCGGTTTTTGTATCCTAATGGTTGGCTTCAGATCAGTGTGAGTAATGGACCTGATGTGGTGTTTCACGACATTATTGAGCAAACCGATAATGTCAGTGTGGTGATCAACCCGGTGCAGGGCAAGACAACGCTGAGCGATTTAGGAACGCCGAGCGAGGTAGGTTACCAGTTGGGCAAAAGTGCGATCGCGCCGCCTGATTCGGGGCGAACCGCAGAATTACTTACGGCGGAAGCCCGTGAGGTGGCAAATCGGCAATATTACACGCTGGAGTATTTGGTCACGCTGCCCGACCAAACGCAGCGTCATAATTTGGCAAGTGCGATCGTTTTTCGCAATAAGCTCTATACCTTCAATGCCTCGACACCAGAAGTTCGGTGGGGCAAGATGAAAGACGCGCTGGAATTGGCGGTGCGATCGTTTTCGGTTGACTCTTGATGGGACCGGACTGAATTTGGCTTGATCGGGTCGGTTTGGGGGATTTGGGAAGAGAGACGGGATGCGATCGCGTTTCTACGGGGCGGCGTATTTGGTTAGTTTTTATGATGATTCCTTTTGTTTTGGCATCTGCATCGCCTGCCCGTAAACGATTGCTGCACACCACAGGAATTGAACCGTTGGTGTATCCCAGCGATTTTGATGAATCGCAAGTCAAGGTGACGAATCCATTAGAATTGGTCGAAATTTTGGCGCAGGGAAAGGCAGAGGCAACGATGAGAGCGCTTTTTTCTCGCCAAGCAGAACTTCCCCCCGGTTTTTTTTCCCGCAATCCAGGTTTCATTCTCGGTTGCGATTCAATCTTGGCAATTCATGGTGAAATTCATGGCAAGCCCAAGGATGCTCAAGACGCGATCGCACGCTGGCAAATGATGCGGGGGCAGGTGGGCGAACTCTACACGGGTCATGCACTCTTGCGTCCTTTCACCACCGAACAAGGCTCATTAATGCCCTATCCATCGATCGTGCGAACCCAAATAACGCGAGTTTATTTTGCAGAAATTAGCGATCGCCAAATCGAAGCCTACATCAATACCGGGGAGCCGCTTCACTGTGCGGGCTGTTTTGCCTTAGAAGGTCGAGGGGGGCTATTTGTTGAAAGAATTGAAGGCTGCCATACAAATGTGATTGGCTTGAGTCTACCGCTCTTGCGGCAAATGCTCAGCGATGCAGGCACGGATATTATTGATTACTGGAGCTAGTTGCAAACTCCGTATTATTTCTGAGAAGTAGATTTATCAAAACCGTGAAGATTTTTCCCGCTCTGCAAATCGCTTCCTACACTAGAGATACTCCCGATGCCTGACATGAGTAGCAATTTTGACAGGTACCTTCTGCCTAGGGCACCTCTCCTGGGGTAGGGAAGGCTGGGCTGGGTAATCTGGGTCGTAGATCACCCATTCAATTGAGATACCTTTGGTCTTTTTTTTCTGCAATGACTCCTCCGCCCGCTGATTTTTCCAACCTGCGTGCTGAACTCTTGGAACAAACCCATCTCGGACGAATGTGCAGTTCCAAGCAACTGTTGTGCGATCGCTACGAAGTTCGCAAACTGGTCGGTCATGGCGGATTTGGCGTCACGTTTTTGTCGCGAGATACAAAGCTTCCCGGAACTCCCGTCTGCATCATCAAGCAGCTTTCGCCCAAAGTGCGCGATCCCCGTCTCCTAGAAAAAGCGCGGCAACGGTTTGAGCAAGAAGCAAAAATTTTAGGTCAATTGGGAACCCATTCTCAGATCCCGCATTTGCTGAACTATTTTGAGATTGAAGGCGAATTTTATTTAGTTCAAGAATATGTACGAGGTCTAACCCTGAGCAAGAGCATCCGTCGCGGCGGGGTATGGTCAGAAGAGCAGGTAAAACAGTTTTTGAAAGCCTTTCTGCCCGTATTGCACTACGTTCACAGCAATCATGTCATTCACCGAGACATCAAACCCTCTAACATTTTGCACTGCCATGAAGACGGGCGATTGGTTCTAATTGACTTTGGGGCAGTCAAAGAAAAGGTGATGACCGTCGATCCGGCAACCTGCCGAACCTTCTCCACTCACTTTATTGGAACCGTAGGATTTGCGCCTCCAGAGCAGCTTTCTCTGCGCTCTGTATTTGCAACGGATCTCTACGCCTTGGGCATGACGTGCCTCTTTCTCCTGACGGGTAAGCCGCCTCTAGAGTTTGACTACGAGCCACGCACAGGCGAAATTTTGTGGCAGGGCGATGTGCAAGTGAGTGATTATTTTGGGCGAGTTTTAGCCCGCATGTTAAAGGCATCGCTCAAAGAACGCTATCAGTCGGCAGACGAAGTATTCCGGGCGCTGGAGCTAGAATCCCATGTGCAGACGTTGCTACCCTGCATGAGCAACCAGCCCCTTGCTCCCGTTGCAGAGCCACCCCACCCCAAAGAATTTGTGTCGCCAATCATCCGCACGGCAAATGCCATTCGCGAGTGGCAAGCGCGCCTCGAAGCAAAACGCATTCGGGATGGGGAACGGCGTAGGCGTATGACGAAACCTTAGATCAAATCTAAAGACGAGCCGAAAGAGGTTGAGCCGCGCGTTTCTGCCAATACCAGTCAATCCTGCCTCGTTCTCGCCGGTGTCCCCTCTAGATCATCCTGTGTTTCTCATTCCAGCGGCAATACCGTTGATCGTAAGCAGCGCGCCTCTAAGGAGTTCGCCTTTGCTATAGCGCGATCGCACCACGCCCGACGATGCCAACGTCTTGTGTTGCCGCAACCGCTTGATCAACGACACCTGCAAGAACCCCAGAGGAACAATCGTGCCGTTGCGGAGTTGTACCGATCGCTGCAATTCAGGATCACCATCGAGGAGTCGGCTATGCCCTGTGATGGTCAGCACTAATCTGCGCGTCAGGTAAAACTCGTTACGGATCTGCTCAAACACCGGCTCAAAGCGCTCCCGATCTTCTGGGAGAGTCAGTTCTTGAACGTAGTAACTGGCAATTTGCAGATCAACTTTAGAGAGGGTCATCTCAACTTTAGAGATCGCCATTTTGAAAAACGCCCACTTGTAGTAGAAGTAGCGCAGCAGCGCAAGATGCTTTTCAGGATTCTCGTCTAGAAACATGTTCAGCGCTGTGCCAACGCCATACCAGGAGGGCAGTAAAAATCGGCTCTGAGTCCAACTAAACACCCAGGGAATAGCGCGCAAACTGCTGAGATCCTTTTTGCCGCCGCGACGGGCAGGACGAGAGCTAATTTGCAGTTGGCTGATTTCCTCAATCGGCGTGACTTGATGGTAAAAATCAACAAAATCAGGCTGTTCGTAGATCAACGCCCGATAATGAGTGCGCGATCGCTCTGCCAATTCTTCCATCACCTCATGCCACGGCTGAATATCATCAAAGCCCGTCCGCAGCAAACTGCCTTGGATCACTGCCGTGGTCACCGTTTCAAGGTTATAGAGCGCCAAGTCCTGCAACGAATATTTAGACGCCAACACCTCGCCTTGTTCGGTGATTTTGATTCGTCCGTTGACGCTGCGCCCCGGCTGCGCCAAAATCGCTTCGTAAGCCGGGCCGCCCCCCCGACCGACCGACCCCCCGCGACCATGGAAGATTCGCAGCGCCACGCCATAGCGATCGGCAATGGTTTGGAGGGCTTGTTGGGCTTTGTGTATTTCCCAATTGCTGCTCAAAAATCCGGAGTCTTTGTTGCTGTCAGAGTAGCCCAGCATCACTTCTTGCAGAGAAAATTGTGCTAAATCTTCCTGCTCTTTGCGCTGTTCATACTGCTCAAATCCGCCGGACAGCATCGCCCGGTAGAACGGCAGATCAAACATCCCAGTCATGATGCCCGGTGCTTTCTGCAAGTCTTCTACCGTTTCAAACAACGGCACAACTCGCACCGTACCCACTCCAGTGACCGGATCGTACAGCCCCGCTTCTTTAGCAAACAGCAGCACTTCTAGCAAATCGCTGATGTCGTGACTCATGCTGATGATGTAGGTTCGGCAGATATCGAGACCAAACTCTTGTTGCAGCTTGCGAATCATGCGGAACGTTGCGATCGCTTCTTGAGTCCGCTCCGAGAAGGGCATCCCGGCGGGGATCAACGGTCTACGAGTCTGCAATTCGGTAATCAGCCACTCACACCGCTCTGCTTCCGTCATCTCGTGATAAGACTTCGGCAACACTTGCAAATACTCAACGATTTCATTCATCGTCTCAGCATGGCGGGGGCTTTCTTGCCGCACGTCGAGATGAGACAGGTTAAAGCTAAAGATTTCCACCTGAGCAATGAGATGCTCTAGATCGCGGCAGCTTAGACCCGTTTCAGAGAGATTGCGCTGAATCAGGTGGAGTTCGAGGAGAAAATCACTGCCAGAGCGATAAAACGTCAACTCATCGTACTCTGGAAGGTCTTGCACCAGGAAATCGCCGCTATAGAGAACCTGATTGCGATCGTAGGTATTTTGCAACCGTTGAGCAATATAGGCAAGCTTAAGGCGATAGGGTTCTTGGCGGTAGCGAATGGCAAACTGCTCGTAGACCGCTGGCATTCGCTGCTGATCTTGTTCGAGCGATTCTAATAAATCGGGGAGCACATCGCTCCAGTGCAGCGAAAGACTAAGCAAATCACTCAGACGCTTGACCGATTCGAGATATTTTTCCAACACCACCCGGCGCTGATAACACGCCGTTTGCCATGTGATGCCAGACGTCACCGAGGGATTGCCATCGCGATCGCTGCCCACCCAAGACCCAAACTGGCAAAAGTTACGCCGTGGCATCTGCATCGATGGAAACGACGCATGCACCGTTTGTTCAAGCCGCTTAGACAGATGAGGAATAGCATCAAACAGCACGTCGCGGAAATAGTGCAGGGCATTTTCCACCTCGTCTAACACCGTGGGCTTAAACTGGTGCAATTCGTCTGTGCGCCACCACAAGCGGATCTCTTCGGTTAACTGTTCGCGCAGGCAGTCGGCTTCCCACGATGACGATAGCCCGATCGCTTTGAGGCTATCTTCAGTGCGATCGAGTTCGCGCAAAATTTTGACGATGCGGCGCTGCTTATCGCGAATGGTGGGGCGCACAATCTCGGTCGGATGGGCGGTAAATACCAGCCACACATCTAGCTGATTGAGCAACCGTTGAATCTGCTGAGGCGGAACATTGAGTTGCCGCAACCGAGGAAACAGCCAGCGAAACGTGCCAATTTCCCGTCGGGAGGCGTCTTCATGAAGGCTGCGCTCTAGAAAATCCGCCTCTGGTCGGTTGGTCGCTTCTTCATCTTGGCGACCGCTAATTTTTTCAGGAGCCGCCGCACCTTCACTCGCCACTCGATACTGAATTTGCTGATCCCGTTGCTCGTAGTGCTGCTCAACAATGTTGATCAACTGAAAATAGAGGGCAAACGCTCGTGCTGCCCGAATCGCTTCATTGAGGTCGAGCTTCTCAACCACTTGCAGCACTTCTGAGCCGGTAAACGTGGTGGCCTGCCCTTCGGGCGAGCACATGTGGCGCAACTGGTTGAGCAGGTCTACAAGGTCTTGACCGCACTCTTGCCTGAGAACCGCTTCCCAGAGATCCTCAACGGTTTTGACCCGAAGTCGCAAAAATAAATCACTTGTCATCAGCGCAGAGGTCGTCAGGGTAGCATTTTCTGTCTGAGGCAGAGCGCTGGTATCTGTGGTGAGACCAGAAAGAACATCATCTTGTGAGGGACGGATTGAACTCATAGAAGATAGTCCAGCAGGAGTCTTAATGGAGGGCAGAGCGAGACGATAGACGGTGGAGGCTCATCTTGAATGGTTGAGGGCTTGATGAATTTTTGAATTATCGGATAACTGCCCTCAAAATTCAAAGAATTGGGTTAGGAATGGATTGGGTTAGAAATGGATTGGGCTAGGGTTGATCGGGAGAAGGAGCGGCAGACGCTTCAGAAAAATCTAGCGTGGGCAGCCGATCGCCGCGAAAAATTTCTTCGCTCATTGCGCCGATGTCTGCGATCGCACTTGCCAATGCCTGGGCACTCACCAGCCCAACAAGGACTGGAACAGTAGCGGCACTCAAAACCAGACCTGAAGGAATGAACCCCAGCCGCAACGAGTCGCGATCGCCAGCCGAAGATAAATCAGTAGATTGCATAAATATTAGTCCTGAATGGGTTTCTAATTAGTGATTAAAGTAGCGTTTAGCCAACCTTGTCAAACTCTTGTCAAACTAGCGTGAGGAGCCAACGCTGTGATCCAAGAGATTTTTAAAGTGGCACGTTTTAGCAGTGTTCTTGTACACTTCTGTCTGTAGCAACTGTCTGTAGCAAGAAACACCTAAGATTTGGAATCCCTTATGCACTATCATTTGAGATTGCTAAATCCCATCCGCAGCACCGGCGAGCACCATTCTGGAGCTTGGTGCAACCCATTGGGTAAAACCCAACAGGCGAAAATCAACGGGTGAAAAAAGTCTTCACCGATGCAGTGGCTTGTGCATACCATAACAAAGAAAAGATTACGAAAATCAAAAGTCACTGTAAAAAGCAATGTAAAAAGCAACGTGTGTGAAAGCCTGTACCCATTCGAGTCATCCTATTTTTTCAGTCCCATTCATTTCAGTCCCATCCCTGTGTCGTGGAATTGTCGAAATAGAGCAATTTGATGTTAAATCCCCCTGAGCATAAGCCCACTGTGTCCGACCCGATTCGCCGTCAGCCGTCGTTGATGCAATGGCTGCACCGAGTCGCAGGAGTGCCCAACGTTCTGATTCAGGTTCGCTCTCGCGGCAATCACCTGTACCTTTTGTATGAAGCGAAAGACTGCCCTAGCCAGCCTGTGGTGCTGGCTCAGATGGTGCAGGCGTTGGCACAAACTGACCTCCAGACGCTGCTCCCCGCCGATCAGCCGACCGTCTATCAGGTCGTGCTCTATGGGCGTGCTCAGGGAGAATCGCGCCCTCAATGGGGAGAGGTGATTCACCTGAACCAACTGGATCGCTACGTAGAAAAACTTCAAGATGCCAAGACCGAACGACGGGCGATCGCCATCGATTCATCGATGATTGTTTCAAATTTTAGTTTGGCGAAACAGGGGCATTCTGACGCGATCGCACGCTATCTCAGCGAAGCCTTCAGCAACTTGGGCGTTGCCGTGCGTGCCAATGTCAAATCGGTTGTGCTGCCCGACGATCCAAAGCTGCCGCAGATCGTCAATTTATCATCGGTGTTCACCAGTGCTCAAGCCCTGACTCCCAAAGCCCTGCTCAATCGCCTGTGGATTTTGTGCGAGTCTGCCTACAGCCCTGATCCGTCGTTGATGGCAGAACCGATCGCTCAGAAGCTGCGAGATTTAGAACTCAATGGGTTTCGAGATGCGATCGTATTTAGCCAAGTGCAGGGCGAAGCTGAACCCGATTGGACGCTGAGAATTGATTTAACCCCGCCCAACGAAATGTTAAAAGAATGGGCGCGGTGGGGGGATGTAGCCGCGCTGACGCGCTTGCTCAATCGGGTGTTTTTTGAGCAGAGCGTGCAGGTTTCGGTAGACTTGATGGACATCACCCTGCATATTTCCTGTCAAGGGAAAAGTGTGCCCGACAAAGCAAGAGTGCTGGCAACCCTGATGCCCTTACTCGAAACGATCGCGCCTCAAGGCATTCACTGTGCGACGGTGTACGGCATCGGAGATGAAACCAGAGACCATGCCGATGAAGACCCGACCTCGCTTGCCCCTGCCTGGGTCGAGTGGCTCAACCTTCCCGCCGCCGAGCATCCGGCGCTTGCCGATGCCACACACGCCTTAGCCAAACAAGGAGATCTCAGCGCGATCGCCTTCCAACTTACGCGCCTGCTCAACCCCGATCTCGATCTCCATCTAGCCACAGGCGGCATTCGGATTCAGCTTCGCCAACGAGACGATCTGATGCATGTGATGACCGATGCGCCGACCTGTCCGCCGCAAAACACGGTGACAACCACCGTCGCAGACTTTTTCAAAGCGCTCGAACTTCCCGACCTCGAAGGAGCGCGAGTCTACGGACGCCGTGCTGGGCAATCTCACCCCCTGTGGAGCTATGGTGTAGATTTTGTCAAAAGCGAGGACTCTGGCATGGCGCTGCGCGCTAATCGCGTGGTTCCCGAAGCAACGCCGGAATTTGCCGCCTCCGATGCCTACGTGGGCGATCTGCTGAGCCGAGATCCCGGAACCTTGACTCTTCGCCCGGATGGAACCGGGCAAGATGGTACGGTCTTTCGCGATCGGGTGATTGACGCCTTGCAACGGCTCTTGGTACGATCGCATCTGTTTAGCCTGGAAACCCCCACCGCCTTATCTAGCTACGAAAAGCCAAAAGCGGTGCTCACCCATGAGCGCAAAGTAGCGATCGTGTGGGGAACCCTGGGTCTGTTGTTTACCCTGCAATCTGATTGGGTGTTGGGACAGTTGCTCAAGCCCAATGCCCACGCTCAGCCCCAACCCTCACCAACGGTGACACTGCCGTCTTTAGAGCGCACACCAGAACCCCTAAGCCTGCCTCAGCTTTCGTTGCAGAAGTCGGGTGGATTTACCGGAGAACCCGGATCGAGCGATGCTGGCTTTACGCAAGACGGGCAAACCGAAATTGCAACCGCCGCGCCTACCCCATCGCTGGAGCAACCAGGCAGTGCCCCCAAAGCGCTTATGGCATCGCCCCTCAGACCCAAAGCCGCCGTTGATCCCTCGCGATCGCCCTATCCGGCGTTCAACGCGCGGCAGCTAGATGAAAAACTGGTGCTCTATCGGCAGTACGTGGCTCAATTTGGCGCACCCGATGTGTTGATTGTCGGCAGTTCTAGAGCCATGCGAGGCATTGATCCTGTGGTGCTTCAGCAGACGCTGGCAACGCAAGGCTATCGCGATCTAAAAATCTTTAACTTTGGGGTGAATGGGGCAACGGTGCAGGTGATCGATCTGATCGTGCGGCGAATTTTGCCGTCGGAGAAGATGCCAAAGTTGATCTTAATTGCCGATGGCTCACGAGCGTTTAACGGGGGCAAAGCAGATGTCACGTTCAACGCGATCGCGTCGTCTGCGGGCTTTAAAAAGCTCCCCGATGCGTCCACCGCTTCGGTCACCGTTGCAACGACGCCCACAGAGGCGTTTACCAAACCTCTAGAAACGATTTCTCAGACCAATTCCGTCGTGGCTGACAGCTATCAAACGTTTAATAATCAGCTAAATCAGTTTTTTAGCACCCTTTCTGTGGCGTATGCTCAGCGCGAAAAAATGACGGCTTTCTTGCAAGAGGGGTTCAAGCAGCAGTTGGGGCAAAGCTCGACCGCCGTTGAGGACGAGACCATCGTGCTAGACGGGCAAGGATTGATCGACATTAATGGGTTTTTGCCGCTCTCGGTGCGGTTTAACCCGACAACGTACTACCAAAAATATTCTAGAGTTCCGGGAAACAGCGATGCAGATTATGCCAATTTTTCCCTCGAAGGGCAGCAGTTTGAGGCGCTGCGATCGCTCTCAGCATTTACGCGATCGCAGAACATTCCTCTGGTGTTTGTCAATCTGCCCCTCACCGAGGTGCACCTCGATCCGTTCCGCCAAGAACGGGAACAGCAGTTCCAGCAAAAAATGCTGCAAGCGTCAGGAGAGTTGGGCTTTACCTACCGCGATTTGCTAGACAACTGGAAAGCCGACAATGACCTGTTCTCCGACCCCAGCCACCTCAATCGCTACGGAGCCTATGTCGTCTCCCAACATATCGCCAAAGACCCCCTAATTCCTTGGACAAGACGATAATACTTGGATCGCCCAGTTAGATCGCCCCATTAGAGCACCCAGTTCGCCACCTGCTGCCCTAGAATTTGAATCGACCCGATCACAGTTTGAATCAATAAAAATCCGACCACAGAAATAAGGGCTGCCTGCCGGGTACGGATATCAAGCGCCTGCCGAATGGCGACAATTACCGCAAGCAATCCCCAGAGTGCCAAAAAAAACTCGATCGGCGTTCCCAACAGGGGAATCAGGGTCAAAAAATTCAAGATCTGGGGAGCATACGCAAAGCCCAGCGGACTCAGCAGATCGCCGTAGGTTGGGTCGATAGGTTTCATCCACTGCCCCACTTTCCAAATCGTAAACGTCCAAAAATAATAGCCCGCTACAACGCTCGCACCGTTGAATAACAGGGCCAAGATAAACACCGGGGTGCTTGCCCGATTGACGATCAAAATTACGGCATACCCCAGCATATGCGAGAGGGCAGCTATCAGGACGATGATCAGCGCCCAGCGACGATTTCGGGGCGTGTCATGAGCGTTTTCGTAGAAGTCTGACCTCAGCATCAAGGCATGGGCTAAGGTCTTCCAAAAGCTTTTTCGGTAAGATTTAGGACTCACGACAGATTCAGAATCGGTTTCATTACACTTTAGCCTCGCTTTAACTTAGCCTCGCTTTAACGGTCGCTGCGATCGCGCGAACCGGGGCAAAAGCGAACCCCCGCAGCAGAGATCTCTATCCCCTTGGCGAGGAGATGCTGCGATCGCATAAAGTTTGAGCGCACCATAACCTTCGCTTTGGTATTCAGAGATACTCTACTTTATAAGCGGTATCTAACTAACTAAATGAAATGCTTCAGTTTGTTAAGCGACTTCTATCCCATTTGCAAGGCGAAACCCTAAAGCTGTTTGGTTTAGCAGGAATCTTGCTGCTGATTTGGGGAACCCTCGCGCCGATCGGAACACTGGTTTGGTGGGTCAGCCAAAGTGCAGAAAGTTTGGGCTTAAAAGAGGAGGAGGAACAAAAGCGCCTGCGATCGAGCAATTCAGCCAGCCAGGGCGCAACCGGATCGGCTAACTCTAAGGCGGCTAACTCTAAGATCGATTGCTACATCGTTTACCTGTCGGGAGTTGGAGATTTTTCGACAGATCAATTGTTGTCAGGCGAAAAGTTTTTCTTGGATCAACTAGAGCAGCTTCATCCAAACTGTGTCACCGTCCGCGATGTGTTTCCCTATTCGGCTGCCAACGAGAGTTTAGGGGGGCAACGGCTGCTCGCTCCGCTTTGGGAGGCAATTGAAGAAGCGGATGGCTGGCTCAAAAATGCGGATGTCTTGATCAAAATTCGCAATTTGTGGCGGTTTGCGATCGCGGCAGACGATCGCTACGGCGAAGTCTATGGGCGGGGAATCGCTACCGCCATTGTCGATCGGATGAATGCCGTTCATCCCGTTTCATCATCACCACGTCAGCCGATTAATCTGATTTTGCTAGGCACCAGTGGCGGTGTGCAGGTCGCCCTAGGAGCCGTTCCTTACCTCCACGATCGGCTTCCAGCCAGGCTAACCGTTGTGTCCCTTGGGGGCACTTTTGATGGAGAGGCAGGGTTTGAGACTGCCGACGAGGTTTATCAGCTAAAGGGTGACAATGATTGGGTGCCGATCCTGCCTCGCGTGGTGTTTGCCTCCCGGTGGCGATGGACAATTGGCTCACCGTTTAACCAGGCTCGACAGCAGGGGCGGTATCATTTTTTAGAGAGTGGGCCCCACGAGCATGATGGCGATCAAGGCTATTTTGGCGTCGAGAACATCAATGGAACAGAAACGACTTATGTAGGATTAACCCTGCAAAAGGTCAACCAACTTCCGATCTGGTCTAGAAATGAGAAGACGACCACACCTTAGCCCCAGACCTGTTCTCCGATCCATTTCAACACCTGTGCCAAGGGTGCCAACCTCGACCCAGAGGTGATGTATTGCTTCGTTGTTCTAAATCCTCATAATGTAAGCCTGAAGCTTTAAACCTGCTTTTTCTCCCCTCCGAGGTAACGGCACACACCATCGCCGTGATTGAGCCAGACTGCACCAGGGTGATAGAGAACAGGGTGATAGAAAAGCGCGTCGATCGTTACTGTTTTTAGGGTGAGGGTAATGGTAAAAGAACGTTTATCCAGCAGCGTTGCGTTTGGCAGGGCGATCGCGCCTTTGTTATCCATCCAAAGACTCAGCCGCCGCATCCAAAGCGGTTGGATTTGGCAAGATATCGATTTTGAGGTGTGGGCAGGCGATCGCATCGCCGTCGTCGGCCCTTCTGGCGGCGGCAAAAGTTTACTGCTCAGAGCGATCGCAGGATTAGATTCGGTGCAGGCAGGACAGATTGTATTTGACGGCAAGCCTCTAACACAATGGTTTCTGCCCCGCTACCGAACTCAAGTCCTCTACCTGCACCAACGCCCGGCACTGCTAGAAGGCACAGTTGAAATGAATTTGCGATCCGTCTATCAATTCGCCGCACATCAAGATAAAACCTACGATCGCCAACCCATTTTGAATGACTTAAAGCAGTTTGGGCGAACCGATGCATTTTTAGAGCGCCCCATTGCTGCGTTATCGGGCGGAGAAGCCCAGATTGTGGCATTTTTACGAGCATTGCAGCTTGCTCCGGATGTGTTGCTGCTCGACGAACCGACCGCTTCTTTAGACGCAGAAACTGCCACGCAACTTGAAGCTCTTGTGGAACGTTGGCACGCTACAAATCCTCACAGGGCTTATCTTTGGGTCAGCCACGATCCGCAGCAGGTTGCTCGCATCAGTGATCGACAAATCTACCTTGGTAAACCCTAATGGAAAGCTCTTATATCCCAATTAGCAATACTCAACTAGCGCTATCAGCAGCATTAATTGTGATTAACATCGGATTGTCTTGGGCGCTTCGGTTGGGGTTAGAGCGCCAATTGTGGATTGCATCATTCCGAATGGTAGTGCAACTGTTGTTGGTCGGATTGGTGCTGCAATGGGTTTTTACATTGAGAGATCCATTGTGGGTATTATTTGTCATGTTGCTAATGACAAGCATGGCAGGCATCTCGGCTGTGAATCGAACTCGTAGACGATACCGTAGCATCTACTGGAATAGCTTTTTGTCAATTTTGCTGGCTGCATTCACTGTGACGAGCCTGACGGTCAACGGCATCATTCAAGCACCGCTCTGGTACGATCCCCAGTATTTCATTCCCTTACTGGGAATGGTATTAGGCAATGCCCTGACCGGAACCTCACTAGCTTTAGATCGATTTATGGAAGATCTAGCGAGTCGGCGCGACCAAATTGAGGCGCTGTTAACGCTGGGCGCAACCCGTTGGGAAGCGGCTCACAACACGATTCGAGATGCACTGCGAACGGGAATGATTCCAACGATTAATTCTATGATGGTGATGGGAATTGTGAGTCTGCCTGGCATGATGACGGGTCAGATTTTGGCGGGGGCAAGCCCATCTGAGGCAGTTCGCTACCAAATTGTGATTATTTTTGCGATCGCAGCCGGGACAGCCCTCACGACGATCACCATCATCGTATTGTCCTTCTATGCATTATTTAATTCCAGCCATCAACTTTGTTTAGAGCGGCTCCAGACGGTGCGTTAGCAATCTGTCACAAACCGCTTGTCACAAACTGCTATGTTCATCCTTCAAATGGCTTCACTGGTTTGCCATGCCAACGGCGCGCACCTCATGCCCAACTCATATAAGCACGCCTAAACCCTCACCCCACCTTCATAAGTCTCCTGCACACGATCTAATTCCAAGTCTGAAAGATGATCAACCGTCCAATTCGCGCGGCGCTGCAACATGTGAAATGGGTACGTATTTGCAACGCCCAAAACAGGCACCCGAGCGCGTTTCGCCGCCTCAATGCCAGCAAACGTATCCTCGATCGCAAGGCACTCAAACGGCTGCAACTGGAGGTCGGAAAAGGTGTGGTTTAGCTGTGCGATCGCCAACAAATAGCCATCGGGTTCGGGCTTGCTTGGGGTCACGTCATCCCCTGAAACAATCACCGAAAAGTAGTGGCGTAGTTGGGCGCGCTCTAGCACAAGCTCAATCTCAGCGCGAACGGCTCCACTGACGATCGCCAGCTTACAAGTTGTCCCCTTTAACTTGAACAGCAAATCTTCCAATCCCAGGTAGATCGGCAACGTTTCTAGCGCTTGCAACTGTTCAACATATGCCCTTGCTTTTCGCGTCACCAACGTTTCTAAATAGGCATCCGTCACCGTTCGCCCTCGATGGGTGAGCAAATCTCGTAGACAAGCGCGATCGCTGCGCCCCAAACAGAATTCCCGAAATTCCCCAGCGTTAGGGCGCAAATTTTCTTCAATTAAAAGCTGTTCAATCAATCGCTCGTGCAGTGGCTCATCATTGATAATGACTCCATTGAAATCGAAAAGGATGGCTTTGAGGGACATAAACACCGTTCTACGCATGAGGAAGAAACGCGATCCGCGTCTCGTCGTTCTCTTATAACTTACAGGGTTTCGCCACGTCCGACTCTAGTTGGTAAATCAGACTCCTCTAGCCGATCGCCCACTGCTCCATCGCCTCAGTGCGATCGCACTCTACCATCTCAAGCTCTGTGTCAGGAAGCGGCTTCACCCCACGGGTAACCTGATGTATCCACCAAAATTCTTGGGTCTGAATGGCTCTAAAGCCTGCTGTGCCCATCCAAGCATCCACACTTCCCTGAGCATACGCTTGAATATAGGGTTCCTCAAAAATTTGGGTCAACCATTCGCTCTGCCGCAAGGTTTTTTGATTGCCATCGAGCATCAGCACTTCGCCACCTGGTTTGAGCAATCGAAAACATTCTTCTAGCACAGCCTGAGCGCGATCGGGCGGCAGTTCATGAAACAGCAGTGAAGCCGTAATCAAGTCAAACGATGCAGGAGCAAACGGTGTGGCTTCTGCGGTATGGTGCTGCCAATCAATGTTTAAGTGTGCTTGTTTTGCTTTATGCTCTGCGACAACTAGCATATATGGTGATAGATCAATTCCCATCACATCAGCGTTGGGAAAAGTTTGTTTTAGCATTAGCGTTGTTGATCCAGTTCCGCATCCTAAGTCTAAAATGCGTGATGGCTGGACTTGGATCGAATCGATCAGACTTTGACGCACCCACGTTTCATTAGGAGGCAAAACATACTGGGTGATCGGGTCGTAAGTGACCGCAGCGCTGATGTTGAGATAGCCCCCTTCGATGCTGTGAAAATGCTGAGTGTAATAGACAGGATAGGTAAGATTAGGATTGCGGAAGCGATCGCTTTCGGCTTGCCAATCGATGCTATCTGCAAATCGGCGCAATTCCTCTTCGTTGATGAAAAATCGCACAACGGGAGCGAGATATTGCTCAAAAATCGTATCTTTACGAACAGGCATAGAAGCGCACTCAAGGAAAGCGTCTTCTAAAGTGTACTGAACTTTCTCAAAATGCGGCGCTAGGAGTTTCGGGCGTTGCTGCATTCAAGATCTGATACCAAATTAATCTGTAAATGCTACAAACGTGCGACCTCCCTTAACCCCTCCTTAGTCAGGCTACCGTGTACACACACATCGATCGCTCATTTGATTCCCCTAATCGGGATAAAGGGGTGCCCCTTTTCACCACTGTCTTTCACGCGACGACTCCAAAACCAGACTCACGACGGGCGAAATCGCACCAGTGTTCTATCGGTTTTGGCTATGAAGCAATTGCCTTACTGCCTAGACTACTGCGATGTATGGCTCGGCTTCGTTTCTTTCGCACTTGCCGCAGGTGCGCTTTCGTTGGAGACTCACGTTAATATAAAGTTACACAGTTTAGAGAGCCATTGCGAAACAAATAGTATGGTGAAATTACTTCAAGGTGGTGCTGCCTGGCTAACCGTTTTAGGCAGCTTGGTAGGTGCAACCGTGATCGGCGCATCCCAAGCTCAGGCAGAGACAACCCGGCTGAAGGTAGAGATCGATGGACTCCGCAGCCAGCAAGGGCAGGTGTGCTTTAGCATTTTTGCCAACAGCCAAGGCTTTCCCACCAAGACTGCTCAAGCCGTCCGCAACCAGTGTGTCAAGATTACCAACCGTCCGTTTCAGGTCGAGTTTCAAAACCTGAAGCCCGGCAGTTATGCGATCGCAGTGCTGCACGATGCAGATGGCAACAGTCAAGCGAACCGAAACGCGCTAGGCATCCCAACCGAGGGCTTTGGTTTCTCAAAAAATCCGGCAATCCGACTGGGAGCGCCTAGCTTTTCAGAAACCGCCTTTCAAGTCTCAGGGACAACAACTAAGATTCAAATTCGGTTGAACTATTTACTAGGAGGATAGGTTACTAGGAGGATAGGTCGTTCGGCGGTTGGCGAGACTGGAACCGAGCCATAAGCTGCACCAGTTTATAGGCGGCAAACCCCAACACGGCGATCACCAAAGTGCCAGCGAGAACAGGCACCGTAAACGCCAACACCGAGAGCAAGATAGACGCGACCAGTTCTAGCAGCGCAAACATTGGATTGGCAAGTCCGCCCGTGGCGGCGGTTGAGGTGCCTCGCAGCAGGTTGAGCAAGCCTTTCGTTAGCCCGGCAGTGCCACCACCCGCTACGAGGGCAAGCGTCCACTGCACGAGGGGGTTCATCTCTGGTGCAACCGAAGCGGCAACCACGGTGCCTGCCAAAATCGCTGCCGGAGTTGCGAGCACGTCCAACGCATGATCAAACCAGGGAATCGAGTATCCAACCACTTCTAAAACCGACGCGATCGCAAACAAGGTCAGCGCTTCTGGATTTTCGATCCAGTCAAAGTTGGGCGGCAGATCATAGTGCCCCAACACAGACACAGCGCTTAATGCCAGCAACGGTATGAACACTCGAAAGCCAGAGGCAGCGCTGAGGCTGATGGCGAGGGCAAGTTCGATCAAAAAGTGCGGGTCGAGAAATTGCTGCACAGAAGGTTCTCCGCTAGCTTTGCGCTATTAGTTTCACGTTGTCACTTTAAGTGTACGGCGCACCCCAAAGCTCTACCAGACGAGAACCGAATCCCTTGGAGTAGAGGAATCTCCCCCAGACAGCTACGCCGTTTTCTTTCACACTAAATTCATAACGTATCAATTTTGGAGAGGGTTCGATGGATGCAGCAGGGTGGGAGCAGCAGGGATGCCAGCTTTGTGAGCGAGAACATTATGCCGCTGCGATCGCAGCATTTGACCGTGCGATCGCAGGTGATCCAACCTTTTCAAAAGCTTGGAATAGCCGAGGCAACGCCCTTTCGGGGTTAAAGCGATTTGCGGAGGCGTTGGCAGCGTACGATCGGGCGGTGCTGATGCAACCCAACTATCATCAGGCTTGGTTTAATCGAGGCTTGCTGCTAACCGAAATGATGGCGTATGGAACCGCCCTAGAGTGCTTTGATCGGGCAATTGACCTTCACCCTGATCCCTGCTACCTGCACGCTAGGGAAACTGTTTGGCTAAACCAAAAGCTGACTCCATTTTTAGTTTATTGATCGGTCGGGCGGATCAAAATTTCATTGACGTTAACGCGAGACGGTTGAGTCACAGCATAGAGAATCGCCGCTGCAATATCCTCACTTTCTAGCGGCGTTATTGACTCAACCCAAGACGTAACCCGCTCTTTTGCCGATGCGTCTGTAATATGGTCGGTCAACTCGGTGACGACGGCTCCCGGTTCAATCATCGTCACGCGAATCTTATCTTTGTGGACTTCCTGGCGCAACGCTTCAGAAAATCCATTGACGCCCCATTTCGTCGCGTTATATACCCCCGATCCCGCTTGGGCAATGCGCCCCGCAACTGAGGAGATATTGACAATGTGCCCTTCACCTTGAGCTTTCATGATTGGAAGCGCAGCATGAGTTGCGTACATTAAGCCAAGAACGTTGGTATTAACCATGCGCCGCCAGTCTTCGGTGTTTGCGCCATCGATCATTCCCAATAGCATCACGCCTGCGTTGTTCACTAAAATATCGACGCGATCGTACTGAGCTTTTGTCTTGTTTACCAGATCGTTTGCCTGCTGCTCATCGGTGACATCTCCCACGATCGCATAGGCTACGCCTCCTTGGTCGCTAATGCGCTTCACCAAAGCATCTAGTCGGTCGGTTCTGCGTGCCGAAACCACAACCTTTGCCCCCGCATCTGCCAGCGCGATCGCAGTTGCTGCCCCAATTCCGGACGATGCTCCGGTTACGATCGCAACTTTTCCAGCTAAGTTTCCAGACATAATCTTCCACAGTAAAATTCTCGATGCTTCGTGCCATCGAGCTTAACCAAGGCATCTGCCGATCACATGCCTCTTGCGATGGAACTCTGTCCGGCGTTGCTGATTCTAATGTTGCCTCCCATCTGCCCACCCAGGGTAAAAGCGCTCGTCGTGGGTTGGTCATCCCCTTTGATCCCGATGAGGCGACGATAGACTAGTAGAGTGTCAACTTTCAGTAGTTTGAGTAGTTTGAGTAGATAAGTAAATAGGCTAACTCCCCCCTTCATCCTTAACAAACCAATACTAAACCCTCAGAACAACAGCAACGAATCACCCTAGGAACGGCTCAATGGCAACCAGAGAAGAAATCCTGAAAACCTTTAATCCCAACGATCTTGGAGTAGACAACGGCAACCTGCTAGGGCTACCCTTCGACTACGACTCTGCCAATATCATCGTTTTTGGCATTCCGTGGGAAGTGACGGTTTCCTATCGTGCTGGCACTGCTGCTGCCCCTCAAGCCATTCTGGCTGCCTCTCGCCAACTCGATATTTTTGACTTTGACCATCCCGACGGTTGGCAGCAGGGGATCTTTATGACAGCCATTTCGCCCCACCTTCAAGCAAAAAATGCGGCTCTGAGAACAGAGGCGGCGCGACTGATTGAGCATCTAGAGCAGGGAAGCGCGATCGCAGAAAACCAGGAGTTAGCCCAAACGCTGCACACGCTGAACCAAGAATGCCAAGCCATGAACCAATGGCTGTTTGAGCAAGCTCAAGCGGCGATGAATCAAGGCAAACAGGTTGCAGTCATGGGCGGCGATCATAGCGTTCCGTTGGGATATATGCAGGCATTAGCAGAACGCTATTCTGACTTTGGCATCTTGCATATTGATGCCCATGCCGATTTACGCGATGCTTACGAAGGCTTCCAGTTCTCCCATGCCTCGATTATGTTCAACGCCTTAAAGCTGCCTCAGATCTCGAAATTGGTGCAGGTTGGCATCCGAGATGTGTGCCATGACGAAGTGGAAATCATTGAGCGATCGCAAGGACGGATCAGCGCCTATTACGACCCCATGCTCAAGCAAAAAATGTACGCCGGGATGTCATGGCTCGACCTTTGCCAACAAATGGTCTCAGAACTGCCGCAGCATGTCTACATCAGCTTTGACGTAGATGGGCTTGATCCTAAACTTTGCCCAAATACCGGGACTCCGGTTCCGGGAGGGCTAGAGCTAGAGCAAGCGTTTTGTTTGTTTCGCGAAGTCGTTCAAAGCGGACGGCAGATTATCGGATTTGATGTGTGTGAAGTCGGTGATGGAGAATGGGATGGAAACGTTGGAGCCAGAGCCGTTTACAAGCTCTGTAATTTGATGGCATTCTCCCGGTCTGGTGGTGCTGATGGTGGATTGAGCAACGCCGCCCTTCTGAAGCCGTTCCAATATGACAAGATGAAACAAGGTGTTTACCGCGAGTCGTAGCCTGATGTCTTCTACTTCCTCTTTCGATATTGCCCTCAAACGCTTGATGGATACCCGTCTTGCCTTACTGCGGCTGCACAAAGCGCTGCTCGATTCAGAGCGCGGAGAATACGAGCAAGCCCATGGGCGCATTCGCTCGACGGGTGAGTTTTTTCAGCTTGTGCTGGATGATGAATGGTTTCGCTGGTTGCGCCCGATGTCGCAGTTTATCGTGCAAATTGATGAGGCAATGAGTGCCAAAGAGCCAATGAGCTTGGAGCAAACAAAAGATTTGTTAGAACAAGCGCGGCGTTTGCTTCAGCCATCTCAGCAGGGAACCGTAGCAGAGCAAAAATACGATCAGGCAATTCAGCGCGATCCGGATATTGCCTTCATGCACGCCGAACTTGCCAACCTGCTTGCCTCTGAGATTTAAGGTTGATTGGTTTTTTCATATTCTTAAGCATCAATTTCTGACAGTTCTAGCCATCGCTCGGTTGATGTGTCGATCTGCTCGCTTAGCATTGCCAACTTCTCAGATAGCGATTGCAATTCTGTAAACCCTTCGGGTGGATTGTTGTACAGCGTGTATTCTACTTTAGATTTTTCCTCCTCCATTTGAGGAATTTGAGCTTCGAGGGTTTCTAGTTCGCGCTTTTCTTTGAAGGTAAGTTTGCGCGGCTTGTGATTAGCAGATGTTTGGTGTATCAAGTTGGCAGCAGGCGGCGCTTTTGAGGAGGCATTTTGCTGCGATCGCGGCTCTGCTTTCCGGCTCTGCTTTGCCAATTCGGATGCTTTTTCAGTTGCTTCTTCTGCGGTTTTGTAGTCCAGATAAACCGAATAATTACCCGGATATTGGCGCAGATTGCCACCCGGTTCTAAAGCAAAAATGCGATCGACCGTGCGATCGAGGAAGTAGCGATCGTGGGAAACGGCAATCACACATCCGTTAAAGTCTTCTAAGTACTCCTCTAATACTGCCAATGTCTGCACATCTAAATCGTTGGTTGGCTCGTCTAAAATCAGTACGTTTGGCGCACTCATCAAGACTCGCAAGAGAAACAGCCGTCGTTTTTCCCCACCCGACAGTTTGTGAATTGGGGCATATTGCTGGTTGGGTGGAAACAAAAATCGCTCTAACATTTGCGACGCAGTAATGACTTCACCATCAGACGTTTTAACCAATTCTGCAACGCTTTTGAGATAGTCAATCACTCGCTGATTTTCATTTAAACTATCCTGCAATTCATCAGAATGTTGATCAAAATAGCCAATGTGAATGGTGCTGCCAATCTCAATCCTACCGGCATCGGGTTGCACTCGTTGGGTGATCAGATCCATCAACGTCGATTTGCCTGCACCATTGCCACCAATAATCCCAATTCGATCTTCAGGATTAAATAAGTAAGTAAAATCTTTGATTAACGTCCGATTAGCTCCGGTTCGCGACGGGTGAGGATAGGACTTAGAAATATGATGCAGTTCGATCACTTTTTTACCGATCCGCCGCCCTGCTGTTGCAATTTCAACTTTGCCCTGAGCTTGCTTAA
Organism: Myxacorys almedinensis A; assembly: GCF_010091945.1. GTDB lineage: Bacteria > Cyanobacteriota > Cyanobacteriia > Leptolyngbyales > Leptolyngbyaceae > Myxacorys > Myxacorys almedinensis. The sequence continues at coordinate 209,562 of NZ_WVIE01000007.1, forward strand.
ACTCGGTATCTTGCATCTCGTGAACGCGATCGATGCGCGCTTTTTGCTTGGTACTCCGCGCTTTAGGACCGCGTTTGAGCCATTCTAACTCTCGCCGCAGCACGCCCTGATGTTTACGTTGGGTGCTGGCTGCCGAGGCTTCGGCGTCTGCTTTTTTCTCAAGATAGTAAGAATAGTTGCCGCTATAGGTAAACAGATCGCCGCGATCGAGTTCGATAATCCGATGGGTCACGCGATCGAGGAAATAGCGATCGTGGGTGACGAGCAGCAACGCCCCGCGATAGCGAGCCAAATAACTTTGCAACCATTCGATCGACAGGGCATCCAGGTGGTTGGTTGGCTCATCCATCAGCAACACATCGGGTTCGGCAAGCAGTGCCGTTGCCAACGCGATCCGCTTGCGATAGCCGCCAGAGAGTTGACCGATGGTGGCATCTAGATTTTCAATCCCCAACTTGGTGAGAATAATTTTGGCTTGCGTTTCAACATCCCACGCCGCGATCGCATCCATGCGTGCCGTTACGCGAGAAAATCGTGCCATCAACGCATCCATATCGCCTTCAGCCTGGGCGAGTTGCTCGGTCAGGTGCTCGTACTCTTTCACCAGGGTCATTTGCTCTCCCCCATCTGCAAACACCTGCTCTAGCACCGTCAGATTTTCATCTAGGTCTGGCTGCTGGGGAAGATAGACAATCTGGCTGCCCGATGGCGACACAATCTGCCCGCTATCGAGCGGTTCTAACCCTGCGATCATTTTCAGCAAGGTAGACTTTCCAGACCCATTGGTGCCGATCAAGCCGACTTTCTCGCCTGCTTCTAGGCTAAAGCTGGCATCGCGAACAACTTCTTTGATGCCAAAATCTTTTTTGATCGATTGAACCGTTAGAACACTCATGCTGACCTAAGAACACGAACCACTGATCAAACGGTAACACCTGTTTCGCGTCTCAGGGTCGCCAGAGCCAAGCTGGCGATCGCTAGAACCGACAGCCAAAATCTACGCCTCAAACCGGGATTAGCTACGATTTCGGCGGGCGCTGGCAAACACATGCAGGGCATGAGGTGAGCCGATAAATCGCCAATGCCAAGGCTCATAGATAATTTGCTGAGCATTGTTCGACTGAAACGATAGCTCAAAGTTAAAGTCTTGAGCGTGGGTCGTTAGCCATCGAGACGCCGCCGTTTGGGCAAATGCCGAGGTGATATCGGTGCGGGGAGCGCGACCATCGCCAATATCAATCGCGTATCCGGTGTGATGCTCGCTGTAGCCAGGGGGTGCAACACTTTTAGCGGCTCTTTCTAGCCCCCGTTGCTGGACGCGATCGCGAAACAACATCGCCTGCTCATTGACGCTACGAAAGCCAGAAATTGGCACAAGCGAAACATTGTTGGCGGCGGCTGCCTTCACCATTTGCTGCCATGCGATCGCAGCTTCTGGTGCCAAGGTTTCAACTCGGCGACCATATTTGCCAATCTCTACCAGCGTTTGTACATCGGCTTGGGGATAAGGAAAATGCCCCAGTTTTGGCGGCGCAACGCTCGGAGATCGGCTGGGCAGAGTTGGCGGCTGACGGGGAGACTCAAGAGGCGGAGAGGGGAAGGGCGGCGAAACTGACGGTTGGGCAGGGGTGCGCCACGACCCAACGGGCGGCTCCTTTGCCAACTGAATTGGGGCTGCCAACGTGTGCCGAATCGATGCGCCCAGATTTAAACCGATCTGATTGCCATTTAGAGCAACCACCCAGCCAAACGATGTCAGGGCAACAATAAGTAATGCTTGCGATCGTAGCCACCTTAAAATTTTCATACCCAATACATTTAAGTCAGCATTGGTACCAACACCCGTTTAACCACTGTAACGTTTAGACACGGGTTCATCTCATACAATGACTAAGAAGCAGCAGGCATCGCCAAAACGTTAACCAGCGTTGCAGTCTAAATTGCCCGCTTTGAAAACCCAGTCGAAGCTATCTCTTTAGCTCTTTTCGCTCGTGATAGGAACTAAAAAACTCCTGTTTTTCTCGCCTGCAAAAGAAAGACTAGGGGTGAGGGTCTCTGGGAAAATTACGCAAGTCTTAATGTTAAGTTTACACATTAATAATGCTCCGTTTCTCCCGTTTATGTGCAGTGCTGTCATACCAAATTTCTTGTGAACTTCATGAACAAACAACTCACTCTAAACTTTGACTTCCCCAACCTCAGCGTTTCTCTCCCTCCTGACCTGCTCTCGTTCGATTTGAGTGAGCTATCGCGCAAGTATACCGTTGAGCTTTCTGATGCCGCGCCGTTGATTGATGCAGCTAACTCCTTCCTTCGCGAGTTGTCTAAAGGGGGAAGCTTTTCCTGGAGCATCGACCTTAAAGCCCTCGGTTTCGATTGCCAGCCCGCCGCGCCGCCCATCAGCCAACTGGTGATTTTTGGAGACAGCCTTTCGGATCGGGGCAACCTGTTTGGGGTGACAAGTCAGCAATTTCCTCCCAGCCCTCCCTATTTTGAAGGGCGCTTCGCCAACGGTTTGATTTGGGCAGATTATCTCGCTCCCCAGTTGGGCATAGACAGCGATCGGATCAGCAGTTTTGCAGTCGGAGGTGCAAAAACGGGGCGAGAAAACATCGCGACGACTCTATTTGGTTTACCTGAAAGCCTCAACTTACCGGGAGTGCTCGATCAGATTGATACCTTCGCCGCAACAACAGGAGCTTATGGCGCTGATCCCCATGCTCTCTACGTGGTTTGGGCAGGGAGCAATGATCTGTTGAATTTGCCGCCCGATCCGCAAGGTGCGATCGCAGGCATTCGGCAGGCAGTGTCTAATATTTCCACAGCGATTACCAAACTAGCCGACTTGGGGGCAGAAAGAGTGCTCGTGCCCAATTCCATCGATTTAGGGTTAGCGCCGTTTCCGAGACGCAATGGCGTTGCTGCCCAAGCCACACAAGCCAGCATCGGGTTTAATCAGGCGCTCAACCAAGCTTTGACGGCTTTAGAACCCGCTCTAGGCATCGACATTATTGAAGTCGATCTGTTCAGCATCACTCAACGGATTGCCGCCTCTCCTGGAGAATTTGGATTTACCAACATCACCGATCCCTTAATCGAGCAACCCAATTCGAGCAATCCAGACGGATATTTTTGGTGGGATCAAATCCATCCGACGACTCAGGTTCACCAACTTGCTGCTGATGCGTTTGAAGCCGCGATCGCGCAATCTGCCCCGGTCTCAAATGGACGAACCCAAGCTTCTCCAACCGAGCGTTTAATCGGTAACGGGGTTGGTTTGCACCATCCCCTAGTCACATCCCCTGCTGTCAATCGATTCGCAGAGAGTCCCCTTTTCGTCTAGAGCGTTGTTGCGTTAGATAGGGCGATTAGCGCAGAGCGCAACTCCGTAGGAACCGCTTCGAGTTACCCGCAAGCGATTATGTTGAAAGTCAAGAATCAAATAGAAGTCAGATGAATCAGAGAAAGTAACACTGGAAAGCAATTCAAAGCATGACAAAGTGTTGGCTCATCCATCCTTGTTGTAGTTGTGTTTAGCCAAGACTTTGTGGTTGAACCAAGATGAGTTTTGCTGCGCTCAACTCGCTCCAACTCAAATCAACCCAAGCCAGAAGGATTGCAGGCTCACCCCACTTTAGGCAGGAGCTTGCCAGGATTTACCATCACGAATCATCGCATTGAGGATGCGGAGTAACTTGTGCATACAGGCAATTAATGCCACTTTCTTGATCTTTCCTTGACTGAGCAGGCGTTCATAAAACGCTTTGAGCTTGGGATTGTATCGCACAGCAGCCAGCGTCCCCATGTAGAGGCCAGCCCGACCATTCGCACGCCCACCCCAAATCGTCCGACTGCCTCGACACTTGCCACTATCTCGGTTGAACGGAGCAACCCCCACTAACGCACTGATGCGTTTATCACTCAC
>NZ_WVIE01000080.1 GCF_010091945.1 Myxacorys almedinensis A
CGCGTCACTAAATCCTGAAGCTGAGCTTGCGCGTCACTCGCAAACGCTCGAATCTGCGGTTTGAGCGCTTCCCCAAACCATGCCAATATTGCCGCATCCACCCGGTCAGTTTTAGCAAGTTGATTTGCCGCTTTGGCAAAATTGCGCCCTTGTCTGGCGTTGATCACTACGACTGGGTAGGCTAATGCCCACAAGCGCAATGCCACTTGCCGCTCATACCCACCCGTGGATTCTAAAACGACGCGTCCTACTTCACAAGGTAACTCCAGATGAGTGACTAATTCTTGGATGCCACCGTCATGATTGCTGACTCGAAAGCTTTTACCCTCTGGTCGTAGATGCACATCTAGCCAGCGCTTACACACATCTATCCCAATCCATTGTTCGTCCTGCCCCATCTCACCCTGTCCTAGTTATTCTAAAGAGGATTTATTCTAAAGAGCTTAGTCTTTGACTCTGCCTTGCGTCATTCGGGATCTGTTGTCCCAACCGATGATTCGAGTTTGACTATTTGCATAGAGAGATGACCCTAGCTTCTCCACGATGTCTTGCATCC
>NZ_WVIE01000081.1:0-272 GCF_010091945.1 Myxacorys almedinensis A
CGCTACTAGTTTCGTGCCTAGGAATTAGTCGGTGAAGTTGCGATCGCCCTTCTACCTGTGCCCGATACATCAATGGAATATACTCACTATTCGGCATCAGCTTGTCCTCCTTGATTTTGGTTGGGTCTAGGTTTCTTGTAGCGCTGAGTCCACCAAACCAAACTATCGCAAAGCTCTATTAGAATTGCTAATGTCACCTTACGCTGCTCCACATCGAATTCCCAAAGTTGCCCAGATATGTTTTGAATTTCATCAGTATCATTGGCATTAAT
>NZ_WVIE01000081.1:282-521 GCF_010091945.1 Myxacorys almedinensis A
GGCAGAGTAATTCCAGCACCCTTCATAATGTTCTGAAGAGCTTGCCATGTTGCTCTCCAGAACGCTGCTTTCGCCTGATCGTCTGCGTTATTGCCTCTGCTAAGGCGCAGCGGTTCGCCCCAAAATCGTTCTAGCCCATAGGTGGTTGTCATTCGCATCTTATGGCTTTCACCTAGTACATCCTGATCACGAAATCTCAGCACTATATCATGGGCACGGCGATCAATCTCGTATAGCTG
>NZ_WVIE01000082.1 GCF_010091945.1 Myxacorys almedinensis A
CAATTCGGCTCACTACTGCGCCTCTCAGCTAAGGACACCGTATAAAATACTTGCTTGATTTTAAAGCCTCGCTGCCCCAGCAGTGAAACTGGAGCACCGCCCTTACCAAGATATAAAGCAGCCCAACGTTGCTGTTCAGCGGCTACCATAACCTTTGTTTCCACACCAATCAACCCTGCGAGTCCGCTGCAACAGCGTTGTTGTACCGCTGGCTACAGCTTTAATACAGAAACGGAACCAACTTCCAGGTATTGTCTGAATAAATTTTGTATTCCTCTCCAAAACTTGATTCCAGCATTTGCTCTTCTACACCAATTCGATAAGCTCGTGATGTAATTCCGATAACTACAACAAATACCAATACGACCCAATTCGTAACGGCTAATCCCGCACCGATCTCCATTAATAATGTTCCAAGATATCCAGGATGGCGAATCACGTTGTATGGAGCTTGATTGACAATCTTCTGCCCCTCAATAATCTGTAATGTTCGTGTATAGAACTCACCCAACGTTT
>NZ_WVIE01000083.1 GCF_010091945.1 Myxacorys almedinensis A
TCCAAGTGACGCTGCTTCTAGCCTGACACTCTTTATCGCTATCTCCCCGGCTCTTAATCTAATTTTTCGAGGTGCCCTACTGCTGTTTGGAATGGATATAGCGGTAATAGGTTGACTGAGAAATTTTCAGCGATCGACAAATCTCTTCTACAGTCTGCGTCGGGTCGGCTGCCAAGACTTTTCCAATCCGAATCTGTTGAGGTGTGAGCGCTGGCTTGCGTCCGGCTTTTTTGCCCTTGGCTTTCGCTCGCTTAAGACCCATCTGAGTCTTTTCCCTAATCACCTGCTGCTCATAACTGACCAACACCCGCAGCACTCGTAGCATCTCGGCTCGATCGTAGTTTCGCGTGTCCAAGTCCTCTTCAAGACTTTTGAAGGCAACGGCGCGATCATTCAAACCCACGATAAATTCAAGCAACTGTTTGAGCGGCTTTCCGACTCGATCCAATCGCCACACAATCAAAACGTTGTCAGGACGCGGGTTTATTGCTTCGGAGAACAGTAGAGCAATG
>NZ_WVIE01000084.1 GCF_010091945.1 Myxacorys almedinensis A
CTCGCTCGACTTGCAGCCAAAAGGCTTGCCTGCTCTCCCTCCTGCCATCTTTTAATCCGTCGAACTCACGTTAAAATTACTTGGGAGTGTTGAGCCACGATTTTGCCAATCCGTTCTGAGTCACTCATCTGCACTGCCACCAGTTCATCGTAACGAGCTAACAGATTACTCACTGTCCGTTCACTCACACGCACACCCTTGGTTTGGAGGACTTGGTGGATCTGTGGCACACTCCGATGCTCTTGATAGCGCAGTCCCCCGACGAAGGCCATCACATCCAATCCGAATTCCTGTTGGGGCATTGCCCATTTCCCTTCTGCTTCCGGTCGATAAGCCAGACAAAATCGCTCGCATTCGGGCGTTGCACACCGTCTGATTTTCAGCCGCAATTGCACGACTCCGTTGAGCGTTCGGACTCGGCGGAAGTTGTCATACTTATTCCACATCCATCCCCCGCAACTCGGACAAGTTGGCTGAATGCATTCCAGCACTTCCTCTCGCGTGGCT
>NZ_WVIE01000085.1 GCF_010091945.1 Myxacorys almedinensis A
AAAGATGTGTACAAATCGAAACCTGAAATTGCGGTGGAATTGATTCGGGAAATCAAAGCATTAGGATTTGTGGTTGCGCGAGTGCTAGCGGACAGTTTATATGGCGAGAGTTGGAATTTCATCAACGTCTTAGAGACGCTCAAACTGCCCTACATCGTGGCAATTCGCTCGAATCATGGTGTGTTGATGATGCCTGGACAACGGGTGCGGTACAACGGTTGGTGTGCCTATGACCAACCGTTGGCAGAATACCCAACGCAACAGCGCTACATTCGTGAAATCATCTTTGGAAGACAACGCAAGGTCAGGTACTACCAGATCACTAAAGGCAGCACGGACAACCCAGACAAAGCAGATAGTTGGTTTATCATGACTAACCTACCGGGCGACATCATTTTGAGCGCTGGTTTGCAATACACCCTGAGCTCGACTTTATCCAATTCAAGCAGCGTAGCACAGGAGGCTAGACCAGCAATCCAACAAGGCTTTTGGTATTTTTA
>NZ_WVIE01000008.1 GCF_010091945.1 Myxacorys almedinensis A
GACAACATTGTTTTGCTGTTTCAACCACCGTATTGCCCGGAGCTAAATCCGATTGAACGATTGTGGCAGCACTTGAAAAAGGATTTGCGCTGGGCGCTGTTCCAGAACTTATCTCAACTGCAAAACAAGGTAGACGGGCTGATTGCCGATTTAACCACCGAAACCGTTGCTTCTGTCACTGGCTTTAGCTTTATCGTAAATGCACTATCTGTCGCAGGCATTTTTTGATTTGGTATCACCCATACCGGACTCTACGCGAAGGGTGACTTTTGCATCACGCCTGCTCAAATGCCATTTTTTGCCCGTTGGGAGAGTGACGATTGCTTCGTTCAGATTCGGATTGCCTCTCGGTTTATCCAACAGGTGGCGTGCGAAACCTTGACTGGGAAGTCTAGTGCGCTGGAGTTGCTGCCCGAATTTAAGCAGCGTGATCCGCAATTGGCAGCGATCGCAAGGCTCCTCCAATGTCATCAATTTGGGATTATGTGTCCCTAGACCGTTCTCGACCATCTCAACATTGTTCCGAAACTGGGGAACGCGATCGAGCAGATTTTTAGCAATCAAAACCAAGGGAGAGCGTTGATCGAACGTATGTGCCAAAGAAACACTAGGGCGCTGACCAGTAAGTTTTGATCCCGAAATGCCTGCCGCTCCTGTTCCAAAGGTAGCCCAGCATAGATTAACGCTCCCAGTTCAAGTTGAGCTAGAGCAGCAGCTTTAATCGGATCGTCTTCGATATTTTTGAGCGCCTGACGAATTCCAAAGCACCTGTGTTGTCCATCGGTTAGACGTAAACTAACTGAGGAATAAGGAAGTACAATGCTACTATCTCGATAGATTGGTCGCGGTTGAACATTGACACAGATTGCTGGGAAAAACGTACTACCATCCTCGTAGGTGTCTAGAATGTATTGCGCGATCGCTTTGACGAATGACTAGCCCCGTAAACACGACATCGGCAAATTGCGCGATCGTAAGTAAATCAACAGAGTATTTCAAGCAGTCGGCAACTCTTCAAGTTACTGACACAGCTTACAACCTGCAAAAGCATGAAAAGGCAAAAGCATACGGGTTGAGTACAACGAATAACGGGCATGAGAAACAATCCTTCTAAAAAGCAACTGAGCGATCGCTTACAATTTTGCGGTATCGAGCAATGCCATTAACTTGCGTTTCTTACCATGCGCGAGAACTAAATCTCTGCGGTAAGTCTGCCATTCGGACTGGCGATCGCTTTCAACATAAGCCGCCTTAGCACGTTTCAACCACTCGATCGCAGTATTGTATTTCTCGCTTTTACCAGCATTCATAATTTCATCTGCATTCTGAATCGCCGTTTCAATCACCCAATCCGGTTGATGAGCGATCACCGCATCCATCACGCGATAAGCCAGACCCACGTTGTAGATATACCGTTTATTGACGGTTGATATTGCATCATCCCACAACTCTTCATGCAAAAAGATATCTACTTTCGCCGCTTCGCTGTTCCAGCTATCCGCTCGGCGCAATGCTTGAAGCAATTTTGGCTGCAAGCGTTTCCAGTTCTTTCCTGCAAGCGTTTGCAAGCGTTGATAGAGGTCAAAAGAAGGCTGGCTAGAAAAAGCGGTTTCGTAGGCTTCGATCGCAGTTGCGTCTTGATTCAGTCCTTCTGCGAGTTCTCCTGTCCAGATCGCAAAGTTATACAACTCGTAGCCAGAGAAGGCTAATCCAAGCTTGGCAACTTCCAACGCTTCTGCCAGATGATTGGATTCCCGCAACGTTGTCGCCAGAGCAAACGCTTCTTGCACGGTGGATAGTTCCGTTTCTGCTAGAGCGATCGCAGTCTCAACATCGCCAGATTCAGCCAGTCGAGTCAGATACTGTTCCGTCAATCCAGCCACTCGTGCCAAATTGAGATATTCAGCGTCTCGGTCTTGGCGATCGAGGATTTGCAGCCGAATCAACGCTAAATCCGTCGTGAAATCAGGACGTTCTTCGATCCAGAATTCTGCTTCTGAAAGCGTTCCAGCTAAAATTTCCAATAGAGTCGGATCGTTCCACCCTTGCTCTAAGGCAGCGAGGCTCATGCTGAAATCTGCTTGAAGCTCATCCTGCCAAGCTTCGAGCATAGCTTGGAGATCAACCGCTTGCGCTTCATCAATGTCGGTGGACAAAATTGCTTCGCTCCAAGCTTCGTTCAACTCCTGGTTAATCCCATAAATTTCGCCGCCGTACTCGTTCAGTTCGTCCCATTCTTCGGCATAGCCTTGGGTGATGGCTTCGAGGATTGCGACCCTTGCGGTATCTGCGGAGCAGCGCGCGCTTTCGCCGTCCTCATTCTGGGAAAACGATCGAGCGCGATCGATGAGTTCTGATAACGCTTCTCCAAACGGATCATGTTCGCAGCCATACTCTAGCTCTCGAATGCCCTCGCGCAAGATATGACGTACCTGCCGTCGAAAAGGCGTGACATCGATCGGACTTTGCCGAGGCTTACGCGCAGCAGTTGCAGGCTTCGAGTTCGTCATTAAATGCACCTGCCGATCCACTAGTTCAATTAACTCTGGTTGTTCCGCGACTAATTCTTGTACTAATCGCTGCGTCTGAACTGGATTTAAGCGATCGAGCAATTGCACTAAAGTTGGACGCGCTTCAATCTTGTCCGGTTGCCGATCGCAGGTGAGCACAGTTGCAACAATATGCTTGCACCATCCACCGTATTCGTAAGGGCAAGTACAACGAGCATCAGTTATCCCTCCAGCATCAAACTCAAGGGTCACGCGGTAGGGTTTGACCTCGGTGCCTTCGACTTCAGCTTGCAAAATCGCGCCGCGCTGCACGACATCCACGACTGACCCCATCCGGTCATACTCTTTGCCCCGACTCAACGAGTTTTCGGTTGAATTGTGCCGAATCACGCCTTCAGAAATTGATGGGAACTGCATAAAACACACTGGTTTCTCTGAGTATCTGTTTTCAGCCTATCAGACCTGTGGAAAAGCGATTGATCAACGATTAACTCTTCGACGTGCCACCTTCTGAATAAAATTGTTGTACAGTCGCACGGTAAATGTCGCTCGTCGCATGATAATGTCGTTTTCGGCAATTTTTTGACGTAAAAATGACTTACGCATTGGCAGCGGATTGGGTAACAGATGTACCGGATGAAAAACCAAGTTACTGTTTCATCCGTTCATTCGCTATCTCCGCTATCCCATCCGTTGCCAACAAAAAGGCGTTGCATAAGTCCCAGAAGATACAGGTAGAAATAATATCCATGAGAGTAAATTTATCCAGAGGCGAGGCACACAATCGGAGTCAGTCGCATAAAGACTTGCGAAAAAAGACTTACAGATCTAACCCTTCTTGAGGATGATACGCCTTGAAAAAACACAAGCAATAATAAAAATGCGGTTTCAGAAACGCTAGAGGAAACTAGTATAGCTATCAATGAGTATGCAACGAACAATCTATTGCGGATTGATAGATTCTATGCTTATGACTCTGTGTTAACTGCAAAGCTCTGTTCTCTTGAGGCTCAACGACACCTGCATTGACCCTGTTTTTCGCACAACTCATGCTCATGAACGACGCGCTCAACATCTTGCTCATCAATAACGCCGTGGCACGAATCGCGGTTCGCCATCTGATGCATCAAGCAGGAGTGAGCCTTCAAGAGGTGACCGAAGTGGAGACCCAAGCAGATGCGATCGCCGCCCTTGAGCACGCCTCGTTTGACTGTGCTATCTTAGGCTCTCACCTGCCCAATGGCGACGGGATAGAGCTAGTAAACCAGATCCGCGATCGCGGCTTTCGGATCGCTTTAATTGCTCTGGTTAGCCAAGGCGATGAAGCCTTAGCCGTTGAACTGATGAAAGCGGGCGTCAATGATTGTTGGTTTAGGGGCGAAATTCAACCTGGCAACTTGGCTCGGCGGTTGGGGCAGGTCATCCGTCTGCACCGTGCCGAAGCCCTCGCCCAAGAAGCAACGGCAAAACTTTTCGAGAGCGAAGAGCGCTATCGATTAGTTCTTGAAGGATCAACCGATGGAATTTGGGACTGGAACATCTGCAAAAACGAAGTGTTTTGCAACGATCGCTTGCTCGAAATTTTAGGCATACCCCGCTCCCAAATGGGCACAGCTTATGATGCCTTCCTCCAACTCATTCACCCAGATGATCAGCAACGAGTGCAGCACGCCATCCGATCGCATTTGCTGCAAGACACCACCTTTGAAGTGGAGTGCCGTTTGCAGCACGCCTCTGGAACCTATCGCTATTGCACCGCCCGGGGAAATGCTCAGCGAGATCAGCACGGCAGTCTCTTTCGCATGACTGGCATCATTCACGATATTACTCAGCGCAAAATTGATGAGCAAAAGATCCTCAAGCTCAACCGCGATTTAGAGCGCCGTGTCATCGAGTTGCAACCCTTTTTTAATGTCTTGCCGCTTGAAAGCAATAGTGTTAAAGATGGTGCCCCGACCAACGCTGACGCGAATGATTCTGAAAACTTGGCTCAGTGCTCTGCTTTAGCAGCAGACAATGCCTTCCTCTATCAAGTGACTCAGCGTGCAGAAGAAAATTTACGTCAAGCTGTTTTAGATTTAGGAGAACAGCAACAGCAACTGAAGGCGCTTCAAGACTTGATCGATCTTTTAAATCGACGGCTCACCGACTTGCCCAGTTTGTTGCAGGCAACCATCGATTCTGCGTGCGCTGCCATTTCCGGGGCAGATTTCGGGCTGATTCTGCTGCACAATTCCTATACTGACCAGCTTGAGGTTGCCGCCACGATCGGGCTTGAGCGTGAGCAAGCCGTGCCCTGCCTCGCCTCCTTAGAGCACGTTTTGCTCACCGGAAATCCTTATTTGGCAAGCCTGCCTGAGTGTGCATCGTCTGAGCTATCGTTTCTCTGCGCTGTGGCGATTTGTCCTATAAAGTTTCGCCAAATCGTGGCTCCCAAGGTAAAGCGACTTGGCGTGCTTGCGGTTGGGAGTTGGTCAGAGAAGGCATCGTTTGGGCAAGAAGATATGAACTTGCTGACGGCATTTAGTGAGCAAGCAGCGATCGCGCTAAACAATGTCCACCTGATTAAGGCGCTCGAAGAACGGGAAGAACGGTTGGCGCATCAAAACGCCATCCTGGTGCAGCAAAACCATGAATTGGAAAATCAGCGTCAGCAGATCGAGTTGCAAAATCTCAAACTCACAGAAGCGGCTCAGCTAAAAAGCCAATTTCTCGCCACCATGTCCCATGAGTTACGCACGCCAATGAATGCGATTATGGGCTTTTCCCAGCTATTGCTGCGGCGAAAACACCTAGAGCCACAAGCGGCAGAAATGCTGCTCCGTATTCTGACCAACAGCAAAAATCTCCTCGCCTTGATCAATGACATCCTAGATCTTTCCAGAATTGAAGCCGGACGCCTAGAGCTAAAACCAACCCGATTTAATCTCTCTGATTTGCTTCAGCTAACTACCGATGAGTTGCGATCGCTTGCCGACCAAAAAAATCTGAGCCTTCAAAGCCTCTCTAACCTGGATAATTCTTGGGTTGTGAATGACTGCGATCGCATCCGCCAAATTTTAGTCAATTTACTATCAAACGCGATTAAGTTTACTGATGTCGGTCGTGTTGACGTTGTGATTCAAGAAATTTCGCCAGAGCGAATCAAAATTTCTGTTCATGATACTGGGGTTGGCATTGCCCAAGCCGATCTCGAACATATCTTTAAAGAATTTCGCCAGGTTGATCAAAGCATTGCTCGTCGTTCTCCGGGTACGGGCTTGGGGCTAGCCATTACTCGATGGCTCGTTCAATTAATGAACGGTTCTATTGCAGTGGAAAGCGAGCTAGGGCAAGGATCAACGTTTACGGTTGAGTTACCCCGCAGCATTCTATCTGGCTCAGATCAATCATGGCGTTCTTCGACAAAGCTGTTTTAGGGCGATAGCCGTTCGGCAATTCTCAGTTTGGCAGAGCGCGATCGCACGTTTTCCCGTAGCTCATCGGCTTGAGGAATAATCGGCTTCTTTGTCAACACGGCGAGTAAGGGCGACTCTTTTAACCGATGTTTGACGATCCGATCTTCCAAACTGTGGAAACTGATGATTGCAATTCGCCCACCCGGCGTAAGCCACTGCGGCGCTTTTTCAATAAACGTCTCTAGCACCTCCAACTCTCGGTTAACGAAGATTCGCAGGGCCTGAAAGGTGCGTGTTGCGGGATGAATTCTGCCGTAGCGATAGGATTTGGGAACGCAGTGCGCGATCGCGTCTGCTAAGCCGGTCGTTGTGGTAAATGGGCGTTGTTCAACGATCCGTTTCGCAATGCGCCGCGACAATCGTTCTTCGCCATAGACATAAAAAATATTCGCCAGTTCTGATTCATCCCAATGATTCACCACCTCGGCGGCGGTCAACTGCTGCCGTTGATCCATCCGCATATCTAGCGGGGCTTCGTTGCGAAAGCTAAACCCTCGTTCTGCCACATCAAACTGGGCAGAACTGACGCCCAAATCTGCCAAAATTCCGTCAAACTTGGTTTCTTGAGGATCAAACTGGGCAAAATTACGCTGATGAAATTGCACGCGATCGCGCTCTTCCGAAGAATAACCCAGGGCGCGCAGTTTGAATTGAGCCGCCGCGATCGCCTGTTCATCTTGATCCAATGCCGTGACTCGAACCTCTGCCTCTGCTGCCAAAATCAGGGCTGCATGTCCACCACCGCCAACGGTTGCATCTAAATAATGTCCCCCCGAACGAATCGCCAACCCATCGATCAGTTCCCGGCTCAAAACCGGAATGTGCGAGAACGTTACACTTTCAGCCATCCAAATAAATCTCCGAGCGTGAGTTGCAAGTCTTTCGCAAACTCTGGAACAGTAAGAACCTCAGTCTCAGCTTCAAAAACATCCACGAGTTGATCGGGGGCATACACGAGCAGCAATTTTTCACCCGGATCGATCAGCCATCCTAACTGAGTGCCGTGGTGCAGACAATGCACAATATTGGAGGTCACTCTGGTTTGGCTCTGCTCAGGGGAGAGAATCTCGATCGTCCAATCCGGAGCCGAGGCGAACACATTTACAATGTCCCCGTTTTCATCAAGTGGAATTCTTTTCCAAGTAAATACCGCCACATCGGGAACCGTCGATCGTCCCCCAAAGGTGCAGCGCAACTCTGGAAAAGCGTAAGCAATGCGGTTGGATTTGACGGCACCATTGATTCCACCAACAAGCTCTTCTTGTAACTTACTGTGTTTTCCTTGGGGCATGGACTTTTGAATAATTTGACCGTTGATATACTCACTGGCAGGCTTAGTCTCTGGAAGTTTCAGAAACTCTTCTAGGGTGACGGGCTTAACTGGGGTTTGTACCATACGACCTCGCTCTTACACATTCAACCTTACATATTCAACTGACTATCGATCGGTTTGATGAACACCATCTGTGGAAATTAGCGCGACGAATCACAAATCTAAATCTTAGCTAAAGCATTTCAGATCCGCGCTTTCACACAGGTATCTCTATAATGAATGGAGATGTAACAAACGCTAAATAAAGTCCTACAGGTTTGGCGGGATAAAAGCATTCTAACCACCTGCTGCCGTAGAAAAACGGGGCTTTTGAGAGAGTTGTAAGGGAGAGGCAGAACACCTATGGCAATGATCGAGACCAAAACAGAACCCATGGTTCTCAACATGGGACCGCACCATCCGTCTATGCATGGTGTGATGCGGTTGATCGTCACCCTAGATGGGGAGAACGTGATCGACTGCGAACCGGTGATCGGCTATCTCCATCGCGGCATGGAAAAGATCGCCGAAAATCGCACGAATATTATGTTTGTGCCCTACGTCAGCCGGTGGGACTATGCAGCAGGCATGTTTAATGAAGCCATCACGGTGAATGCTCCAGAAAAACTAGCCGGGATTTCAGTGCCCAAACGCGCCAGCTACATCCGCGTCATCATGCTAGAACTCAACCGCATCGCCAACCATTTGCTGTGGCTGGGTCCATTCTTGGCAGATGTGGGCGCGCAGACCCCATTCTTTTATATCTTCCGAGAACGGGAACTAATCTATGATCTGTGGGAAGCGGTGGCTGGATACCGCATGGTCAACCACAACTATTTTCGGATTGGCGGCGTTGCGGCAGATCTTCCCTACGGCTGGGTCGATAAATGTGAAGACTTCTGCGACTATTTTTTGCCCAAAGTGGATGAATACGAGAAACTAATTACGAACAATCCGATTTTCCGTCGCCGCGTTGAGGGGATTGGGGCGATTAGTCGCGATGATGCCATTAACTGGGGTTTGTCAGGTCCCATGTTGAGGGCATCGGGTGTGCAGTGGGATTTGCGAAAAGTAGACCATTACGAATCCTATGATGATTTTGACTGGGAGGTGCAATGGGAAACCGCCGGTGATTGTTTTGCTCGCTACGTTGTCCGGATTCGGGAAATGCGCGAGTCGGTTAAAATTCTTCGTCAAGCCCTAAAAGCCCTTCCTGGAGGACCGTTTGAGAACCTAGAAGCAAAGCGGATGATGGAAGGTCCGAAGTCTGACTGGAACGGGTTTGATTATCAATTTATTGGTAAAAAAATTGCACCAACCTTCAAAATTCCCAAAGGTGAACATTATGTTCGTTTGGAAAGTGGGAAGGGGGAGCTAGGGGTATTTATAATGGGGGACGATAATGTTTTCCCGTGGCGTTTTAAGGTTCGGGCAGCAGACTTTAATAATGTGCAAATTTTGCCGTATTTGGTGAAGGGAATGAAGGTTGCCGATATTGTGACGATTCTGGGAAGTATCGACATTATTATGGGATCGGTCGATCGCTAAGGCATGGAACTCAGCCTTGGGATCGATAACCTTCCTAAGGGCGATGCAGTGTTTGGGGATCATCAGCGGGGATCATCAGCGATCGCAAGACTTGGAATTCAATACTTTTCAATTTGCAATGATCCCCGCTGTTTGCAGCGCGCAATTAGCACAGCCACAACCTTGAAGAAACGGTAAGTTGCCCAGAATCTATGGCTCTGATTTGCTGAGTTGGCGCTAATTTATATCCCAACTTTTTGTCATGTTCTGGAGTTTTTAGTGTCTTATTTTTAGCCCTGAGGAACCTGCGTGCTAGCAGCAAATCTATCCTCTTAATGTATTGCAATTTATGACACAACTAGTCTATCTCAACAAATTTCGCCTTTTCGAGACGCTTTTGCGTTAGGATGAAACCCGGTCAAGTTAATGTCTCAGTAATCTTTTTAACGGTAGTCTGCGCTTTGCAGAAATTAATCTTTCAATTTTTCTTTCATTTTTTAAGGTAGAAAAGTTGGATAAAAAGGATACGATTTATCACCACTCTCAGGGCAGCACTGGATATGCTTCTAGGCTCTCAGTCGTTGCGATCGCAAGGTAGAGCGAAAGCTGACTGCCCTCTCTTTCACATTATCTTTCCGTTGCATCCCATAAGGTATGATGATGTCCTTTCTCCTGCCGTTGTGTCGGCATGGGTTGCGAGCATCTGATGCCTTTTGTAACGCCAGTGCACCCTAGGCACTACTGATTTCGTGTAATCAAGGCTAACGTCTCTGCCAGCAACGGGATTATTATCACCTCTGCTGCCTAGGGGTTGGCTAGCTGGTTGACTCGATAGAAGCTGCAAAAGCAGTTGACACTCAGCAGATTAAGCGCTATATATAGGTGTGAATCTTAATTCAATGCTCCATATAGCGTCAGCGAAAGATTTCCCTTGATCGGCTAAGGTTCCATTTGCTTCTTTGTACGTCCCTATTCTTTATTCCTCCACTAAAGCCATGACCTACCAAGATCAGTTGACTCCCTGGGTTATCTATCAACTTCTACCGAATGCTGAGCGCCAGATTGTGACTCGCTTCCGTCGCCGAAACGATGTAGACGGATATCTCAAAGTGTTGCAGCAGACTCGCCCTAACGCTGAGTTTGTCGTTGCATTCATCGCAAAAACTGCTACGCCTAAGAACCCAACCGAAGACACGCCTCCAACCAAGAAGAAATTAGTGAAGGCATAGATATCAGAGTGTGGCGTGGCAGCCTGAGGCTATCTTGGCTAGATGCTCTTTTTCAAAACCGCAGGCTTTGGCGTTCCTGTAACTGACAATTTTTTTGTCTGGCAAGTTTAGGTTTTTCACCCTGTATTCGGGCAGCTTGCGATCGCTAATCGTCATATTACTCACTCTTGCTTTTAATGAGGGGTAGTTAGCGATCGTTACTGCAATATCGCTTTTTACGTGGTAATCCTCTATAGTACAAATATTCTATTTAGTATAGAAATCCTACTATAGAAGTTTGGAAAACGCAATAGAGCAACCGTCTAATGTTGAAGCCATGAACCAATCACAGGGAACTCATGCAAATTATCCGCCAAACCAGAAGAATTTACCCTTAATCCGTGCTCTCAGGCAGCATATCGAGTCGCTTAGCCAGCCGCGTATTTCATTTACTGAGTTTATGGATTGGGTGTTGTACCATCACCAATATGGATATTACACACAATGGCGGCAAAAGATTGGGGCGAAAGGTGATTTTTTCACCTCGCCCCATTTGGCGTCTGACTTTGGTGAACTCGTTGGCAAGCAACTTGCTCAGATGTGGCAACTGCTAGAAAAGCCAGTGCCGTTTACAGTCGTTGAGATGGGAGCCGGGCAAGGGTTGCTAGCAGACGATGTTTTAACTTATTTACAGCATCACACGCCAGAATGCTACGCTTCGCTCCAGTATCAAATTGTTGAGAAAGCAGAAGCGCACGTAGCAGAGCAGCGATCGCGCCTCCGCCGGTGGATCGCATCAGGCGTATCGATCGAATGGTGCGCCCTCGACGCTATTCCGTTGCACTCGGTCAGAGGCTGTTTTCTCTCGAATGAACTGATTGATGCGTTTCCGGTTCACTTAGTAACTGTGCAAGATCATCAATTAAAAGAGATTTATGTCACAACCGAAGGCGACACGTTCACAGAAGTTACTGATGATTGCTCCCATCCTGACTTAATGAACTATTTTGACTTTACCGGAGTCAATGTTTTGGGTTATGAAACAGGGTATCGAACAGAGGTCAATTTAGCTGCCCTAGAGTGGATGCAAACTGTGGCTGACCGGCTAGAGCGGGGCTACGTGTTAACGATCGACTACGGATATTCAGCAGAGCGATATTATAGCTGGGCGCGATCGCAAGGAACCCTGCAATGCTACTATCAGCACCGCCATCACAACAATCCCTACATTCATATTGGCGAACAAGACATGACGGCTCACGTTAATTTCACCGCGTTACAACGCCAGGGCGAATCTGCCGGGCTAGAAACCTTGGGATTTACCCAGCAAGGCTTGTTTCTCATGGCACTGGGGCTAGGCGATCGCTTAACCGCTCTCACTCAAACCGAAACCACCCATCCTCAAGAGTTGCACGAGCGATTGAGCCGCAGAGAGGCGTTACATCAACTCATCAACCCGATGGGGTTGGGTGGGTTTAGGGTTTTGGTTCAGGGGAAAGGCTTG
Organism: Myxacorys almedinensis A; assembly: GCF_010091945.1. Taxonomy (GTDB): domain Bacteria; phylum Cyanobacteriota; class Cyanobacteriia; order Leptolyngbyales; family Leptolyngbyaceae; genus Myxacorys; species Myxacorys almedinensis. The sequence goes on from NZ_WVIE01000008.1 coordinate 11,520, forward strand.
GTCAAGCAAAACCAACAGCCTTGCTTGACCGGGCTAAAAACGATGCTCTAAGAACGCCGGGTACATCGCCCCTACGAGCATCGGCTAGTTTTCCATCGCAGTTCTGCGGCGAGTGTCAAGCACTTCTAGCTTAACGGGAGCCACACCAGACTGGATTAAACCCAGAATTCGAGCGGCTCCAGCAGAGAGGTCAATAACGCGACCGCCCGAAAAAGGGCCGCGATCGTTGATCCGCACCACAACCGACTTCCCATTGTCTAAATTAGTCACCTGAACCTTGGTGCCGAACGGCAGCGACTTGTGGGCAGCCGTCATCGCATTCTGGTTAAACACCTCCCCACTAGCGCTTCGATTGCCATCAAACCCAGGTCCATACCACGACGCCATGCCATTAATGGTCAGTCTGATAGGTCCAAAGGAGACTTGCTGTGCATTACGTGGCGCGGGTTTACCGATCACCTTTGGCAGCGGAGCCGCGTCCCCCATCAGCCGCCGGAGCCGATTTGTCACTTGGAGGGCATCCTGCTCAGGATTTTTCGTCGTGTCGGGCAAAATCGTTGCTGAATCGACGGCAATAATCGTGATCTTATCTGCTTCGATCACATACTGACCTGGTTCTCTGGCATCCCTTGGCTTCACTTGATTGGGTTTCCAACTGACCGTGATCGAATCGGCCTTTACGCCTTGGCGATGGAGTTGGTTGAGTTTGGCGGCAATTGCGGTAGCTCTAGCAATTGGGTCACCTGAATTTTCAAAATCTTGACGCTGCTCGGATGGGGTTCCTACCGGGTTAGTTACAGAACCAGACTTGAGCTTGGCGGGTTGAATATCGTCAGTTTGCACCTCTCCCATTTTGATGTCACTAGAGGTTGATCGCTGTGGACCGACGAACGTAAGGACTGGAATGTTTTTAACGTAAACGGTGGCGGCTTTGCGCCCTGTGAGATCGTGAGATTGAATTTTAGCGATGGAATCCTCGGCTTGAGAAGCGGGGGTTTGCTGTTCTCCAACTTTCACCACATCAAGGCTCTGGGCTTGAGCAATCTGAGGTTGAGTTGAGGGTTGTTGGCTACCCATCTTCGCCGAGTTGCCTATTCGAGGGTCGGGAGGAAGGGGGCGCAGGGCTGAAGGTTCAGCTTTGGTTTCTTGGCTTTCTGTCGATGTGGTCTCCGCATTACTGCTGGAGGTTGCACTCATGACTGCCATCAGCAGCAATGTCGCAGTCAGACCGCTTATCAGTGTTTTATTCATATCCCTTTTGAGAGTCACTTCACACCAGAGTTTGAAGGTTGTACTCGATTGGACTTAGCGATCGCCGCTTGCCAACCTTGTGCCCACAAACTCGTACTCGTTTCGTGTTCACTCCTGGTTACAGAACTGCAACAGACTAACATGAAGTTTTTACCCAGGGGATCAGGGTGCTTGCTGTGCGCCATGAAACTTTATACTTCCTTTAAAAAGCGGACATTCTGTAAAATTCAGCTATAGAAAGCGATCGCGCCATTTTTTCCTGAAATTTATATTCTTTACTTCATATTAACTTTACATTAACTTCACACTCATTGTGGGTTATGCTGAAATCTTGCATTTCTGTCATCACTACTCATGGATTATCGCGACGCTGGAGTTGATGTTGAGGCAGGGCGAGCCTTTGTCGATCGCATCAGCACGATGGTGAAACGCACGTATCGCCCAGAAGTGTTGGGCGGGATTGGTGGCTTTAGCGGCTTATTTCAACTCCCGAAGGGATATCAGGAACCGGTCTTGGTCTCTGGTACCGACGGGGTTGGAACGAAGCTAACGCTGGCGCACAGGTTAAAATGCCATGACACGGTGGGGATCGACCTCGTGGCAATGTGTGCCAATGACGTATTGACCTGTGGTGCAGAACCGCTTTTCTTCTTGGATTATGTGGCGACCGGGCATTTAGACCCAGCGCAACTCGCGCAGGTTGTAGAAGGAATTGTCCAGGGCTGCGAGCTAGCGGGCTGTGCATTGCTGGGCGGCGAAACCGCAGAAATGCCAGGGTTTTATCAAGCCGATGAGTATGATTTAGCGGGATTTGCGGTGGGAATTGTTGAAAAAAGCCAAATTTTGGATCGATCGCAGGTGCAAATTGGGGATGTGGCGATCGCGCTTCCTAGTACGGGGGTGCACAGCAATGGCTTTAGTTTGGTGCGAAAAATTATCCGCGATCGCAGCTATGCATGGAGCGATCGCCCAGACGTTTTGGGTGGCAAAACCCTCGGCGAGGAGTTGCTTACCCCTACGCAAATTTATGTCAAACCGGTGTTGGCGGCTCTCAAGCGCGGCATTCCGATTCATGGCATGGCGCACATCACTGGAGGCGGATTGCCAGAAAACTTGCCGCGTTGTCTACAGCCCGATCAGAGTGTTGACATCGATCTGTTTGGCTGGGAAATCTTGCCAATTTTTCACTGGCTGGCAGCCGAAGGCAACGTGCAGCCCCAGGCGATGTTTCACACCTTTAATATGGGAGTAGGATTTGTTGTGATCGTTCCGTCTGATCACGAAGAGAGCATCCTACGATTTTTCAGGGATGAGCAGGGCATCAAGGCATCTGCGATCGGAAAAGTTGTGGCGGGTGATGGTCAACTGCTCGGCATCCCAACCTAGAATTCTTTAAACAAAAGCCGTGCCAAAAGCGAGAAAACAATTTGGGCAACATTGGCTCAAGAGCGAAAAAGCCTTGGGTAAAATTGTCAGTGCGGCAGAATTAAATGAGCGCGATCGCGTCTTAGAAATTGGACCAGGAACCGGCATTTTAACGCGCCAATTGTTTCAGCAGGCAGAAGCAGTTGTAGGCGTTGAACTCGATCGCGATCTATGTCCCATTTTGATGCAGAAATTTGGCAAGATCGACAACTTTTTGCTGCTACAAGGCGATTTTTTAGCCCTCGATATGGACTCGCTATTGGAACCATTTCCAGGGTTTCAAAATCCGAACAAGGTTGTCGCTAACATTCCTTACAATATTACTGGTCCAATTCTAGAAAGGCTGTTAGGAACGATCTCAAATCCAAATCCCAAACCATTTGAATCGATTGTACTACTCGTCCAAAAAGAGGTTGCCCTACGGATTTGCGCTCCTGCTCACTCCACTCACTTTGCAGCATTGTCCGTACGAGTTCAATATTTAGCTAATGCCGAGTTTATTTGTGATGTTGTTGCCAAAGCTTTTCAGCCTCCACCCAAAGTAGATTCGGCTCTGATTCGGTTACGTCCTCGCCAGATTGCGATTCCTCCTAGCAGCCCACGGCAGATGGAACGCTTGATTCGCTCCGGGTTTTCTAGTCGGCGAAAAATGCTGCGAAATAATCTTAAGAGCCAGATTGAACCGGAGCAACTCGGTCAGGTTTTGGAAGAGTTGGGCATTCATCCAAACGTTCGGGCGGAGGATCTCAGCGTTGAAAACTGGGTGTCGCTTAGCGATCGCTTAGCGATCGATCCGGGTTCTGTCTGACGCAAACTGTTCTTATCCTCTAGCCATTCCTCTGGGTACGTTAGAGCAGTTTAAAAGACAGTTCAACATATTTGCCAATCGAGACGATTAGAATATTTCAGTTCTCGCAGATGGTTCGGGAACTCTACCAATAACCGTGTAGAGTCAGAAAAAACCATGAGCGAGATTCAGCTAGAGCAATGCTACAAACTGCTTGGGCTAGAGCCAGGAGCCTCTGTTCAAGAAATCGATGCTGCCTATTCTAAAACGATGTTTGAGAAATTGCGGCAAGGCGCTAAACACGAAAAGCAACCTCTCAAACTAGCCTATGAAACACTGAGAAATTATACGCTGATGCAAGCGTGTGAAACGGCTCAAGACGACCCGACTTCTGCCCTACCGCGCAGCATTGCCGAGCATCTGAATCAACAGTTTGGCGCTCAACAGGTGCACGTTCAAATCAAGCTGCACCAGGATGAGTTGCAAGTGTTGCTCAAAGCAAAGCAGCCTCCTAGCGTTGAGTTTGCAAAAGTGGTGTATCGCAGCTTGAGCACATTGGAACTACCAAACATCAAACTCGTCAACATTTACGGGATGCGAGGAAACCAGTCTATTGCGTGGAAACAGCAATTTCAGCTTTTTGAAACTTATTCACCAACAGATTCAGATCCCTATTCATTTGAGAATCGCAATATTAATACTTTAGCGTTTCCTGTAGCGCTCATTTTTGCCTGGATTACGAATGTAACTCCCTTAAAAATTTTATTTCGCTCGACTCATATTTGGATTCACGAAGTCGGACATGCAACCGTTGCATGGCTTGCCGGGCGGAAAGCAACTCCTCTGCCCTTTGGCTGGACAAATATTGAAGAGGCGCGATCGCTATTCGTCTACGGCGGCATTCTGGTTTTACTTGGGCTGTTGTTTTGGGCAGGCAAACGCGAAGGCAAACCTTGGCTTATGGGGTTAGCCATTGGCTTTGCTGCTTTGCAGTTCTACATGACATGGCTCATGCCGACCGATGCCTACGAGATGTGGCTATCGTTTGGTGGCATTGGTGGCGAATTTTATCTCAGCACCCTGCTGATGGCTGGCTTTTACGTTCCCCTCCCCGATCGATGGCGCTGGGATTTTTGGCGATACTTCGTCGTTCTTGGAGCCGCCAACACGCTCTGGTCTAGCTTTTTGCAATGGCACCAGATCAAAATCGGCAACGATACCATTCCCTGGGGAACGCTGTTTGGCGGCGGTGGAGATGCAGGCGGAGATATGAATCAGTTGAGTTTGGTTTACGGTTGGAGCGATCAGCAAATTATTAATACTTATAGCCAGTTGGGGAACACCTGTCTGATCATCTTAATTGGCATTTATGGCATCATGCTGATTAAAGGAGATCCTGCCTTTTTGATTAAGCTACGCCAACGGTTTAGGTAGAGCGGCATAGTTCTACAGCATGTTGTAGGCTTTTTCTAGTTTGACTTACCGCAAATCTAACCAGACTGTGAACAAAGCAATATCATCCCGATGGGCTATTAAACGGTATTTTTCATAACAATAAATCATGGCATCTATTTTAAGTTGGAAATACGAGCAAGATCATCTCAGCCTAAAGTAGTAAAAATCATGAAACATGACTAAATGATTTCAGTAAAGCCAATCTCTGAATTTCATAAAACGAAATATTAGCAATACAATAGACAGTAAGAACAACGCTGCATGTCGCAAACTTAAAATGCTAGACCACCTGAAAATTGGAACCAAAATTGGCGCAGGCTTTACCCTTGGCTTGGCGATCTTCGCCGCGATCGGGGGTATCGCCTACCGGGGAACCAATCACTTGATCGAAGCATCACGGTTGGAAAAGCACACCTACGAAGTGTTAGGAGAGCTTAAGAATGTTTTATCGCTCGTGCAAGATGCCGAAACCGGACAGCGCGGCTACATTATCACCGGCGAAAAGCGATATCTTGAACCTTACGAAACCGCTAACAAGGCAGTCGGCGAGAAGCTTACAAACATCCGACGGCTGACGCAAGACAATCCGGTGCAACAAGCCAGCCTAAATGCGCTAGAGCCTGCGATCGCAACTCGGCTCGGCATTTTGCGAGAAACCCTTGAGGTGCGGCAACGACAGGGGTTAGAAAGAGCTATTTCAGCGATTCGCAGCAATCGCGGCAAAAACGCGATGGATAACATTCGTCGGATGGTGGCAGCGATGGAAGATCGGGAGCGCCAGTTGCTAGAGCAACGCACCCTAGTCGCGCGCTCAGCCGCTCAAAATACCCTAAACAGCATTACCTACGGCATACCGATCTCCCTGGGTTTGCTCGTTTTGCTAGGCGCTCTGCTGGCTCGCAGCATTGCAAAACCTATTAAAAAAATCTCTGACCTCACCGAAATTGTTGCTGGAGGCGATCTCGATATCAATTTACCAAAAAGCGATCGTACCGATGAAGTTGGTATTTTGACGCGCAACTTCAACAAAATGGTGACCAACTTGCGCGAAACAACCCTGCGGAACCAAGAGCAAACCTGGCTCAAGTCCAACATTGCCGAATTGAGCCAACGGATGCAAGGGCAGCGGGAGTTTGAATCGGTCGCCCGGTCGCTTTTATCTCAGCTTGTGCCCTTGGTCAACGCCCAGCAAGGCGCATTTTATGTCGCCGAAACCCTCAATGCCAAACCGATTCTACACTTGCGCGGTAGCTATGCCTATCAAGAGCGCAAACATCTGGGTCATCAGTTTCAGCTAGGTGAGGGTTTGGTTGGGCAGTGTGCTCTAGAAAAGCAACGCATCTTGTTGACTGAAGTTCCCAGTGATTATATTCGCATTGGCTCTGGGTTGGGTGAGGCGACGCCGCTCAACATTGTGGTGCTGCCGATCGTGTTTGAGCAGCAGGTGCTGGCGGTGCTAGAGTTGGCATCTTTTCAACGATTTACCAACGTTCATCTTCGTTTGCTCGATCAAGTCAGTGAAACAATTGGGGCGGTGCTGGTTGCGATCGCAGCGTCGTTGCGCCAGCAGGAACTGTTAGAAGAGTCTCAGACACTGGCAGAAGAACTGCAAGCTCAGCAAGAAGAGTTAGAAGAAAGCAACGAGCAGCTACATGCTCAAGCTAAAGCGCTACAGATATCTGAACAACTGCTGCGGCAGCAACGAGAAGAATTGAAGCAATCCAACGATGAACTACAGCAACTCAACGAAGAATTAGAAGAAAAAGCCGAATCGTTGGAAGCACAAAAACGCAAAGTAGAACTCAAAAATGATGAGATTGAGCAAGCACGAACATCGCTCCAAGAAAAAGCTGAGCAACTCGCGCTTTCCTCTAAATATAAATCAGAGTTTCTAGCCAACATGTCCCATGAGTTGCGGACACCCTTAAACAGTTTGCTGATTTTGGCACGGCTATTGTCGGACAATACAGAAGGTACTTTAACCGATAAACAAGTCGAATACAGTAAGACCATTCATTCCTCTGGAAACGATCTGTTAATCCTAATCAACGATATTCTTGACCTGGCAAAAATTGAATCGGGAACTCTATCAATCGACATTGAGACGGTTTCTTTCACCGAGCTACGAGGCAGCCTAGAGCGAGCGTTTCGGCAAATTGCCAATGAAAAAGGCGTGTCATTTGCCATTACTCTAGACGACTCGTTGCCTGATGCGATCGCAACGGATAGCAAGCGATTGCAGCAGGTGTTGAAAAATTTGTTGTCCAATGCGTTTAAGTTTACTGATCACGGTCATGTCACATTGCGAATCAGCAGTACTCAACGATCGACCGAGCAAAGCTCTGACATGGGTAATGCAACGATTTCGTTTGCCGTTAGCGATACTGGGATTGGAATTGCGGCTGACAAACAAAAGATCGTGTTTGAAGCCTTTCAACAGGCAGATGGCACAACTAGCCGCCGCTATGGCGGCACCGGACTTGGCTTGTCGATCAGTCGCGAAATTGCCTACTTGCTCGGTGGAGAGCTTCGACTGGTGAGCCAGCCAGGGCAAGGGAGCACCTTTACGCTGTCTCTACCGCAGCTTTATCGCGGTGGTGAAGTGTCCCATCCTTCTGCTGAAGGGCAGTCTCCTAGGGCGCTTCCCAGCGAGCCGATCTCGTCGGGTTATCTGATCCGTCGAGAAACGCCGAGTAACCGTTCTGATGCCTCTGAGCCAATGTCTCAAACCGTGCAACGACCCTACAGCCCAGATATTGCTGACGATCGCGGCGCAATTCAACCGGGCGATCGCACGTTGCTGATTATCGAAGATGACGTCAAATTTGCCAAAATTCTTCTAGAGATGGCAAGAGAGCAAGGCTTTAAGGGGTTGGTTGCGCTGCGAAGCCAGACCGGATTAGCCCTCGCTCAGCAATTTCAACCGCATGCAATCATGTTAGACATTCACCTGCCCGATGGCGATGGGTGGATGGTGCTAGATCGGCTGAAGCGCGATCCCAACAGCCGTCACATTCCAATTCATATTCTGTCTAGCGATGATCAGCGTCAGCGGGGGTTACAATCTGGTGCGATCGCATATCTTGTCAAGCCAATTTCACCAGAAGCACTATCGCAAGTGTTAATAGATATCAAACACTTTATCGAACGCCAGGTCAGAAATTTGCTTATCGTTGAAGATGATCCAGTGCAAGCGCAAAGTATTGTTGAATTGATTGGCAATGGAGATGTCAAGAGCATCACTGTCTATACAGGAGCAGAAGCGCTAGAAGCCTTGAAAACAGACACGTTTGATTGTGTTGTGATGGATTTGGGTTTGCCCGACATCAACGGAATTGACTTGATTGAGCAGATCAAGCAGGAATCAGGGTTAGCTGATTTACCGATCATTATTTATACCGGGAAAGAGCTAACTCGTCAAGAAGAGACGCACCTCAAACGCCTTGCCGAAACGATCATTGTTAAAGACGTGCGATCGCCAGAGCGCCTTTTAGATGAAACCTCAATCTTCTTGCACCGGATGCAGTCCAATTTGCCGCAACCCAAGCGCCAAATGTTGGAATCATTGCGCCAAGCTGATCCGATTTTGGCAAACAAAAAAGTGCTGATTGTCGATGATGATGTTCGCAATATTTTTGCCCTCACCAGTTTGCTCGAAGGTTATCAGATGCAGGTGGAGTATGCAGAAAATGGTCGAGATGGGCTTGATGTATTGCAGGCAAATCCTGATATCGATATTGTGTTGATGGACATTATGATGCCAGAAATGGATGGATACGAAACCACTTGTGCCATTCGCCAGCAAAATAGTATGCGATCGCTGCCGATTATCGCCCTCACTGCCAAAGCTATGCAGGGCGATCGCGAGAAGTGCATCGAAGCTGGAGCGTCAGATTACATTACAAAGCCGGTTGATTCTGAGCAGCTAATTTCTCTATTGCGCGTATGGTTATATCGGTAGAGAAACTTACGTTTTCCAAATATTGATATGTCTTCTGAACATCAATCTTTTAAACATCAATCTTTAGAGGAAATTGAGATTCAACTTTTGCTAGAAGGCATTTACCGCTACTATGGCTACGACTTTCGCAACTATGCGCCCTCTTCTCTAAAGCGGCGAATTATAGGCTTTCTAAATACCGAAAACCTGTCCAGCATCTCGGCACTTCAAGATCGCGTTTTGCATGACCGAGAGTGCCTCGTTCGTCTGACGCGCAGCCTTACGGTGAATGTCACCTCAATGTTTCGTGATCCAAGCTTCTACATTGCCTTCCGAAAATGTGTCATTCCTATCTTGCGAACTTACCCCTTTATTCGCATCTGGCACGCAGGTTGCTCAACGGGAGAAGAAGTGTATTCAATGGCAATTTTGCTGCAAGAAGAAGGACTTTACGATCGCTGTCGGCTCTATGGTACTGATGCAAACGAATCGGTCTTGCACATCGCTAGAGGGGGGGTTTATCCGTTGCGATTTATGAGAGGCTACACCCAGCTTTATCTCAATTCGGGAGGGCAGCGATCGTTCTCTGAATACTATACGGCTGCTTATGAGGAAGCCATCTTGAGAAGCTCGCTCAAACGAAACATGGTATTTGCTCAGCACAACTTAGTTACAGATGGTTCGTTTAATGAGTTTAATGTTATTTGTTGCCGCAATGTTCTCATCTATTTTGATCGAACCTTACAAAGGCGAGTCCATGACTTGTTTTATAACAGCTTATGCTCGTTCGGAGTTTTAGGATTGGGGCGGCAGGAGTCGGTTAAATTTACTCAGTATTCTGCTCACTACAATGAGCTATCTCCGCTAGAAAAGATTTATCGCAAAATAAGTTAAAAAATTGCTTTTATTAAAAATCAAAACTTTGCTTGTGGAGAGCAAGTTTGCAGGGTTTGAGGATGAAAAATGATACCAATTTAACTGGTAAATACGACAGAGCAAGGGTAGGGTGCAGGGGTAGAATCTTCATTCTTTAGATTTTTAGTGTGAAAATTTAAAGCTGTTTCGCTTGCTTACGCCACACGCCAAACGGTTCAACTAATTCTTTTGCGATCGTTCCACACGCCAAAAAGTGACGTTACCATGAGAGGTAGTTCCTTTATACGCTTGCCTCCAGCTATGAACTTTTTGACTCAACTGCTCCATATCGCAGGATCAGGCGCGATCGCATACATCACCGCTAGCAGCGTGCGCGACCCAAAAACCCGCCCCGATGTTCTCGCAGGCTTTCAGATGGCAGAATCAGGCTCGGTGCCATTTTTAGAAGCATTGCGCGATCGCGCCAACGCAGAAGGTGACGAGTGGTTAGCCGTGCGCCTCGACAAACATGCGTCTGATGAAAAGCGTCATGGTCAAATCTTTGCTCATGGACTCAAGCAACTCAATAAAAAAGTGATTGACTTCGCCAAGATGCAAGAAAAGAAATTGGTCGATGGCAGACCCGACGAGGAGAAGCGCAGCCCGTTCTTTGCCGCTTACTTTAATGGATTTTCCCAAAACGACTTAAAACCTCAAAACATTGACTGGACGGTTTTTCTAGCGAGCACTTACATTTTAGAGCTTGATGCTAGCAAAGACTTTGTGCGAATCGCAAATGCGCTACCAAATGATCCGGTGAGCCTTAGTTTAAAGAAAGGAATTTTAAGCATTGCTGATGACGAAACAGGTCACGCAAGTTACCTTCAAGAGACAATGCAACAACGATTGGGAACTGCTAAAACTCAGCAATTGATTGATGAATGGCGGACTCGTAAAGTAAATGCCCTAATGGCAACCGTTGAAAACTTTGTGCGGAAAGGGGGCAACATGGGGCAAATGGTGGAAGAGGGGTCTCCGGTGGACATGGCAGAAATTCAAGCGGCTGACCAGAGAGCAGCATGAGTAGCCTAGCAGAGTTGATGCTCAATATAGGATGGGTGTCTCACCAGATCGAGCAATTTTGATCAGTTGAGATACCCATCTTTTTTAGGCTAAACCTGAGCAGTCATGATTGAAAAGCAGTTATGATACTAAACTAATCTGTAAATGCTACAGATGTGCGACCTCCCCCAACCCCTCCTGAGCCAGGAGAGGAGCCGGAAATTTGGTTGAAGAGGTTGAAGACTTGGGGAAGAGTGAACGGCGCGGAATTGCTAGCCAACTCACTCGTCTTTTACTACATTTGCTCAAGTGGCAATATCAACCTCAGCGGCGATCAGATAGTTGGCTAGATTCCATCACTGATTCGCGTACCTAGATTGAATTGGTTATTGAAAATAGTCGCAGTTTGAGAGATTATCCAGCAAAGAAGCTTGAAGAGAGTTATCAACGGGCACGTCGCCAAGCCGCTAAGCAAATGGGTACAGAAATTTCGATGTTTCCAAGCGTGTGTCCATACTCTCTAGAGCAAGTATTGGCGGAAGATTGGTTGCCAGACTAACAATATGCCCTGGTGTAGTGAACGTCTGAGGGTGTTGTGGTGCTTAAAAAAGTCGAGAAGGAAAGGATTCCTTAGTCTTTAGTCTTTTTGGAGAGCCAACATTTTGTCTTACTTGATGCTTGAGCTAGTTGCTGTTCCACGGCTTTTTATGAGTTGGTGAAGGATGTTGCTACAAATCGCTGAACCAGACAGAGTTGATGCGATCGCTGAGCAACTTCTTTCATAAATGTAAAGAATATTTACAATATGTAAATTTTTATGTATCGTATTAAGCAGAAGCGAACTTGCTTCTTGAAGGGATTTGGCATTGTCTTTTTGCTAAATTCTGTCAACTGTAAACCTTGATAAGGTAGATTTGTACTATGCCCATTACTCTTGACTCAGCCCGTGGTATTTTCCCTGGCACTCTGTCGGCTGATGCAGTACCGGCTTTAACTGCCAGATTCAACCAACTCAGCGCCGAAGACCAACTAGCATGGACTTGGTTTGCGTTTCTTGAAATGGGTAAGACCATTACGATCGCTGCTCCGGGGGCTGCCAGTATGCAGTTCGCAGAAGCAACATTAGAGCAAGTTAAGAAGATGAGTTTTCCTGAGCAAACCCAAGTGATGTGCGACTTGGCAAACCATGCCGATACGCCGATTTGTCGAACCTATGCGGCTTGGTCTCCAAACATCAAGTTAGGGTTTTGGTATCAGCTTGGGCAGTGGATGGAGCAAGGGATCGTAGCGCCGATTCCGGCAGGCTACCAGCTTTCAGCGAATGCTTCGGCGGTGCTGCAATCTTTGAGAGAGATGGATCAAGGTCAACAAATTACGGTCTTACGCAATTCTGTCGTAGACATGGGATTTGATCCAGAGAAGTTAGATGGTACTACCAGAGTTGCAGAACCGGTTGTTGCGCCTACCGAACTGTCACAGCGAACACAGGTCACCATTGAAGGCATCAACAATGCAACCGTATTGAACTACATGAATAACCTGAACGCCAATGATTTTGGTACCCTGATCACCCTATTTGCACCAGATGGGGCGCTTCAGCCTCCCTTCCAGAGACCGATCGTGGGCAAAGAGGCTGTCCTTCGGTTTTTCCAAGAAGAATGCCAAAACCTCAAGCTCATCCCAGAACGGGGGATTTCTGAGCCAACAGACGATGGTTATACCCAAGTGAAAGTCACCGGAAAAGTCCAAACGCCTTGGTTTGGTGCGGCAGTTGGAATGAACATGGCTTGGAGGTTTTTGATTAATCCGGAAGGCAAAATTTTCTTTGTAGCGATTGATTTGCTTGCCTCTCCTAAGGAATTGCTAAACCTGGTTCGTTAGAAAACAGCTAAGGCGAGTTGATCGTCAAGGGTCGGTTTTTCCCAGTCGAGTAGGTGGGTGTTCTTTGAGCGCTCACCTACCTTAAAGCGATAAACGCGGGTTGATACAGTAAAGTGACGCACGGATGGTTCCGAGTTTGAGTGATGCAAGTGAGTGATATTAAATGGTCTGTATCAGAAAAAGAAGTAGCTCAGAACGCCTTTGAGAGCGCTTATAGCCGAGAAATTGATGCGTTGATGAAAGAGGTTTGCGAAAAAGCCAGCGCGATCGCAGACCTGCAAGATGTGTGGAAACTGCACGATTTCTTGAGTGCTAGACGGCACGAAATCGAGGGCAAATACGATTACAAATACCCAATTTTGATTTTTGTATTTGCCCAATTGGTTAAAGAGGGATGGCTTCAGTTGAACGAACTCGAAGGACTAGAGGCAAGCAAACTCAGTAAGATCGCCGCGATCGCTCGGATGTCCTAGGCTGAGTGCAGTTGTCCTCATCCCCATCAAGGGTGCAACAACACCCTGCATTCCCAAATTTCCGCCTTGCCTAATTGTTAAATCGGTCTGCTCTGAGGCTTACAATGGACATTTAGTGAATTTATCGTATCGCGTTATGCAGGTTGCGCCCTCGGTTGCGCCAACTCCTGGACAGTATTGGAATTGGCGGCAACAACAAATTTATTACGTCAAAGCAGGGGAACGTCGTTTGGATCGGTCACCGCTTTTATTAGTTCATGGCTTCGGTGCCTCAACCGACCATTGGCGAAAAACCATCTCCGGACTAAGTGCCGAGTTTGAAGTGTGGGCGATCGATCTCCTGGGATTTGGGCGATCGAGCAAACCCGAATGGCAATATAACGGTGACCTGTGGCGCGATCAGTTGCACGAGTTTATTACGGATGTGATGGGTCAGCCTGCGGTTTTAGCCGGGAACTCGCTCGGCGGCTATACGGCACTGTGCGTTGCGTCGCAGCGCCCCCAGTCAGCGACGGGATTGATTCTCATCAATAGTGCAGGTCCGTTTACCGATCTTCAAGGCACGACAAAACCCGATCCGCTTCGGCAGGTGATGGGGAATGTCGTCACGACATTGTTTCAGCAAGATTGGGCAAGCTGGCTGCTGTTTCAGTATGTCCGGCAAAAGTCGGTGATTCGCAAAACCTTGGAAAAGGTCTACCTCGACCAAAGCGCCGTCACCGATCAACTGATCGAAGAAATTTATCGCCCCTCGGCAGATATGGGAGCCGACAAAGTGTTTGCTTCTGTGTTTCGCACGCCTCAAGGCGAGAAAGTAGATGTGTTGTTAGGACAATTGACGACGCCACTGCTGATGATTTGGGGCGATGGTGATCCGTGGATCAATGCGCGATCGCGGGGGGAAAAGTTCCGCAGCTATCATCCGCAGTTGACGGAATATTACCTCAGGGCAGGTCACTGTCCCCATGATGAAATTCCTGATCAGGTAAATGCCTTGATTCGCGATTGGGTAATCGAGTCAACCTGATCGAGTTAACCTAATTGTTGGTTGTCTGTAAATCGCTGAATGCCAAGCCGCACGATCGATAGAAACAAAATGATTAAAAACATCACCAAACCGATCGTGCAGGCATAGCTAATTTCCAGATTTCTAAACGCTTGCTCGTAAACGTAGTACACGATTGTTTTTGAACTGTTGAGCGGGCCTCCCTGAGTCATGATGAAGATTTCTTCAAACACCTTTGTTGCCGAAATCGCAGAAATGACGCCCACCAACACCAAATAAGGCTGCATGAGCGGCACGGTGATGTCCCAATGTTTGCGGATGCCGTCTGATCCATCGATCGCGGCAGCTTCATATAAATCGGCAGGAATCGCTTGCAACCCTGCTAGATAAATCACCATGTAGTACCCTAGCCCTTTCCACACGGTGACTGCCATCACGCTAAACAGCGACCAACTGGGATCAGTTAGCCACGGAATCGCCGACAACCCTGCTGCCCTCAGCGTCTGATTGAGTAAGCCATTGTCTGCATACAGCCACTTCCAGGCAATGCCAGCCACCACCATTGAAATGATCACAGGCGTGTAGTATGCCACTCGAAACCACCGAATCCCTCGGAGTTTTTGGTTGACTAAAATCGCGAGTCCCAACGGTGCGATGACCAAAATCGGCACAACGCAGACCAGGTATAGGAGTGTGTTGCGTAGCGTCTGCCAAAATAGCGGATCGGCTGATAGCCTTTGAAAGTTTGCCCAGCCGATCCACTGAGGCTCGTCTAGCAGATCATATCGAGTGAAACTCAAGTAAAACGCTTGAAGTGCTGGGTAGAAGACCGTGATTCCCAGCATCATTAAGGCAGGCAGCAAAAAGAAGTAGGGCGTCAGGTGGCGTTGAGTGGGATACCAACTTTTCTGGAGGGTCTTCATACAAAATCTAGCAAAGCTTGAGAAACTGGAGGATAAAAATCACTCTCATACTTTACCGTTAGCCATTCGTGTTTACTCAAGATTCTTTTAGTCTAGATCTTCGGCTTCGACCCGCCGGATTGTGCGCCGCGTTGGTAATGCTTGCGATCGCCGCCTCGCGGTCAAATAGGTTGGATAGTCTTCATGGAATACTTCGATGGTGCGGGAAGGGCGCTGCTGGCGGGCAAACAGCACAAAAATACTGACCAAGGCGATCCCGCCTCCAAATGTAAGAATCATTCCTCCGAGCGCCCACATCAAGCCATTGATGACCGGGTTAGATGGCTCAGGATTGAGGGTGGGGGTAGGGGTTGCTCTAGCGGGCAGGGCAGAGCCGCCGTTCGTTTTGTTTTGAGCGGTCAGCGTGTCGATGAAGGCTTGCTGGCTTTGGGCTTGCGCCTTTAGCTGATCGATCTGAGTGCGTTGCTGCTCGACCTGCGATCGCAGCTGATCGGTCTCCAAGCGCTGTTTCTCGTAGTCGGGCACAGGTGACCCCATGGCTCCAGGCGGATACATTCCGGGAGAGACCGGGTAGGGGGGAATGGTAGAGTAAGGCTGAACCGGGGCTAAGGGTTGGGACGACGGCAGAGAGGGTGAATTGGCAGACACACCTCCGCGCAACAGCACGATCGCCGCGAGTCCTGCGATCGCTGCGCCGCCTAAAAATGATGTTGTGTCGCTCATCTCCTCATCACCTTCTCTGGATTGGAAATTGGTTACCGATGGTCTCTAATGGTTATTCAGACGTGGGCGCTGCAATCCAGGAACTTTCGTGAATTGACATTCATCAAAGGGCGACCCGCGATCGCGGTGCTTAAAATGCCTGACTACCATTCAAAGACACAATTCCCCATTTGTCTATTTTAGTTTATACAAGTTTGCCGAAACAAATCACTGAATTCATCGATTTAGCGATGAGAATCAGCCATAAGTTTCATAACTCTGATATAAGCCTGACCTCTGATGATCGCCCGATCGTGATTGCAACATCAGAGTGCCCAAAGATGAGGTTTAATGGCATACCGACTATATCTTGATCGTAGGTTGGCATTTTACTTGAGTTGGCACTTCTAGCTCACCCTTCGTTCGAGTTGGCAGAGCAAGACACCAAACCAGTGATGCTGATCTGTCCACACTTCGACAGGAGTTAACCCTTTACTCTCAAGCAGGTGTTGGGTTTGCTCTAGATCAAACTTACGAGAGATTTCGCTCAAAATCGTTTCTCCGGCTGCAAACTCAACCGTGAGATCGAGCGCCTTGAGATGAACCACCTGCGATCGCACACTTCTCAAATGCATCTCGATCTGTCGCTGCGACTCGTTGTAAATCGCGACATGCTCGAATTGCGTTAGATCAAAATCACCCGCAAATCGGCGATTAAGATGACGCAGCATATTTAGGTTGAACGCGGCGGTAATGCCTTGGCTATCGTTGTAAGCGGCTTCTAGCTGAGGTGTTGACTTGTGCAAGTCGATGCCCAACAAAAAATATTCTCCCGGTTTCAGCGCATTCGTAATCTGCTGAATAAAGGTCTCACAGGCTTGCGGGTTGAGATTTCCCAACGTGCTACCGATGAACCCGATCACGCGGGTCGGCAATTCGCTATCGGGTAATTTTTCGAGGGCAAGTTCGTAAGTACCCGCAAACCCGTGGACTCGCAGATCGGGGTAGTCGAGTAACAACTGCTGAGCGCTGCTTTCTAAAATTCCGGCGCTGATATCGATCGGGCAATAAATCACCTCGTGTTCGGCATTTTGATAGGCATCGAGTAAAATTCGCGTTTTAGTCGAGCTTCCACTGCCAAGCTCGATCAGTTCGCAGGAGCCGGTCAGATCTGCGATCGCACCTGCATACTGCTGCAAAATGTTGGTTTCGGTTCGGGTGAGGTAATATTCTGGCAAGTTACAGATTTGCTCAAACAGTTGAGAGCCGCGATCGTCGTAAAAATAGCGGGGTGGTAAAGTTTTTGGTGTTTGGCTTAGCCCCCGCACCACATCGCTTCCGGGGTGCAGTTCGGCTTCGGAGGGCTGGGTAGAACTGATGAGGTGTTCGATCCGAAGCCGGGTTTCAACGGGGGAGGAGTTGGGATGAATCGACTGAAATGTGGACATAAGCTTTCTAAAATCATTCCTCAATGGGCGATCAAATGGGCGATCGAAATGGGCGATGGTCGCAGGGTTCAAAAGATCGCGGTTCTCATCGATGCATCGGATGCAACGTAAAACGACGTTCTTGAATCGGCTTTGGAAACAGGCTCAAAATCGGTGGGAATGGCTAGCGCACCGGAACCCTGCAAAAACCTGTTGGACATGGGGATGATACCAATTGCGAAAGGCATTCCGCATCGCCCACCGCCGAGTTGCCCAACTGCCGCCTTTTAAGACGCGATGGGCAGCATCAAAATAGGTTTGGGAGTAACTAGCATAGGGGAAACCCTTGAAACCCGGATAGCTACCAAACCAGGTAGCTGTCCATTCCCAAACGTTTCCCAGCATATCAAAACATCCGTAAGCACTCTGACCCTGGGGGTAGCGATCGACGGGAGTGGTCATACCAACCAAATGCTGATGATTACAGCGGGTTTGCTCCGGTTCTTCATGCCCCCACGGATAGAGGAGCCGCTCTTGCAAGGTCGGATTCCAACTTGCGGCTTTTTCCCATTCTGCCTCGGTTGGCAGCCGCTTCTCCACAAACTGAGCGTAGGCATTGGCTTCATACCAGCTAACGCCGCAAACGGGATGATCATCATTCCTCGGATCATCAACCCAATACAACGGATGCCGGGTCTGAGATGTTTGCAGCCACTTCCACGCCTCTTCTGACCACCAACGAGGATCATCGTAGCCCCCGGCTTGAATGAAGAAACGATAGTCGCGACAGGTGACAGGGTAGCGATCGATCCAATAATCTTCTAAATACACCGATTGGATCGGGCGCTCATTGTCGATCGCGTCTACGGCATCGTTTCCCTGCTCAAAATAGCCCGCCTCCACAAAAACCATCTCTCCGGCGATCGCGCGGGACAAATCACCACTGCCCCCCTCTGCTCTATCAGGGGTTTGCGTGATCAGAATGGATCGTTTATCTGTTGCTTGAGTTAGGGCTAGCACCATGGCGATCGTTTCTGCGTGTTGGCTTTCGTGTTGCAGTAACCATCGCCACAGCCGTTCTTGGTGCTCGAAGGGGGCACTGTCTAGATAGGTTAAAACCTTTGAGCGAACGGTGTCTAAATAATCTACAACCTCGGCGATCGGAGGGAGATAGACGCGATCGCACTTCGACAAACCATCTTGGGCAAACAGGCAGTGATACTCGGAAAACACGGGTGGATAGCCTGCCAACCGTTGCAAAATCCACAGTGCTTCGGTGTAGGCGATATGTCCGAGATGCCACCCGATCGGGCTGAAATCTGGATGCGCCTGTCGGCAAAATATCTCGTAGTCTACATCTTCAAAGAGTGCCAGCGTTGCATGGCGACACGCTTGAATCGTTTGGATAAGAGAGGCGCTAGAGAGACTTGATATCGATCGTAAGGTCATGATGTACGGTAAAAAGGCAGCGATCGGGCAACGATTTCCAATGTCCCGCAAACAGGGGTTCTGAAGCAATCAGCACTGAGTTAGAGACTAAGTTGGAGAAAGATGCTTCAGGGTGCAGGTAGTAAAGCGTGGGAACGGTTCCCCGGTGAGCGTATCGAGATCCCACCAACTGTTGTCCATCGCTCAAAATAATGTTGGCAGAAAACGACGTTTGGTGAGTTTCTCCTAGCTCTGTCAAGATTTTCAGCGTTTGGTGCAGGGCTTCGGTCAGGGTAGAACTCGTCTGAAGCTCGTCGATCAGCAACGCGAAAATGTGTTCTGAATCGGTCAATCCATGAATTGATTGGTAGACACTATCACTTAAGCGATCGCGGATCGGACGATACAACGTCTGCCGAAAATCTTGAATGAAGCCATTATGAACGCCCAAGATGAGAGAATGCTGAAACGGCTGACAATTGCTCACATCTACGGCAAGCCCGGCGGTTGCACTCCGAACATTTGCCAGGATGCAGTGGGATTTGACATAGCGACTGAGGCTGGGCAAATTGCGATCGTTCCAAATCGGTGCAGTGTTTTTGTAGGTAAATGGCTCGGTTTCTTGGTCAGGATGATACCAACCCACGCCAAAGCCATCTGCGTTGAGGAGTCCTGCGGTCATCTCTTGGGGCTGATAGCTCTGCACGATTAAGGAATGGTCTGGTTTAGAAAGAACGTCTTCTAGGAGGATGGGAGATCCTAAGTAGCCCAGCAAGCGGCACATATGGTAAGGGAATAAAAGTTGTCTGATCTTGGCACGATTTGCCAGGTTTTGCCGAGGATGGTTGCCTGTTTAAAGCCTGCGCTGCGATCGCACACCTCTAGACCTGATGCATCGAAGGTGCCCATTGCCGTTTCTTACCCAGCCTCAAGAAAATAGGTCACAGTTTGGCGCACGCGATCGCAAGACTTATCCATCCTACAATCAAGGCTATGCCTCCTAATGGAGCAACTGCCCCTAGCTGCCTTATTCCCAATAAACTCAGCGCGTACAGACTGCCTGAAAATAATCCAATTCCGACCACAAAACTGATTCCTGATGCAGTGAGCAGCATTGAATTAATCGTTGGACGAGCGAATAATATGCCTACTGCAAGCAATGCTAAGGCGTGATACATTTGATATCGCGCTCCTGTTTCAAAAATTTCTAACATTCGTTCGCTTAGGGTTTCTCTAAGTGAGTGGGTTGCAAAAGCTCCGGCTGCAACCGAGATTGCTCCCAGTATTGCACCCAGCATTAAAAATAATCGATCCATATCTTACCGTTTGAAATTATGGGGTTGGAATGATCAGTATCGTTGCACCGCATCTTTCTAGTTTTTGTTTGAGCGCCTGAGCGCGGCGTTCGGTAACCCCTGTTGCGATCGCAACGGGTTGCATTTTTGCAGACTTCAGCAGGGCTTTTATGTTCGAGCGTTCAAGGTTCACGTCCCGATACAGCACATCGAGAATGCGATCGCGGCTCCGCCCAGAAAACGACTGCAAAATCACATCGTAAGATTGTGCTGCCGGAAGCACCGTGAAATCTCCATCAAACGAGTAGAATATCTTTCCTTCTTCTGACACATTAAAGGCCGCGTTAAACTCTCGTGCCCGCTCATCTAAATACTCTTTTGCCTCCGTGCCGCTAATATTCGCTTCCATGGAAAAGCGCAACACATTGAGGTGTCCGCCCGTTTCTCTCAGCAATTTATAGAACACCTTTTGCAGCCGATCGCGCTCTTTTTGGGTACGGCGATCGCGGTTTTGCACTAACAGCCAAGTCCCCAGCGCGGTTGCAGGAACGCCGCCCAGTAACCCCACTCCCACCGCCCCAAACTGCTGCTCAGGGGTGGCGTTGGGCTGAGTGATGCCCAAAACTGCAATCAGACCAAAAAACAGCCCAATTCCTAAGGAGGCTCCAGCCGCAATCGTTCTTCCCTGCGCCATAGTCTTTGGATGACGATACTCATTCTGCTGCTATCTTAGCCGCTACAGCCAAATCGAGGGCAGGAAGATCCCGCTGCAATGTGTTCCGACCCATTCTCTGAACTTAGTTTGCAACCCGTTTAGCCATGGGTTTGGCAACCTTGCAAATTGTAATCAATTACAAATCTATAGAAAGATGTAAATGTGCTGGAAAAACTTGCAATCTCTGCCTTAAGTAATACTTAAACTGCCTATTTGTAGTTAAAGAAACAAAATTAGTTTTTCATAATTGCGATTGTATACAGTGTAATTTAACTCCTCTTTAAGGGACTACATGGCACAGGCAGATCAGGATTTTGTTTTAGATGAAGTAGACGAACAGGAGCCGATTGGCAAGTCAGAACTCATTTACGGCTTAGACGACAGACCTCCTGTGGGCGAATCAGTTTTTGTCGCCTTCCAGCATGTTCTCGCGGCGTTTGTGGGAATTATCACCCCGCCGCTGATCATCTGTAGTGGCTTAGGTTTGGATGCAGAAAATACGAGCTATCTCATTAGTATGTCGCTCTTTGCTTCTGGCATTTGCACCTATATTCAGTGCAAAAAAATTGGTCCGGTTGGGTCAGGGCTGCTAAGTTTACAAGGAACCAGTTTTGCATTTCTAGGTCCTATTCTGGGTGTGGGTACAGTAGCTCTGCAAGGTGGACGATCGCCTCAAGAAGCATTGGCACTCATCTTTGGCGTATGCTTTTTTGGCTCATTTGTCGAAATCATCTTGAGCCGTTTCTTGCACCTGATGAGCAAAATTATTACGCCCGTCGTGTCTGGCACGGTGGTGATGATTATTGGTTTGGGGCTGATCAAAACTGGCATGATCAGTTTGGCAGGCGGAGCCGCCGCCCTCGCCAAGAAGGATGGATCGTTTGGCAGCCCGCAAAACCTCTTGCTAGGTGGGACTGTGTTGCTGATTGTGGTGGTGTTAACCCTATCGAGAAATCGATTCTTGCGGATGGGCGCGATCGCAATTGGGCTGGCAGTGGGTTACGTTGCCTCACTGTTTTTGGGCATCGTTGACTTTAGCTCGCTCAGTACGCTTCCCTTCTTCAGAATTCCGATTCCGTTCCGCTATGGCATGAGTTTTGATTTTGGCGCATTCTTGCCCTTTATCTTGCTCTACGTCTTAACCGCAATTGAAACCGTTGGAGATCTAACCGCCACCTCTGCGGTTTCGGGGCAGCCCGTTAGAGGATCGACCTACGTGCGCCGCATCAAAGGAGGGGTTTTGGGCGATGGGGTCAATTCGCTGATTGCTGCGGTGTTTAATACGTTCCCTAACACTACCTTTAGCCAAAACAATGGCGTGATTCAGATGACCGGGGTAGGAAGTCGCTATGTTGGCTTTTTTGTGGCGGGGATTTTTGTGATCTTAGGCTTGTTGCCGATTGTGGGCGGCGTCTTTCAAGCGCTTCCTCAGCCTGTGTTAGGCGGCGCAACGCTGGTTATGTTTGGCTCGATCGCCGTTGCAGGTCTGAAAATTGTTTCGTCTGCGGGGCTCGATCGGCGTGCCATGATTATTGTGGCAGTGTCGCTGGGCTTGGGCTTGGGAGTGGTCTTTGTTCCCGAAGTGTTTGCTAACCAGTCGCCTCTGATTAAAAATCTGTTTGGGTCTGCTATCTCGACGGGTGGGTTGACTGCTCTGCTTTTAAGCTGGCTTTTGCCTCAGAGTTCGGAGTCGTCGGTTAGGGTCAACGCTCAAGCCGAATTTGAAGGTTGAGCTTGGAATGGCTAGCGTCTACAACGTCTAACTCGCGCTTCCTGACTGGTTTTTGCATAACGTCTATCGTAAACTCGGTGCACCAACGCGCCGGGTTTTGCGTTGCTGAGTTCTATGGTAGATCCTCCAGATACTCTTATTTTCTCTGCACTTGCGATCGCACTGCCTTGGTGGTGATGCGCGATCGCACTCCACCGAACGGGCGCTGTTGCTAGAACGTTGGCGGCGAGATAACACTTCGATATCAACAATCTCTGTGAACACCCAAAGCATAAGGGTATACTTCAGCCTAGAGGACAGTTTTCTTGAGTAAGAAAGTTTGTCACGATGGTAATTGTTATTGTGAGTAAGGGCTATGAGGAGATCTTCTGGCAAAATTTTAGGTAGTGTTTTGATGGCGATCGCTCTAGGATTAATCCTTCACGGTACCGGTGCGTTCTCTCAAGGTAATGCAGTGTCGCAAAACCAGAACGAAAGCGATCGTCCACCTGTTGCCGATCCAAACGCCACCCGAACGCCCTCTGCAACTGCATCGCCCCAAACTGGAACGCAGCCCTTTGCTCCCCCGGCGACTCCTCCCAATTCATCCGATTTGCCAGAGGGCGCTGTCCCCGACACTACTACCGTGCCAGATAGCCAAACTCCCCCGCCTGCCCCTGGCTCGTCTGCAACCATCCCTCCCAATGCCACTACTTCTAGCCCAGCCGTGCGGGCAGGATGGTAGAACGGAAAGGAGTTCATTGATGGGTCGTAATGGCTGAGCAGCGAGATATTTTAATCGTTGGGGGCGGCGTGATCAGTGTTGCGATCGCGCTAGAGTTAGCCCATCAAGGCGCAACGGTGACAATCCTCTGTCGAGATGCGGCACAAGCAGCAACCCAAGCGGCAGCAGGGATGTTGGCTCCCCAAGCCGAAAGAATTTCCCCTGGCCCAATGCTAGAGTTGTGTTTGCAGAGCCGAGCGCTCTATCCAAGCTGGATTCATAGGCTAGAAACGTTAACCGGCTTGAGTGCAGGATACTGGGCATGTGGCATTTTGGCTCCTCGATACAAGCCAACAAAAGACCCCAAATCAGATTGGCTGGGGCGAGAAGAACTTCATGCCCTCCAGCCCGGATTGAGCGCCGAAGTAGCAGGAGGCTATTGGTATCCGAAAGATGCTCAGGTTGATAATCGAGCCTTGGCAAAAGCGCTTTGGGCGGCGGCTCCAGCGTTGGGCGTTGAGATTCAAACTGGGCTAATGGTGGATACGATCGTTCATCGCAATGGCGTCGTCACTCACTTGCAGACTAGCCTAGGCGACTGGCAAGCCGATCATTATATCGTTGCAACTGGGGCATGGTCGCACGATTTGCTGCCCATTCCGGTGTTTCCCAAAAAAGGACAAATGTTCTCTGTGCAGGTGCTGTCTGAGGCTGAGCAGTTTGCGTTGCAGAACTCCGCAGAGGTTTGCACAGCAGGGTTTAGAGAGTCGTTGCCCCTGCAACATGTGCTCTATGGCGAAGACGTCTACATTGTGCCGCGCCAAGATGGGCGGATTGTCATCGGTGCGACGAGCGAGAATGTTGGTTTTGCGGCGGGGAATACGGCGATAGGAATCGAGAGTTTGCGGCAGGCGGCGTCCCGGCTTTATCCAGCGTTGCGGCAGTTTCCGGTTCAAGAGTCGTGGTGGGGGTTTCGCCCTGCAACGCCCGATGATCTGCCCATTTTGGGTGAAAGTCCTTACCGAAATCTGACGCTAGCAGTGGGGCATTATCGCAACGGCATTCTGTTGGCTCCTGCGACAGGACGCGCGATCGCACAGTGGGTGCTGTGCCAATCGTCTCCCCTTCCTCTCGATGCCTTTCATTGGTCGCGGTTTAGCGACTAGTAGATTGTCAACGTTAAGTGGAGGGGTGCATGAGTGGAGGGGTGCATGAGTGGAGGAGCCGATGGGCTGGATTACTGAGCGACCCATCCACCCATCGACTCTCTAACCCATCCACTTTTAGTCCCTCATTTCGATTTTGATAGACTACTAAGTCGTTGCCTCGGTTCTTAATCACGAACCACTTTACAGCGCAGCATCTATCAGTTGGTGGATTCAGAATCCCTCTCTAGCGGGAGGAAGAGGTTATTTCTCTAGATACAGCGATTTTGGCTCTCATCAGAATTATGGTGTAACCATGATAAGTGCTTAAGTCTAACCCCCGGATGCATCTACTAGAACCATGTTTTGCAAGCAGAATGGAACCGCTTGTATAGCACTTCTAGAAACTATTTTGTTTGATGAGTTTTAATTACTAAAATGGCAAATCTAAACGACCGCAATATTTACGATCGCGATAACAATCCGAATCCTAACCCCGATCCCAACCCCAGCAGCAGCCCAGAAAATCTGAACCCATCTGGCGACTATCATGTAGTTGACCCTGATCCTGTGAATTATCGGCAGGGCTATGTTGAAGGAAAAGCGGTTGAGCAGCACCGTTATGAGGCAAATCAGCAAATTCGGGATAACGATAATGCTGGGCGTGGCTTACTGGTCGGCATTTTAGCCACAGGGCTGCTGGCGTTAGTGGGTGCAAGCTTCTACTTCTTGACCCAGCGCCCTACCCCTCCTACGCGAACGATTGTTGTTCCCAGTGCGGCTCCGTCTGTCAGTCCATCGCCAAGTCCATCGCCAGAAGTACGAGAACGGGTGATCGAGCGCGATCGCATTGTCCCTGTTCCTCAACAATCTGCTCCGGCTCCAAACATCATTACCATTCCTCAGCCTGCGGCTCCTACCCAGTCGGCTCCGGCTGCCCCTCAGCCTGCGGCTCCAGAAAGCTCTGCCCAGCCAAGCCCGTCTAGCGACTCGACCCAAAGCGCGCCAACGACCGAAGCCCCGGATGAGCCAGCCACCAGTTCTCCTGAGCCGCAATCAGGTCAGTAGACCTTTGTAAGAGGCTGACGAGATGATCCTAAAGTGAGCGTTCTGAATCTTAGTGTCAACAGGTCAACTGACCAGGTTAACTGACTAAGTTGTTAACTGACTAAGTTAGATGCTCGAATAGAAAGTGTGTTGTTCTGCGATCGCACCATATCCAATTGGGTATGGTGCGTTTTAATTTGCCAAAATCGAATTCACATTTCTGTAAGCCAGACTTCCATAAGATAGACGGTGAAGTCTCTCAGCCCGCTTACCCTGAGATAAAGTTGCAAAATTGACTGATGAAAGCGACGAATTTTTCTACTTCGGGCACAGTCCAGGTCCTACCAAAGCGACTCATTGCGGCTGGAATTCTTCTAGGGCTAGGGCTTGCAGGATTTTTTGATGGCATTGTGCTGCACCAGATCTTGCAATGGCATCACCTCCTCTCCAATGTTCGCCCGATCCTGAGTTTGGATGATGTATCCGCAAACACGTTAGCAGATGGCTTGTTTCATCTACTGGCTTATTTATTCGCGATCGCAGGTGTAATTACCTTGTGGCAAACTCATCAACAAACCGAGATGCCAAAATCGGCTCAGCCATTGCTTGGCGCAATTTTAATTGGGGCTGGAACCTTTAACCTAAGCGAAGGCTTAATCGATCATCAGATCCTTGGAATTCATCATGTTCGTTCCGGCACCCATTACATTCTCTGGGACATTGGTTTTCTTGTGATTGGAGCATTACTTATCTTGATTGGAATAGGGTTCATTCAGCGTTGGAGAAATGCCTCTCAATCGATTGATCACTCTCCCTCCATAGAATGATTAATGGCATTGCTAATCCCATTAAAAATGGAGTGTTCTCAATCGTTACATACCCGCTTAAATCACGTTGAATCACGGAGAATCAAATGTTCTACCACAATAAAAAACTGCAATATTTCACCCCGCCCGATAATCCTGATCCGATCTATGCAAAGAAGGTTCAAGAGCTAATTGGTGGAACCTTTGGCGAAATGACCGTTATGATGCAATATCTGTTTCAAGGATTTAATTGCCGGGGACCTGCAAAATACCGAGACATGTTGCTTGATATTGGTACCGAAGAGATCGGTCACATTGAAATGCTGGCAACGATGATCGCCCATTTGCTCGATAAAGCTCCTATTAACATGCAAGAAGATGGAGCAAAAGATACCATTGTTGGCGCAGTTATGGGCGGCAATGGGGCGCGAGATTCGATTATGGATGTAATGGCGGCAGCGATGAATCCTCAACACGCTATTGTGTCAGGATTGGGTGCAATGCCTGCTGATAGCGTTGGCTTCCCTTGGAATGGTCGCTTTATTGTCGCAAGTGGCAATCTAATAGCTGATTTTCGCTCTAATCTGCACGCCGAATCTCAAGGGCGTTTGCAGGCAGTGCGGTTGTATGAAATGAGCACTGATCCGGGAGTAAAAGATACGCTTAGCTTCATGATCGCGCGCGATACCATGCACCAAAATCAGTGGTTAGCTGCGATCGAAGAACTCAAAGCAGATGGGTTGGAAGATACTCCTGTGCCCAGTAGCTTCCCTGATCTGCCCGATAAAAAACAACATGCTTATCAGTTCCTCAATCTCTCTGAAGGGACAGAGAGCGCTGAAGGTCGGTGGGCAAAGGGGCAATCAATAGATGGCAAAGGTGAATTTGAATACGTTGAACAGCCTAAACCATTAGGATCAGAACCCAATCCGCCTACTCCTGATCCTCGCTTGCATGGCACAGCAATGACGCCTCAAGTGCCTGCTGCTCAAACCCTTACTAGCTAATAAAATCCGGAAGCGGACAGGTTGCTAGTTACGAGTGTCGTTGTGAGGGCTTGCGCGATCGCTAGACAAGTTTCCTAGCGTATTGGCTGGGGAACCTTGCTCGATCGTGCAAGCCCTATCTAAACCGCGCGATTAACGAGCGGCTTTGTCTGTTAGCTTTGTTAGCACTTGATTTGATCGCTCGACAAACGACCTCATGCCATCTGCGTCAAATCCCTTTTGTGCCATCAATGCTAGATCGTAGACATGATGACAAATGAGCGTTGCAAGTTCTGCCGACGGAGATTGCCCATCAGGGGTTGCGATCGCGCCTTGGCTCAAGCTCATCAGGTTCTCAATCATCGGGTGCGATGTGTTGATCAGCAGAATGTGCTCTTCCGGAAATTGAACGGCTTGCTGTTGCATCAGAGCCGTCATTTCTTGCATCCGGCGTAACTGCTCAGGCAGCAACACCATTGCTGGAGGCGTTGAAGCTGCATCTTCTCCCTTGAGCGCTTCGGTGCGAATGATCAGTTTCGGCTTGTCTAGCGCTTTTTGGAACAGCGTTTTAATCTGCTCACTTCGGGTTTGGTTTGTGGTCGGATCGACAATTTCCTCAGATTTGTTTTTGTCGATCAGCGTCTCATCTAGCTCAGAGTCTACGCGGGAGAACTTAATGTGAGAATACTCACGCTCTAGGAAACTGGCAAAATGGCTGTCGATAAACGAGTCCATAAACAGAACTTCTATCCCTTGGCTGGTATGGAGTTGCACATACGTCGCCTGCGAGACCTCATCGTTGCAGTAGAATACGCGATTTTCGTGGCGTTCTTTGTTGCGTTCAAGATACTCTTGCAATGTTGTGTAAGATTTGCCATCAACCGTATTGCTCTGACCATTAGAAGAGTCTTGCCAAACGTCTCCCTCTTGCGTTTGGATTTCTACTTTAGGAGCAGCATCACTCAGGTTGGCAGTGGTGCGGTAGATGATGATATCTTCGACTTGCTTCTTAAATTTTTCGTCGTTGAGCGACCCAAATTTGACAAACGTTCCCAAATCTTGCCAACAGCGAATATATTCCTCTCGGTTATCACGGTAGAGTTCTTTCAAGCGATCGCCCACTTTTTTTGCGATGTAGTCAGCAATTCTACGAACGGTGCGATCGCTTTGTAAGAAACTCCGAGACACGTTCAACGGAATGTCTAAACTATCAATCGCACCCCGCAACGGCATCAAAAATTGCGGAATTACTTCTTCGCAGTTATCACTGACAAACACCTGATTGCAGAACAGCTTGATTTGCCCCTTAGACACATCAACGTCTGGCTTGAGTTTTGGAAAATAAAGAATACCATTGACTACAAATGGATAGTCTGTGTTGAGATGAACCCACAACAACGGCTCTTCTTGAAATGGGTAGAGATATCGATAAAACTCAAGATAATCTTCGCGGCTGAGATTGCTGGGCGACTCCTTCCACGGTGCAATCTGACGGTTGATTTGCTCTGGGGCTTGCGCGTCTTCGTCCTCCTTCTCAATCACTTGCAACTTGATCGGAAACGGCATAAAGTCGCAGTAGGTTTTGACTAGCTGTCGAATTCGGTGCGGCTCAAGGTATTCTAATTCTTCGTCTTGCAGCGTTAGCTTGATCGTTGTGCCCTGCGTTGCTCGATCCGATTCGGAAAGCTTAAATTCTGTTGAGCCGTCACATGCCCACTTGACCGCTTGCGCTCCTTCTTTATAGGACAACGTATCGATCTCGACATATTTTGCCACCATAAACGAGGAGTAAAACCCCAGCCCAAAGTGACCAATAATTTGCTGATCGGCACTCGCTTGATATTTTTGGACAAACTCTTCAGCGCTAGAAAAGGCGACTTGGTTGATGTATTGTTTCACCTCGTCTGCCGTCATTCCGATGCCAGTATCAGAGATAGAGAGCGTCTGTTTTGGCTTGTCGATCGTCAGTATAATTTCCGGTTCAGCCATGTCGCCGGAAAACTCTCCAGAGCGAGCCACCATCTTCATTTTCTGGATGGCATCTACAGCGTTTGAAACTAGCTCACGCAGAAAAATTTCGTGGTCTGAGTAAAGCCACTTTTTGATAATCGGAAAGATATTCTCAGTATGGATCGAGATGTTGCCTTGTTCAAGAATGGTCGTCATCAGCTTATCCACAGTTCTTACAATAACCTCAGCACTATTTTGCACGAAGGTCGGGGCTTGCGTTCCCATTGTAATCAGTAGAGTTGACCGATAGAACGGTTCGGATATCCTCACCTGTTGCATTCAGCACTGCCAAATTTCTGGCTCTAAAGGTAGAGATTGGCGGTCTAACTAATCCCTCCTAAGCTGATGTAATCCTAAAATCTTTCGTCTTAAGATCGCATAGCTTTTGAAGGCATCAAAGGCGAAAACAAGGCGAATATCTAGAGAGGACAATTTCAATGTTTTTTCATAAGAAAGAAACTATCCATAGCGTTAAAATTAACGAGCCAAATCCAAGGTTTGCTCAACTACTTCTAGAGCAGTTTGGGGGGGCAACGGGAGAATTAACGGCTGCTTTGCAATATTGGGTTCAGTCTTTTCATGTCGAAAACGCAGGCATTCGGGACATGCTTCAAGATATTGCGATCGAAGAGTTTGGTCATCTAGAAATGGTGGGTAAACTCATCGAATCTCACACTAAAAATGTCGATCAAACTGAAGCTTTTAAAAGCAGTTTGTTTGCCGTTCGAGGTATGGGTCCTCACTTTCTCGATAGCCAAGGAAGCGCTTGGACAGCGACCTACATAGACGAGGGAGGTGATGTTGTGCGCGATCTCAGAGCCAATATTTCGGCAGAAGCTGGAGCGCGCCAAACCTACGAAGCGCTAATTAAGCTAGCGACCGATGAAGGCACCAAAAAAACACTCACCCATCTTTTGACCCGTGAGATTTCTCACACTCAAATGTTTATGAAAGCATTGGATTCGATGGGTAAACTCACTGACCCAATGTTTGGTAATATCCAGCCTGATGAAACCGTGGACATCTACTATAATCTGTCTTCCAACGGTGAGAAAGATGAGCGCGGCGCTTGGAATTCGGAACCAACGTTCCGGTACATTGCCGATCCCATGAATCAGAAGTAAACCTAGCAGCAGGAAGTCTAGCGATCGCTAGAATCTTCTGTCCCTGTCTCTCATTTATTTAAGTATTTAATTTTATTTAAGTATTTAATTTAAGTGAGGGCAGGGATATTTTTAAGGTACAACTGTGTCCTAAAACTGCGTCCTAAATCGGATAGAGTTTATCTAGCGCTAGCAGGGTGTGCAGCAGCACGGTTGCCCCTTGGGCACAGTGTTCTGGCGAGGTATATTCGGCTTCGGAATGGCTTAGCCCTGCTTGACTCGGCACAAAAATCATTCCCATGTCTGTGATCCGTCCAACTTCGAGGGAATCGTGCCCGGCACGGCTGGGAAGATGGCAGTGACTTAGCCCTAGCTGGTGGCACACTGCCGCGATCGCATCTTGCACCAAGCCTGCTGCTAAGGTCGGTTCGACGCACAAAAGCGGCGCTACGGTAATTTGCGTATCCGTTTCTACTGCGATCGCCGCTACTGCTGCCTCCAACTGCTCGACCATCCCATCTAGCACCTCTTTCGATAAATCTCGCATATCCACGGTCAGTTCTACGGTTCCCGGAATAATATTGACGGCATTGGGCAAAACGCTCAGAAAGCCGACGGTGGCGACGGGCTGAGTGGGCATCGCCAGCGCGATCGTTTGAACTGCCAACACCAGCTTAGCCGCTGCAATTAACGCATCTTGGCGCATCTCCATGGGCGTTGTGCCTGCATGGTTTGCCTGCCCGGTAATGATGATCTTGCGGCGGCGCATCCCGACGACCCCTTGAACAATGCCAATCTCATGCTGGGTGCGCTCTAAAATAATCCCTTGCTCAACGTGGAGTTCGACAAAGGCAGCTAAGTTAGTGCGATCGCGCCGTGCTGTGGCTAGGTGATCCCACTCTCCGCCCAACCCTTCTAGCGCTTCTTGAATCGATTTTCCGCTCGGCAAATGGTAGCGCTCGATCTCGTCGTAAAGGACGGTGCCTGCGATCGCTTGAGAGCCGATCATCGTGCTTTCTTCGTCGGTAAACACAATCACCTCAAGCGGATGATTTAACCGGAGGTCGTTTTGGCGGAGCGATCGCACCACTTCAAGCCCTGCCAAAACGCCTAACGCCCCGTCATATCTCCCCCCCGATGGAACGGTATCAATGTGTGATCCCGTTGCTAACGCTGGAGCATGGTGATAAATCCCGTCATATTTGCCGATCAAGTTGCCAGCGGCATCGGTGCTTACGTGCATATCAAGCTCAGTCATCCACTGCTGAATCAGATACCGCGCTTGCAGTGCCTCTGGCGTAAACGCAAGGCGACAAATACTTCCCGATGGCTGTTTCCCAATTTTTGCAATGCGCTCAATATTGGCGTTGAGGCGATCGCTGTTAATGTCTAGTCTTGAAAGAGTCAGCATAATGGTGTCCTAGGGAAAGAAATGCAACGTTAATTCAGAGACACAAGGGATAGTCTACGGTAGACTGTATACAAAAAATGCAACACCAGCTACAGCCTGTAACGGTGTTAGGAAGTTCTAACAGTCGATGAACTGCTCCGGTGGATAGAGTATGCTTTCATCGATTGTGCTTTTGTTTTAGCAGCTAAGGAGAACGGTATGAGTCAGTCAGCAGATACACCGAAGAAGCGCATCTTCATTTGTGGGTCAGCGTTGCGCGGTCAGCCCGATCACAACAATTTGGGGAATGCAGCCTTCATCCAAGCGACCCAAACAAAACCTCTGTATCGCCTCCATGCCGCAGAAAACGGTTGGCATCCTGCGATTTATCAAGTTGCCGAAGGGGGCATCGCTATTCCGGGGGAAGTGTATGAACTGACCAACGCCGAGTTTGAGTATCTTGCTGCCAATGAGCCACCTCATATGTACCCTGCTGATGTGATTCTAGATGATGGGGACACGGCGACGGCGTTTCTTTATCCGCGCGCATTGGTTGAGCAGTATAACTGGCTTGACATTTCTGATATTGGCGGATGGATCGCTTACAAAAACAGCAATCTGGCTGTTGCTCCCTAATGTCTGAACCGCCAGCTTTTGGAGCAGGCAGCGCGATCGCATCGTATGCCAAAATTAAACGCCGAAATCAAAGTCCTTCTTTTGTGGGAGAGGGCTAGTGGTCTGTCAAAGTTGAAATGAGGGACAAGGAGTGGATGGGTTAGAGAGTCGATGGTGGATGGGTCGTTCAGTAATCCAGCCCATCTATCCCTCCACTCATGCACCCCTCCACAAAACTAGCTTTTACCACCACTTGCCCAAATCAATCCACTTTTGGATCTCCGGAGAAAGCATTGCCGCATTTGACTTGTTCGGTAAAGGGCAGGTCTGCAACTGGTTCCAAGTTGCCATATCGACGATGCCATCCGCTTCTAACTGGCGCTTTTGCTGAAATCGCATAACGACCGCCTTGGTTGCATCATCAAAGCAGCCATCTTTTTTAACCGAGTAACCATGATGTTCTAAAAGTTCTTGAAGCCCCCGCACATCTGTTCCGGTGTGCCCTGGTTTTAGCATCCGCGCTCCCGGTCGAATATTTGCCTCTAACCGTGCCCAAGTGTCTAAATTAACGACACCATCAACTCTCAGCCCCTGCTGCTGCTGAAATTTTATAACGGCAATTTCGGTAAGGCTGCCAAAGTCGCCGTCAATCCGCAGTGGGTAACCGCAAGCATTAAGCAGCACTTGCAGTTCGGAAACTTGTGCCCCGTTATCCCAAGGGCGGAGGCAATCTCTTGAAGGCGTGCGGTGAATTTCTATCTTGGGTGCATCGGCGTCAGAACTCATGGGCATCTCGGTAGGGCGAACGGGCTTTTTTTGACCTTTCTTTTTTGACCTTAAATCATGACCTTAAATAAATAATCTGCCGTGATCTGTTCAGCACCAACATCTGCATCGCAGAGGGCTGAACTTGAACGGCTGGCTTTAAAGTGTGAGTAAAAAAGTGTGAGTAAAAAAGTGTGAGTAAAAAGCATCAAAAACCAGAGTATCAAAAATTTACACCAGGGGAGTGCATCCTAGCCTACTTGCCGCGATCGCAGATCATGCCAGTTCGACAGTGCCCGCGATCGCGACCTGGTGCAAGATTATGTTAAGGTAAAAAGTAACGTAAGGCACAGAAAAAGATTCGTACATGCGCTCGCCCTGTTAGTAGCGAGATCGTGTGGTGACAGGTTTAAACGTGCCTCCTGCAATGCACAAATTGAGGAGGTTCTCATGCAATTCTTAAACCCTAATTCCGATGTTCAGTGGCAATCTTACAAAGCCTTAGAACTCATTCCAGATGTTATCCAAAACAGTCCTACAACAGGTAGCCGATTTACGTTTGGGCTAGGTTGGGCTTGGGCACTGTTGCTGACGCTGTTAGCTGACGAACTTGTGGAGGAGCAAACGGTTGAATATCTCGATCGCTGCTGGTCACATGACGAGTCTGAAGAGCCGTCTCCCTCCAAAACTCTGCAACGGCTTTGGGCGCTGATGAATTAGCTCTGCATTAGCTCTACGGTTGATGTGCTGGTTGGCATGGCAAAAATTGTCAGCAATGGTTTTTGGGGTTGCGATCGCGCAATCTTCAAAGACCATCACCTGTGCATCTAGTCTTTCGATAACGCCATTTGTTGGGATGGCATAAATTTGATATTTTTTTGGATTGCCATACACAATTTTGTAAGCATAGATCTGTTTACAATAGCCCAAGGCGTGCATCACTCTTGCAGTGGCTGTAGCGATCGTAAAGACGCAGATTTTTGCACTATTTAGCAGAAACCGTATCTTAAATAACAAACTGCGATGCTGGATGCAGTAGACTGTATACATTGTTAAAACTAGACTTAACTCTTGCTGTTCAGGCTCTCGTGCTATGGCTCTGGCATCGGCTTAGTTCGTTTGCTAGCCTCTCCTGAAGCAGTTTCCGAGGCTGAGTTCAACGCAAATCTGGTACAACAATGTTCGATTTTTAATGTTCGATTTTTGAGGTGCAATCTGAAGGTAAATGGGTTCAGGCTCTATAGCTTACCCAGGGTCTCGACTTCATCTAATGAGGTTGAGCTTCGATGACTACTCGACTCTCTAAAACGCCGCCTGATTCAGAGGCGGTTTGGTTTAACATCTAACAAGTTCTAAGGTGAGGGGAGATTTATGAAGGATTTTGTCCGTAGGTTAGGTGTGTTGACCTTGCCCTGTCTCATGCTACTTAGCACTTTCGCAACGTTTCCTCGTGCCGCCTATGCCGCCATCAGCGCAGAGCGCACCTCTGGAAGCACTGAGATGATTGCTATCGGGGCGCTTGGCTCATCAGGTCTGCCTCTGTTTATGGCTCAAGCTGTGAGTGCGCCTGAGCTAACCGAAGCAGATGCTGAGGCTACAAAAGAGCTAGAAAAAGCTGCAAAAGAAGAAGCGAAAATAGCAGCCAAGGCAGCCAAGGCAGAGGCAAAAGCAGCCGAGAAAGTCGCCAAAGAGGAAGCAGAAAAAGTAAAAGAGGCTGCCAAAGCTGAAGAAAAGGCAGCTAAAAAGGCAGCGAAGGAGGAGGCAAAAAAAGCGAAGGAGTTAGCCAAAGCTGAAGCCAAAAAGCTAAAGGAAGCTGAAAAGGCAGCAGCGATGGAAGCAATGGAAGCAAAGTAAGCTGTAGCTTTCAAGAACCTTTTGTGGAGGGAGCGAGACTTTAGAGGTAGCTTGGTGCAGCGATGGGCTTACCGAGAGTGTGTCTTTCTGGCTCACACTCACGTCTGCAAGCAAGTTGCCCTGTCTGCTCTGGTTGCCAGAGCGGTTTATGCCAGGTTTCTGGGTCGAGTGATGGGGATGGGATGAGAGATCCGGCATCCCTTGCATGGCACGATCGCGTCGTATCCCCTATCGATAGGAGTAGCAATGACCGTAGTTCCACGTCAGAGTGAGACATTTAGCTTTGGGGCTTTTTTAATTAGCGATGCGCCTGCCGGGTTTCTGCTGAGTTGGGTGGCAGGGTTTGTCGATACCTCCGCTTTTATTATTTTGTTTGGTTTGTTTACCGCTCATGTAACGGGCAATTTGGCGCTGGCGGGTTCGTCGTTTGTCAGTTCAGATGAAGGCAGCACGGTCACCCGCTTGCTGATGATCCCGACCTTTATGTTGGTTGTGGCGTTGACCTCGCTGCTTGCTCGCTTTGCTCGGATGCAGAAATGGTCGGTTTTAGCGACTCTGCTTACCCTAGAAGCGATCGCACTAGGGGTTTTTCTGGGGATTGGCACTCGCCTTTCTCCTGCTCTGCTGCTAGATGTGCAAGAAGATTTGATTTTACCGATCGGGATCGCTGGAGTTGTGGCGATGGCGATTCAAAATGCCTTGATGAAAGAGGCGAAAGACTCGTTTAAGAGCTACATTCCAACAACGGTGATGACGGGAAATACGACCCAACTGACGATCGATGTCGTTCAGTTTTGGGTTGCTAAAGTGTTGCCCTCGTGGAGCAAGTCGCCGGAGACGGAGGCGGAAGAGGCAGTTGAGCGGATGGGGCGGGTTTTCCCAACGTTGCTCGGCTTTGCCTTAGGTGGATTGGCGGCGGCGTGCTTTGTGCCAATGGCTGAGTTTTGGTGTCTGGCGGCTCCTTTGGGGATCGTGTCGGCGCTTGCGATCGCAGCGTTTTCGCAGCACGTTTCGATTTCTCAGTAGCCAGCGTTGTCAAGACCGATAAATCATAACGTTTGATGTTTGATGATAGATGCAGCTTGGAGAGGATAATGAAACGTGTATTGCTGGCTTTCTTCGCGGCTTTGCTGGTTTTATGTAACTTTGCGATCGCGGATGGGGCACAGGCTCAGCCTTGGATGGGGTTGGCTGCTAGTGCCAATGCATCGGTTCAGGACGATTTGATCGAGCAGCTAAAAACCCAAGTCTTGCCTCAGATTGATGACATTCTTACCTCTGAGCAGCAAGATGAGCTTGAAGCGGCAGTTGGGGAGGGGAAGGTAAGTTTGCGGAAAGCGTTCAAGTCGCTATCTCTAACTCCTACCCAAAAAACAAAGTTAGCGGTAGTTTTCAAATCTCTGCCAAAAAAGGAGATTTTTACCACCATGACTCCAGATCAGAAGAAATCGTTTTTTGCTAAGAAGAAAGAACTGTTTACGCCTACCCCGAAAGAGATTGCTGAGTATAAAACTCCGAGCGGCAAGTAGCTTTTTCGAGCAGATTGGGGGTTAACTTGGGTGGCTCATCGGTTACATCTGCTGGCGAAGCCCGAAGATATCCCCAACTCTGCTGCCCATGCGTCAGTCCTCTTTAACGTGAATTCGCCAGAGTTGCTTGGCTGCGATCGCCGATCCGGGAAGCCCCAAACCACGAAGCAGATCATCTACATCGAACTCACGCCCTCTTTCTGTTAGATCTCGATCTCAGCGTTGCTTTGGGGATAACTGCCGATTGCCAGAGTGTGGTTCATGACAGATTCTCAAGAGAAAACCCCCTTTTACTCAAGCCTGGTTGTCGAACATATCGTTCCAAAGGGCAAAGATTTTGCATTTAAAAAATGGCATACCGAGTTTACTAATGCAGCGAAGCGCCATCCTGGGTTCATTCGGCTCGATCTCACGCCGCCTCTGAGGTGCGAAGACCCGGTGGTAAAGTGGTATTCCATTGCCCATTTTGATACGCCAGAACGGTTGGATGCCTGGATCGAATCTGACGATCGCAAGCGGCGTTTAGCATTGGGACAGCGCATTTTTGAGGCGTACCGATTTAAGTCATTTACGACAGGGTTAGAGGGCTGGTTTTCGTTTGAGTCAGGCTCATCTGAACGAGTAGGGTTAGGTCCTCCAACCTGGAAGCAGATTTTAGCTGTCGTGTTGGGACTCTATCCGATCATCATGATTCAATCGAGGCTATTTGACGCACTGGGCATCATGCAGTCTTGGTCGCCTCCGCTCAGAACCCTCGTTAGTCTTTTAATCACCTCCACGATTTTGAGCTTAGTTGTGATGCCTATTGTCTCGAAAGGACTTAGCTTTTGGCTAAAGCCTGCCCATCGGCTTTCTTCTAGAAAAGATAATGCTGTAGGAGGCGCGATCGTAGCCATTGTCCTCACATTTTTAGTCAGCTTATTTCACTATTTGCCGTGATCAGCAAAAGGCTAAAAGGCTTACTACAAAAACTTTCTGGCTGAGGTAAGCAATATCTATTGTGTTTTAGTTTGCTGTCGTTCTACCATTATTTTTACTGTTCAATGAGTTGTCTAAGATAGCGAATTGCTTTATGATCAGCCCATCACATCAATACGCCTGATAGCCAAGCCGCTATCTTCCCCGCATGGATTCTTTGCTTGGGTCTGTAGATTCACAAACGGTGTTGGTCATCGCTGCGATCGCAGTAGCGTTTTTAGCGTTGCGCCTGGTGCTGCGAGTATTGAGTGTTAGCTCAGGCTTGATCTTATCAATTGCTGCGATCGCTCTAGCGCTAAACTATTTCTTTGGCATCAGCCCCAAACAATTGTGGTTTGAAATCAGCCACTTGCCCCAAGACCTACTTCAACTGGTCAAGAGTCTGGGGTAACTGGAAGGTTATGCTCAACTAAATCGACAACCTTACCTTATAGGCAAACGTTGAACAGTAATCCTGTAGCATGGCTCAGGTTGGCTCGTGCGACAGGTTCTGTCACCCTTAGATTTAGCCTCGCACCATACCTTCAACAATGGCAGCTAAAATTAAAGTCTTAGTGTTCTAACCTTCGTTTGGTTCATTCAGCGTCATCAGATGCACTATTCTGTCCATCCGCCTAGCAAATTTATCGACAAGTACTGCGACCAACTTTTGCCAACCTGGTCTACTCCTGTGCGCTCTATCGTCGTGATTTTGCAACCTGCTGAGCTAGAGCTAACCCATTGCACTCCCGCAGCCGAACACTGCAAGCATCGCCTCAGACAACGCTTCCTAGATATTGGGCTGGCGATCATTGAGCATCTCAAGCAGTTGGGATACTTAGCCGACGGGTTTGATCCTAAAACGGGTCTGCCTTTAACATCTCAAGCTGGGTTCATGCGATTAGATGATGTGGCGGTTGTGCGATCGTCGCTCGGCTACCCAGCGGCTCAGCTAGGCGCGTGTTCTACTCTCGTCCATCCCTTGTGGGGCAGCGCTGTCTATCCTTCTATTTTGATGTCTTCAGCAGATACAAAACTCGTAGAGTCTGCGGTTCGTGCAGTGGCGGGTTTACTAGAATGCCACCATTCCTTGAGCGGCTGAGGCAGTTTTACCCAATACAAGGTGATCACGATGGGTTTTCTAAGGTGCCCTTGTCCAACAATCTCAACGCTATAAGATGGGCTATTGCGAGTGGCAAGATCCGCGATAAATCGTTTGCCGATCCGTCGCCAACTTGGTTCTTTGCTGTGCCACTCGATCCGGCAACTAGGGTAGGGCAAAGTTTCTCGATCAAACAATCGGCAACATGAACCAACCACACGGTACGTGTAATGACAACCAGGGCTGAAAAAGATGTGTCCGTGAGAAAAGGGATGGGTCATAGATGAAGACTGGAGATGAGACGATGGAGCTAAGGAACTGAGCTAGAATCTGCCAAGTCTGCCAAGGTTGACGGGCGAGCCTGGTTGGAAGACAGGATTAAAGATCTTAACTGAAGTCACAAATAGGTAACTAAGAAATTTTGCTTAGCTAGAAGAAGCGTCGGAACAAGGAGGGCAAGCCTCTCCCCTAATTCCCTTCTATATTTTATTCAGCCTTTTCTGTTTCCTGACGCTTCTTGAAGATTGTTCTGCCCATTGTCTTTGACCCAAGCGTGATGGGGCTTTTTTAGAACCTAATGGCTTTTTCAAGCGGGGTGCGAAACGAACAGTTCTGCCTACCTTAATACCCTGAATCGCCTTCTGCACCTTGGTCACAAGGCAAGGAAACCATGGTCTAGCTGCCTGGTTCTAGCTAACCTCAGATAGTCCTCACGCCACATTCGTAACCAATCGATCTGTCTAACGGGTGTGTTTAAAGTCGTCTACTGCCTCGATTTTCCAATTATTATTAACATAAGTTGGTAGATAAACATCGATGCCAAACTCCGTTCCATGCAGAAACCAGATGACATTTTCTCCAGTTTGGTTGTTGCGCCACAAAAGGTCTGTCAAGCCATCTCCACCAAAGTCACGTACGGCATGAATGTCCCAACTCCGATCTGAAACGGTGGGCAAGTATCGATCAAACTGAAACTGAGTATCATTCATAACCCAAATTACGGTTTCTCCAGTTCGCTCGTTGAGCCAGAGCAAGTCGGGTTGGTTATCTATATTAAAGTCTCCAATGCCTTTGATTCTCCATTCATTGGAGACAGTTTGCAAAGACACAGAACTATTGTACTTAAACCCGTCCATCAACCAGATATCCGTTTGACCCGTGCGGTGATTGCGCCAGACAATATCGGGTTTGCGATCGCGGTTAAAGTCGCTCACACCTACAATTTTCCAATCTAGGTCAGATACTTGCATGAGATAGTGACTATCAACCCGATTCCCTTTATCCATGTTCCATAGGGCAATTTCTCCGGTGCGGTGGTTGCGCCAGAGCAGATCGAGGCTGCCATCTCCATCAAAGTCGGCGGCGGCGGCGGCAACCCACTGGGGATCGGGGAGTTGGGTGCTGAAACTGCTCCCGTAGGGTGCGCCATTTTTCATTAAGGAGATATCCATGTGCCCACTGCGAACCTGACGCCAGACGAGATCTGCTTCTCCATCGCCATCGAAGTCACCGGTAAGATCGATCACCCAATCGAGGTCGCTGACGGTGACAAAAGGAACAGCACGATCGTAGAGGGTGGTATTGAGTTGCCAGGTCATCGATTCTCCGGTCTGGTCGTTATGGAACAGAATTTCTTGAGCGCGATCGCGGTTAAAGTCGCCCACAAAGACACTGTTCCAATTGAGATCTGGGATAACGGGTAGTCTCAACCCTACGCCAAAGTTAGTGCGGTTCATGTACCAAATCACATTTTCTCCGGTGAGGTAGTTGCGCCAGAGAATATCAACATTGCGATCGCTGTTGAAGTCGGCGAGTCGTTCTACTTCCCAACCGCGATCTGTGACCGGCTTGATCCAATAGTCGCGCTCAAACTTAAAGTTACTAGTTTGCCAAATGACATTCTCGCTCGTGTTAGTGTTGCGCCAGAGAATATCGAGGAAACTATCGCCTGTAAAGTCTCCTACTCCTTCGATTGTCCACGATAAATCTGCCACCGTTGGCAACACGAACGACGCCTGATGTTGGGTATTTTGCATTTGCCAGAGATGATTTTCTCCGGTCGTGTCGTTGCGCCAGAGAATATCAGTGTCCCCATCGTTGTCGAAGTCACCAAATTGCTGCATCTTCCAACTCTGATCGGGCACGGTGAGGAAGTAAGCATCGTTCACGAAGGTACTGCCATCCATGAGCCAAATCACATTTTCCCCGGTTTTGGTGTTGCGCCAGATGATATCTGCCTTGCGATCGCGGTTAAAATCTGCTGCGCCCACGATGCTCCAACTCAAGCCTGGAACGATGGGTAACGTCACATCCTGAGCGAGTTTCCCCCCCTGCATGATCCACACTTTGACAGCACTTGTGAGCACGTTTTGCCAGACGATATCGTCATCTCCATCAGCATCGAGGTCAGTTGTGGCTCGAATGCGCCAGCCCGCCTCTGCCATGATGGGTAAGTTGGTGCTAGCAGCATACGTGGTGTTGTTGAGATACCAAATGGTATTTTCGCCAGTCTGTGCATTGCGCCAAACAATATCAGTTTTGCTATCGCGATCAATTTGAGCACCGGGAGCAGTATCATCGTTTTCAATGATGGCATCTACCAAGTCTGACCCTGCTGCGATCGTGGCATTGGTCGGATTGCTGAGTTTGAACTGGAACGTTTCGTTGGCTTCGGGTCGCGTGTCACCCAATACATTAACGGCAACGGTCTTCTTCAGTTCGCCTGGGGCAAAGGTGAGCGTGCCAGCGATGGGGGTGTAGTCATTGTCGGCGACGGTGGCTTGTCCATCGGCGGTGGTGTATGCCACAGTAATCGGCAAGGGGCTTGCCTGCGACAAACTGACCTCAAAGACATAAGGAATAATTCCGCTATTTCCTTCTTTCTGGCTGGTGGGCGCGCTAACTTGAAGTTGTGGCACCGGATCGTCATTTCTAATGGTGCCAGTGGCGCTTAAGGTAGAGCCTGAAGGCGGCAAGAGTGCGTTACTCGGATTGCTCAACTCGACGGTGAAGGTTTCATCGAGTTCGTATTCCGTGTCACCAATGATTTGTACCGCGATCGTTTTGGTTTGCTCTAGGGGGGCAAAGGTCAAAACGCCGGTGCTGCGAATATAGTCACTAGTGTTTGCGGTTCCAGGCTGGCTGTCATACTGGACGGTCACAGTTTCGCTGCTAGGATTGGATAGCTCAACGGTGAACAGCAGAGGGGTGGTGGCACTGTTGCCCTCGAAAGCGGCGGCATTTTGAATACTCAACGTTGGGCGAAAATCGTCTGCCAGAATGGTGCCAATTCCCTGATTGGGCACAGTGGACAGGTCTGCATTCTTGGGATTTTTGAGGCTGACGCTGAAGGTTTCGGTTGGTTCATAGATGCGATCGCCCACGACTTTAACTGTGATGAACTGCCTTAGAGGTGCGCCCGGAGCGAAGGTCAGCGTTCCGGTTGATCTTTGATAGTCGCCATCATCCAGGCGAGCCGTTCCATCTAGAGTGTCGTAATCCACCTCTACCCCATCGGCGGTGGGGTTAGAGAGATCCACCGCAAAGACAAAATCTTTGAGTCCGGTGTTGCCTTCGGTTAGCGCGATCGCATTGATGCTGAGCGTTGGTTTAGCGTCGTCGTTGATGATGACGCCTGTGGCTTGACGTGCGATCGTAGAGAGTTGAGCATTGGTCGGATTGGCTAACGTGACGTTAAAGGTTTCGCTTGGCTCAAACTTGTTGTCACCATTAACCAAAACAATCACATCTTTTTCAATTTCGTTGGGTGCAAACGTTAGCGTTGTGGTTGCAATTCCTGTATAGTCTGCGTCATCAGTTCTAGCAGTGCCGTTGCTCGTTGCGTATTGCACTGTTACTGGAATAGTGGTTGCTTGGGATAGTCTAATTTTGAATGTGAGTGCTGTTGTGGTTCCAGCGTTGCCTTCGTTGCCGCTAGCATCATCAATACTGATGGTGGGAAAGGGAGGTGCGTCGTCATTCACAATGATGCCTTGAACATCGGTTGCGCTGACTGGCAAACTAGCATTGATCGGGTTGCTAAGTCTCAAAATAAAGTCTTCGTCTGGCTCAACCTCCGTATCTCCTGTGGCTAAAACGGTGATGGTTTTCTTCTGCTCTCCTGGGTTGAAGGTGAGGGTTCCAGCCGTGGAAAGGTAGTCTACATCAGCCGTTGCGGTTCCAGGAATTGTTGTGTAACTGACGGTAACAATGTCGCTACTGGGGTTCGAGAGATTGACCTCAAATACAAAGGGCGTGGTGCCACTGTTGCCTTCATTTTGAGATTGGCGACCACTCAGAGAAAAGGTCGGCTGGCTGTCATCGTTGGTCAGAATGCCATCGGCTTGGCTCACTGAAATATCTGCATTCACAACCGACTGCTCTAACAGTTTAACGATGAATTTTTCTGTCGGTTCAAATTTGGTGTCTCCGATCGTTTGAACGGTAATTTGCTGTTGCAGAAGCCCGCCCGGATTAAAGATGAGCCGCCCAGATTTGGCGATGTAGTCTCCATCGGCAATAGTTGCACTATCGTCTTGGGTCGTATAATCGACCGTGATTACTTCTGTGCTGCCATTGGATAGGGAGACAGTGAAGACATAATCTTGAGTGCCGCTATTGCCTTCGCCCTTGGTGACGCCACTAATTCCCAGGGTTGGTCTAAGGTCGTCGTTTTTAATAGTTCCGGTTGCGATCGCGTTTAAAATCGTGGCGTTGGTTGGCGTGGTGAGCGTAACTTTGAAGTCTTCGTTGGGTTCTAATGTGGTGTCTCCATTGACAAAAACCGTGACCTGTTTCGAGGTTTCGCCCGGTGCAAAGGTGATGGATGCATTCGACACTGGAACATAGTCACTGTCACTTACCGTGGCTGAGCCATCGCTAGTTGAATAGAAAACCGTGATCGGATCGGTGCTTGCGCTGGATAGGTTT
This sequence comes from Myxacorys almedinensis A, assembly GCF_010091945.1. Taxonomy (GTDB): domain Bacteria; phylum Cyanobacteriota; class Cyanobacteriia; order Leptolyngbyales; family Leptolyngbyaceae; genus Myxacorys; species Myxacorys almedinensis. The sequence continues at coordinate 54,818 of NZ_WVIE01000008.1, forward strand.
ACCGTAAACGTTAGCGCCGTTTGACCCGAATTTCCTTCATCAATACTGGCATCGAGAATGCTGATCGTAGGAGGGTTATCGTCGTTTTGAATAATTCCAATGGCGGTATCGGTCTTGAGAGTGGCGCTACTACTGGCATTGCTGAGTTTAACTAAATACGATTCGTCCGGTTCACGATCTTCATCTCCTTTAACATTAACGATAATGGTTTGTGTTGTTTCGCCAGGATTAAACGTTACCGTACCAGATGTTGCTTCAAAATCATTATCTTCAAGCGTTGCGTTTGCACCTTGGATCAGATTGCCATTTATAGCATCATAGTTGACCGTAATCACTTGATCGCTTGGGTTGGATAACACAACTTCAAACGTGTTGGGATTGACCGTGCCAATTCCACCCTCTAAAGAATTTGTTGTTGTGTTGCTGATGGTGATTTCTGGTAGTGGATCATCGTTTTGAATGGTTGCAATAGCGTTAATACCATTCCCATTCGCTAAGGTCGCATTGGCTGCGTTTGTGAGTTTAATCGAAAAAGTTTCGTTCGGTTCGTGCTTGCGATCGCCCAACACAGTCACCGCGATCGTTTTCTCTGTTTCACCCGCCGCAAAAGTCAGGGTTTGATTAGTCTGAGCGGTGTAGTCTTCCCCTGCGATCGCAGTTCCATCTTCGGTGGCGTAGGTAACGGTGACCTCTCTATCTGTTGGATTGGAGAGCGAGACGAGGAAGTTGAACGGATTAGGCACGTCACCTTCGATCTTGTTGGGCGCAACAATTTGAAGAGTTGGCTGTAGGTCGTCGTTTTTGATCGTTGCAACAGCGCTGCCTTGCCCGATTGAAATAGCCCCATTCGTCGGATCGCTTAAAATGACGCTGAACTGTTCATCGTTTTCAAAGGTGCGATCGCCTTTTACTTTCACGAAAAATGTTTGCAGTGTTGTATTAGGCGCAAAGGTTAGCGTTCCCGTGGTTGGCTCATAGTCATTGTCAGATGCTTTTGCTGTGCCATCCTCAGTTCTATAGTTCACCGTGACAACTTCACCACTTGGTTTATCTAAATTCACGGTGAAGGTGTAATCCGTCGTTGTGCCTTCTGTTCCTTCATTGAGTTCGCTAAGGGTACTGATGCTGATGATCGATCCTTGATCATCATTTTTAATGGTGCCTGTTGCACTTGTTGTGCTAATTGAGGCATTACTACTCGCATTACTCAACGTGACGAAAAAGGTTTCGTCTTGCTCAAATTTTGTATCTCCAATACCGTTGATGGTAACGATCTTTGAGGTTTCTCCGGGGGCAAAAGTCAGCGTTTGTGATGCCGGTGTATAATCGCTATCGCTGGCTTTGGCACTGCCATCTGTTGTGGCATAAGTCACTGTTACGGGATCGCTCGTAGGGTTAGACAGGCTGACTTCAAACTGATAATCTGTTGTGCCTGAGTCACCTTCAGTTACGGTTGGCGATGTGATATTTGCGATCGCAATAGTCGGCGGATTATCATCATCTAAAATTGTTGCGATCGCGCTCGTCTCTGTGCCCAATACTCCATTGACTGCATTGCTAAGAGTCACCCTAAATGTTTCGTTTGGCTCATTGACGTTATCACCCTTCGCATTAACCGTAACGGTTTTCACGGTTTCGCCTGGTGCAAACGTGATCTCTTGATTGACTGCATCATAATCATTCGTGTTAGAGGCTGTGATGTCCTCTGTATTGACCTGCACCGATACGGTCTGACTGCTCGCCTGATCTAGCGTGATGGTGAATGTGTAGGATGTTGTTGTTCCTTCTGCGCCTTCTAATTGCTCTAAGGTTGTGGGGCTAATCGTGATGTTTGGCACTGCAATCACACGAGCATTCGAGAATTCAGACGTGTTGCCATTCGCATCTGTAACAGTGGCGGTGATGAACTGTCCGATGGCAAGGGCTTCAGGATGGGTGTAATTTACGATCGCTTGTCCGGCATTATCGGTGGTGATGGTGGTTGCGCCTAAAAAGCGTTGCCCCTCTCCAAACCCTGAGGAATCCGCTAAGTTGCTGCTAAAAAACTCGACCCGAAACGTAGAACTTGCTGCCCCGTCAAACGTGCCTGCGATCGCAGTATTGGTCTCGGAGGGTGCGGCGATCGTCAGCACTGCTGTATTTTGAAGTCCGTTTGCGCCTGTGTCGATGTCTCCTGCATCATTTGCGGTCACGCCATCGTTGCCCAAATCAATACCCAAGCCAGCGTTGAGAAAAATAGCGTTTTGTTGAATTCGGTTTCCGGTAGCACTCCCTTCGATGGTGATTCCTGAGCCTTGATTGTTGGCAATAATGTTTGCGCTTCCGTTGGTTGTTCCACCGATTGTGTTGTTACTAGAATTGAGACTAATGCCGTTTAGAGCGTTGCCAAAATTGCTATCGCCAGCCGCATCTGTTCCGATATAGTTTCCTTGGACAACAGTGTTAGTGCCTTCTAATCGAATTCCATGTTGCGAAAATCGATTGATGATTAATCCTTTCACTGTACTGTTATCTGCTTTGATCGTTAATCCATTGGCGTTACCTGCACCTTCACCGTTGAGTTCAATGATCGGAGTTGCGATGTATCCCGCTTGCGTTGTACCGTCAATGATTACCGCGTCCAAGAGGTCTGGAAGGGCAGATGCTAGAGAAATTGTTCTAACGTCAGATCCTGGAATTTGAAAGCTAATCGTATCTTCGCCACTAAACGCATTGGCATTAAGAATGGCTTGTCTGAGCGATCCTTCACCGCTATCGTTGGTGCTTGTTACTACCGTGTCATTCGCTTCAATGATGACCGTATCTGTGTTGGCGATCGCGGAGACGGCATAGGTTGGGTCGCTTGCTAGCGTGAGCGTCACAAACTCGGCAGCTTCTGCCTGAATGTCATCTTGCGGGGTGAGGGTTAAGGTTACAACCCCTACGGCATCTGGCATTGTGATGATCAGGTCGCTGCCGCTGATGGTGAATGATCCGGCATCAAGGGTTGGGGTGAAGTCTGCGATCGCGCCTAGGGTTGCTGCGATCGTCGCGGTGCTGGTTGGGTCAATTTTTAGCGCAATCGTGAGTGCACCCTCTGTGCGGCTGCGACGAATCTCATAGGTTGGGGCGGTTGCTGCCCCTGATTCGGCAACGCTTTTGTTGGCTGCTACCAAACTGACGACGGTGGTAAGTGTTGAGCCAAAAACATCGGGTTTGCCGTTGAGGTCAGAACTAGTGAGGTTGATGGCTTGGCTGGCAAAGGCAAGATAACTGCCGCTGCGATTGATGACCGGATTAAACGATGCCCCGTTGCCGCCTGCGCTGATCCAAAGGGTTGAAGCGGTGCTTAAGTCTCGAACGAAGACATCTTGGCTGCCATTGGTGTCGCCGCTGACCAGATTGGTGGAGTAGCTGCTAAATCCAACAAAGCGCCCATTGCTGCTAATCACCGGGTCAGAAGAACCTGTTCCTGGTGAGCCAGATGCGCCATTGCTCGTGCCAGTTTCGCTACTTCCTTGGGAGGTAATACTAACAATCTGAGTTGTGTTGTCATTGAGATTGCGAACAAACACATCCTCAGCATTATTCAAATCGTCGCTAACGAGATCACTAAATGTACTGCTAAACGCAACAAATTGACCATTGCCGCTCACAACGGGCTTGAATGCGCCAAAGCGGTTAATTAGTTCGCCGCCGCCTATGCTATAAGCATTGTCTTTGCTAACGCTGACTAACGTTGTTGTGTTGTTGGTCAAGTTTCGAGCAAAGATATCTTGCCCACCATTGTTGTCTGTTCCACCGCCTAAGTTAGTGGCTAGGCTAGCAAAGGCAATAATTTGCCCATCGCTGCTGATGCTCGGTGCAAAAGAGTCGCCATTACTGGCTGTGCCTTCACTCGATTGGCTAACCACTGCGATCGCATTAGTCGAGCGGTTCCAAACAAACACGTCTTTTTTGCTGTTAATATCGTTTCCGGTTAAATCCGAAGCACTGCTGGCAAACGCAACATACCCACCATCATCACTAATAACAGGGCTGTCAGAGTCTGCATTTCCTCCGTCATTACCATTGATATGGCTGACTAAAATCGTTGTATCTGTTGCACTATTCCAGATGAAAATATTTTGTTTATTGTTGGTGCTGCCACTTGTTAAGTTTTGCGCTACGCTAACAAACGCAACGTATAGCCCATCTGCGCTCAATACAGGGTTGAGGGATGCACCATCTGCTGATGCTGTGCTGTTGTGGGCATGGCTGACCAACACCATTCTATTTTCTTGTCGATCATACCAAAAGATATCGCTGGCATTGTTACTATCATTGGCAACAATATCTGATGCGGTACTGCTAAAGACAATATATCGACCATTTGCACTAATTTGGGGGCTGGTAGATATGCCGTTAGCGCTGCCGGTTTCTGCTTGGTTGCGGCTGATCAGGGTGGTCTGATTGGTTTGGCGATCGCGCAAAAAGACATCTTGCGCTGCGTTAACATCATTTGCCGCGAGTTCAGGCGCGGTGCTGGTAAAGACTATATATCGCCCGTCTTCGCTTACCGACGAGCCAAAACTGGTGTCAGAATCACCGCTTCCCGTTCTAGAGTTTCCCAGCCCTCCGGTGTTGCGGCGGGTGGCAAGCACTGCATTTCCAGAGGCAACTACGACGCCGGTGATGAATACGTCTTCTACTGCATTGCCATCGTTGGCAATCAAGTCGGTAGCTGCACTGTTAAATACAACAAAGTTTCCATCTTCACTGATGACAGGCGCGATCGCAGTTGGAAAGCCGGTAATGCTGGTACTTCCCGACGTATCGTTTCCTACCGTGCCCTCCGGAGTGCGGCTAATTAAGTGCGTTACGTTTGTGGTAATATCTCGAACAAACACATCAGGTTTGTTGTTGGTGTCGTTGGCGACTAAATTGGTAGCGCTGCTAATAAAGCTGACTTGCTTACCGTTATAGCTCAGGGTGGCAAAGTCAGATTCGCTGTCCCCAGTGACCCCAGAGGAACTACGGTTGACCAAGAAGGTCTTGCCTTGCTCAAGGTCTCGAACAAACACATCTTTTTTGCCGTTGGTGTCTCCCCCATCTAAATCGCTGGCGGTGCTAGTAAAGGCGACGTGAGTTCCAAGGACATTAAGCACAGGTCTAAATGAGCCATCGCCAAAAGCAGGGTTGAGCGTTGTCCCGCTTTGACCCAGGTCATTAACGCTGACCAATTGAATTATTCCTGTGGTTGGGTTGCTTGTCGAACGAGTCCAGACAAACACATCTTGGAGGTTGTTTGTATCGTTTGCGCCTGTGAGTGGGTTGTTGCTCACAAATGCGACGCGATCGCCCCCAATGCTAATCGAGAGTGACCCGCTCACATTTGCGCCTGATGTAAGGGCAAGCAATACGCTGTCATCTACTGAAGGATTACTAGGACGCTTCCATAGAAACACATCTGAACTTGAGTTTGAATCTGGATCGTTAGGAATTAGGTTGCCTGACGTGCTGGTAAAGGCGACGTACCCTCCATCGCTACTCAACACCGCAGCACTCACGCCGCCTTCTCCAACTCCAGTTTTGGCTGCATCGCGGTCTACCAAAATGACTTTGTTATCTGTTCTTGTCCATAGGTAAGCATCTCGCTGAGTGTTTCCATCGCGTGGATCAAGATTTGTGGCTTGGCTGAGGAATAAAATAGTGTCTCCATCGGCACTGATGGACTGGCTAGAGGAATTGCGATTTCCGCTCAGACCTAACGGGTTGCGGCTAACCAGTGTGGTGACATCATTTTGTCGATCCCACACAAAAATGTTTTGTCGGTTTTCGCTATTTTGAATATCACCAGAGACCAGATCACTAGCATTACTAATAAACGTAACAAAGTCTCCGTTGCTGCTGATGACTGCATTGCTTGAGGCTCCTTTTGCACTGAATGTCTTGTTAAATTTATAACTAATGAGCTTGATCGAATTATTAGTGCGATCGAATAAGAACACATCAGATAAGCCGTTTATGTCATTGTCTACAAGATTGTTGGCGCTACTGGTAAAAACAACAAACCTGCCATCAGAACTGACACTATTTGCACCGCTAGATCCACCAACACTATCGCTAAACAGCGTTGGATCGGAAACTGAAATTAGATCAACGGATAAAACGCCACGGTAGGCATCTAGTGCCTCTGGTTGAAATGCGATCGCAGTCCCAATCTCTCCGGTATTGACTTCTAATATCCAGTTGCCGCCTTGCTCTACATCACCCGTCAGGTCACTGGATGCAGCGATATCCGCTCCGGTGAAGTAACTCAATTGCCCCAAAAAGGCTTGCCCTTGCTCTCCCTGAGCCACATCGCACCCATACAGCAAAATGTCGGCATCCTCGGTGAGGGCGGCTGACCAACTTCTAAACTGTGTGGCATAGCGGCTCATAGTTGCGCTGGTGAGCCAGCTATTGCCCAGTTGCAGCCCTCCTGCTTCTCCGTGAGAAACGATGTGCAAACTAGAAATGCCGTGACGCCCAAGCAGCGTTTGGGTAATTTGTTCGACGGCATCTTGGGCTGAACTGAGAACATGAATCTCGGTTCCTGTCTGGATGCCTGCGATCAACTGCTGATAGTTTTCAACCCCTGCATCAATGAATAACAGAGAAGCGGTGCTAGAGCGCAACGGCTGAAGCGTGAAGGGTGCGGTTTCTCTTGCAGTGCGTTCGGCATCAGCCGTATCCAGGGCATACGGCTGACGACTCCAGACAGATGACCCGGAAAATTCCATGGGGCGTGCTCCTAAGAAAGAGATGGAGAGTACAGGCTTTTAGTAAGATTTGCTACCTAACTGCCGTAAATATTTTGCCCAAAGAACCTCTTTCTGCGTACATTTTCAGGTATGAATACGTAGATTCTCTTAAGGTTTTATGTAGTTGTTTTATGAGAAAATCGAAAATCCTAAGAGAAATTACAGAAGAAAATTTCTCTATGATCATTTAGGGCATTTTGCAGCGGGGTTTAAGCGGCAGTTTGACATTACCCCCAGCCAATGTTGGGCGGGTTTAGTATCGAGAATGCCTAAAGCGCCAGATCTCTAGGGGAGGCACAGATGACAACATTGCTGATTCAAACTGAGCACATTCTGCTAACGGTCAGCTTCCCTGCGCTAGAGCAGATGACACCTGAGCAATTTTATCAATTTTGCCAAGCCAATCGGGATTTACGCATTGAGCGAACGGCGCAGGGAGAAGTCATGATTATGCCACCTGCTTTTTCGGATACAGGTAATCGAAACGTGAAGATTAGTCAGCAAGTGGCTAACTGGGCAGCACAAGATGAAACAGGCGAAGCCTTTGACTCTAGTACCGGGTTTACCCTGCCCAATGGCGCAATGCGATCGCCCGATACCTCTTGGATTCGCCTAGAGCGATGGAATGCGCTCACCGACGAGCAAAAAGCATCATTTGCGCCAATTTGCCCTGATTTTGTGATCGAGTTGTGGTCTGCCAGTGATGCATTAAGCAGGCTACAAGCCAAGATGCAGGGATATAGCAAGGATGGCGCTGTTTTAGAATTCTTAATCGATCTCAGAGAGATATCTGCTGAAGCAGATCGCAAAAATGTTACGGTTCACGTCTATCGTCCCGGTCGAACCCCTGAAATTTTGGAGAACCCTGAAGCGGTAAGTGGTGATCCCGAATTACCAGGGTTTAGGCTGCGAATGGCAAAGATTTGCTAAGGCATAGCCGCCGCGCTCAACTCATACTTCAACTTATTTCAACTTATATAGTCCAGCCCGTTACTTAGATCCATACTCAAATTCCTACTTGAGAGCATAGAAATGTCTAACCTTTCCTAAAGGCCACTATCTGGGTTTGGTTTACCTGCGCTCTGCCTTTTGAATTTAAGATTGAGAATTAATTGCATTTACAGTATGGTTTGAACGAGTACGGAAGTCATACCAAATTGATTTTCCACTGCGACAGATCCTCGACCCCCCTGCCTACGGCATCCCCCCTGGGTCAGGAGGGACTTTCCGGCTCCTCTCCTGAATAAGGAGGATTGGGAGAGATCGCACATCTGTAGCATTTACAGATTAATTTAGTATCACTCGTCAGATTACTGCTCTCGCCTAAACACAATGACCATTACCCTTTCGCAGCAAGACTATTGGGATCTCGTTTACTCAATGGACGAAACGGATGCTCTTTCAAATCAACACGAGCAACAGCCTGAAAGCCAAAAAACTGATAGCCAATCAGCCGATCATGACACGACTTGGAGATCTCACAATCCGCTTAGGAAAGGCTATTATCGGGAAATTCAAATCCGCGATGGATTAGACCTCGCGATCGCAGATGAGTGTTTTCACACCGATTTGATCATTACTAGCTGCGATCGCGATCATCCCCTGGAACTAAACTACACCCTGGTCGGCGTAGAATCCTCGAATCTGAACTCTACCCATGCAGGACAACACGCCTTCTATGGTAGCGGCATGGCTCCTGGTGAAGCTCTAAACGTGGTTGCAAATCAGCGTAGCCTTTGCATCAGCATTCACATTGAGCCAGCACTTTTCTGTCAATGGGCAGCGGGTTCTCCTGAGCAACTTCCCGATCAGATCCGCCATTGGGTGAAACCATCTGATCAAATCTATTACATCCAGGTGAGCAAGACTACAACAGCCATGCAGACTGCCCTCCAGCAGATTTTACAGTGCCCGTTTCAGGGGTTAACCCAACGCCTCTATTTAGAGAGCAAAGTGTGGGAATTGATGGCATTACAACTTGCCCACACCTTAGAGCCAGAGGGTGCCAATCCGAAGGCTAAACCGCTTAAACCTGAGGATGTAGAGCGAATTCACTATGCTAAAGAAGTGCTGGTGGCGCGCCTCGATCAACCCCCTTCGTTAATTGAGTTAGCCCGGTTAGTGGGGATTAACGATTGCAAGCTAAAGGTTGGGTTTCGGCAGGTGTTTGGCACAACAGTGTTTAGCTATTTGCACGACTGTCGCATGACGCGATCGCGCCAGTTGTTAGACGCAGGTGAGTTGACGGTTGCTGAAGCGGCAAAGGCAGTTGGGTTTGCCAACCGCAGCCATTTTGCGATCGCGTTTCGTAAAAAATTTGGGGTCAATCCCAGAACCTATCGTCAAGAAATGCTGAACTCGTGCAGAGTCGGTTGAGCCAAAAAACTCCGACTACCGTTCAAAAAACTCCGTTCACCGTTCACCGCGATCGCCCAAACTGCTTCTCTCTCTGATAATCTTCTTGAGAATAATTCTGATCTAAACATCAGTGTCAACCATTCCGAAAGTTAATGGTTGAGGGGTAGTAGGTTGTTAATGGTGTGTGGAGCAATGATATATCACGTACAGCGATTGATGTTTTTGGCGGGGATGATCGTGCTGCTGATCTCTCCATCTGTTGGGGCAGAAACAAAGGGGGCTGAGGTCAGCGAAACAGTGGAAATGGGCAGACGTGAAAGGAACCCCCGTCCTTCATCGGTTAAGGTTGCGCCTCCTGCCGCTCTCAACCCTCCTAGTGCTAACATTTCTACCCTAAAAGACTGGGAGCAACCTGCAACCAGTGTCAAGCAGTGGGTGTCGCAGATCCAAGCGCAGCAGAACACCCAGGCATTCGTTCAAATTACAGGAGTGCAGGTCAATCCCTCCGAACGGGGTTTAGAGGTCGTGCTGCAAACCACTGACAATTTGGCAACGCCTGCAACTTCAGTCGTTGGTAATGCTCTCGTTGCTGATATTCCCAATGCAGTGCTGGCACTGCCTAATGGCAATGAGTTTCGGGCAACCCAACCGTTTGAAGGCATTGACAGTGTAACGGTGACTCAGGTGAATGCAACCAGCGTTCGGGTGAGTGTGACGGGGAACAATGCGACTCCAACCGCAGATGTCACCCTGAGGGTCGGTGAGTTGGCTTATCGCCTTAACCCAGACGATGGGGAGCTAGATGAGGAAATTGTAGTCACGGGCGAGCAGAGCGACGGCTACAACCCTTCCAACTCTAGTACGGCTACAGGGATCGATACGCCGCTCCGCGATATCCCTCTGTCGATTCAGGTCGTCCCGCAAGAAGTTATTGAAGACCGTAACGTTACCGAATTAGGAACTGCATTAGAAACTGTAGGGGGTGTTGTTTCCTCTGGTGGCAGAGGCACAAGCGTTTTTGGACCAGGGTTTCTAGTTCGAGGCTTTAGAGCCGGTGAGAGCGTTTTTCGAGACGGGATTAGTTACTTCTCGTTAGCCCCTTTAAGTACAAACGATATCGAAAGCGTTGAGGTGCTAAAAGGTCCTGCCTCAGTGCTGTTTGGTCAAGGAGAACCGGGTGGCATTATCAATCTGGTTTCTAAGAAGCCATTACGTGAGCCGTTTTATTCGGCATCTTTTAGCGCCGGAAGTTTTAGTACGTACCGAGGCGATGTAGACCTTTCTGGGCCTTTGAATGACTCTAAGGCAGTGAGGTATCGCTTAAACCTATCCTATGAAAACTACGGGAGCTTCCGCGACTTTGTGGATGGAGAACGATTTATTGCTTCTCCTAGCCTGACTTGGGATATTGGTGAAAACACCTCAATTAATTTTTACGGTCAATATTCTACTAACCGGGAAACCATAGATGAAGGGATAGTCGCCTTTGGAAATGGCATCGCTAATCTCCCTCGCGATCGCTTTTTAGGAGAAGATTTTGGTGAATTTAAACAACAGCAGTTTAATCTGGGCTATCGATTAGATCATAGGTTTAGCGAGAATTTGTCTGTCAGGCATGCGCTGCAATATACCCAATACAAGCCTGAACGATTTGCACCTTTGTTTGATTCGCTGGATGAAGACACGGGGGAACTCTCTCGTTTTGAATATTTTGCTGGTGGCACTTACCGTCGATTCTTTACCAACGCCGAGGTGATTGGTAAATTTAGTACGGGTTCGATTCAGCACCAAATTTTATTTGGAACTGAATATCGTCGCGATACAGAAAGTCCGAGCTTCCAGTTCAGCAATCTCTATGCGCCAATCAATATTTTCAACCCCGTTTATACCAGAGTTCCCTTCGCAATTGCTCCAGAATTTTTCCGGGATGACAAGGTGAATACGATCGGGATTTACCTCCAAGATCAAATCGAGCTATTACCCAACCTGAAAGTATTGGCAGGAATTCGTTACGATTATGTCGATCAATTCCGTACCACACAAAACTTAGGCGAAGCAAGAGAAGAATTTGAGCTAACAGACAGTGCTTTCACGCCCCGATTTGGCATCGTTTATCAACCGATTCAACCGATATCCCTTTATGCCTCTTACACGACCTCGTTTAACCCATCGTTTGGGACAAATCGTAATGATGATGGTTCGACCTTTGAACCCGAAACAGGGCGGCAGTTTGAAGTTGGCGTGAAAGCAGACTTGGCGGAGCAACTTAGTCTGACGTTTGCCGCTTTCGATATTCGCAAACAAAATGTAACGACGCCCGATCCTGGGAATCCTGCTTTCTCTCTTCAAACCGGAGAAGTCACTAGTCGTGGGATTGAACTCGGTTTAGGGGGAGAAGTATTGCCAGGCTGGAACATCACCGCCGCCTATACCTACCTCGATGCCTTTGTTAGTGAAGATAATACAGACATTGTTGGTAATAAGCTGGCGAATGTCCCTGAAAATCAGGTGAGCCTTTGGACGACCTACGAAATTCAACAAGGCAATCTGAGAGGATTTGGATTGGGTTTAGGATTCTTTTTTGTGGGTGAACGCCCAGGGAATCTGGATAATACGTTTACGGTGCCTAGCTATTTCCGCACTGATGCGGCACTCTTCTACCGACGTGATAATTGGCGTGCCCAGTTGAACATCCAAAACCTGTTCAATATTGCCTATTTCTCTTCGTCGGATGAGTTTCTGGGAGTTATTCCTGGTGCGCCGTTTAGCGTAATAGGAAAAATTTCTGTGGATTTTTAAGGGGCTAATATCGTTTACGGTGGAATCGGCAACTTGGCAAGAAGGTTTATGACTCGACAACGCTTTCGCGGGCTGATCTTGACGACACTGCTCCTGTTTACCCTAGGGCTAACGGTGGCATGTCGCTCTGGGTCTAACTCAGTTGTTCAAACGACGTGCTATCAGGTAAAACACGCCGCAGGAACTAGCTGTGTGCCTAACACAATTGAACGGCTCGTCACGTTGGATGGTGTCTCGCTTGAATATGCGATCGCACTTGGACTTAAACCTGTAGGTGCTGCGTGGAACGAAGGTTTTTCATCCCACCTGCAAGATCAGTTAGCGAATGTCGAGAATATTGGGCAAGCAGGCGAACCAAATTTAGAACGGGTGCTTGCCCTGAAACCCGATTTGATTTTGGGTCTCGACTCTCAGCAAACGCTCTATGCTCAAGCTTCGCAAATTGCGCCAACGGTGCTGCTGAAATTTGAGCACAGTGGACAGTGGAAAGACGTGTTTCAGACATTTAGCAAAGCCCTCAATCGAGACGCGATCGCGCAACAGGTGATGGCTAACTATAACCGTCGCCTGCAAGACTTTAAGAACCGCCCACGGGCAAAGGCAACCCCTGCAAACAAACCGCTTCCCTCACCCCCTGAAGTTTCGGTGGTGCGAATCTATCCAGACAGCATCAATCTCTATCTTCGCGATTCATTTTGCGGCACAATTTTACAGGATGCGGGACTCGCTCGACCTGCTGCCCAAGATATTGGTGCCTCAGAAGCAAAGAGCCTATTTGATAACCAAATTCAAGTTTCAATTAGTCTAGAGCGGATCGATCAAGCCGATGGGGATATTATGTTTATCTGGACATCCGAGAATACAACTCAAGGGAATCAAACCACCCAGAAAAAATTGGCAGAACTGCGGTCAAATTCCCTTTGGCAAAGCTTAAATGCGACGCAACAAGAGCGAGTTTATTTTGTGCCTAGCTACTGGATTGGCAGTGGCCCGATCGCAGCAAATGCGGTGATTGATGATCTGTTCAACTACATCAAGGAACAATAATTTCAATGGCGAATCATATTCTAGTTGTGTGTGAGCATTGCGGATTTTCAGCCGATCAAGATCAGCATGAAGGACTATCTGGTGGGACTCATTTGCTCAAGCAATTGATGCCATTGTACGAGAACTGGTCAAGGAAATCAGAACTTGACATTCAAACAGTGGGGTGTTTGTGTGCGTGCGAGCGCCCCTGCGCGATCGCACTTGCCGGAACTGCTAAAATCACCTACCTGTTTGGTGATTTGCCCCCGCTAAACTGTGCCGCTGATCTGCTCACCTTGAGCGAACTCTACATCGACAGTGAAGACGGCTATATTTTGCCAGCCCATCTACCCAAATTGCTCAGATCGCGGCGATTTGCCCGGATTCCACCTGCACCAGGGGCGAGTGCTCTTGCTTAATAGGAGGCTGATCGTGCTCCTTTGAGCCAATTTCGCCAGTCTCTTCTTGCAATCTGTCTAATAATCAAAGTATTAATAACTAAGAATTATTTTCAATAGTTAGGGGATAAGGAAATCATGGCGATCGCCCTCTCTCAATCTGATTACTGGTCACTGTTTCGTGAAACTGAGCCAACTGACCCGGAGCCGGATTCATTCGATATCACGCGGAGTTATCCAGCTACGTTGGGGCAGGGTTATTACCGAGAAATTCATCTGCGGAATGGTTTAGAACTGGCGATCGCGAACTATCAGCTTCACCAAGATGTGATTGTCGAAGTTCCCGAACGAGAGCATCCCCTGGAATACGAATTCACAGTGGTTCAAGAGCATCTTAATCAACAAACTTGTTTTAGTTCGGAGCATTACTTTTTTTCAGGGAGTGGCTTAGCTGACAGCAACATCTGTGAATGGTTGGCAGGATGGCAGGTCTTAGATGTGAGCTTTCACCTAGAGCCAGATCTATTTTGCACCTGGATGGGCGATCGCTTAGAGCAAACTTCAGCGCAGGTGAAACAACTGGTGAAAGCCCTTAATCAAGCTCGTTATACGCATGATTCTACTCCTACAGTGGCGATGCAAGCGGCGCTGCAACAAATTTTGCACTGTCCCTATACAGGCATCACGCAGCAAATCTATCTCGAAAGTAAGGTCTGGGAACTGATGGCGTTGCACCTTGAGCAGATGTTGCAAGAATCGCCCTACGACCCTCCTAGTCGGGCACTCAAGCCAGAAGACATTGACCGGATACATCATGCTAAGGAGATTCTGGCACAGCGGCTTAACGATCCACCGTCGCTCAACGCTTTAGCCCGTCAGGTTGGACTGAATGAATTCACGCTCAAGCAAGGATTCCGTCAGGTCTTTGGGACAACAGTATTCGGCTGTTCGCATCATTATCGAATGGAACGTGCTAGAGAATTGCTAGCGGCTGGAAGTCTAAATGTGACGGAAGTTGCCCGTGAAGTTGGGTTTACGAATCGGGGCTACTTTGCGGCTGCCTTTCGGAAGAAGTTTGGCGTGAATCCGAAAGCCTATTCGCTGGTCGTAAATCAAGAGGTTGGCTAAAAATTCCTGATCGAGATCAAAAAATTCCCGATTGGGATCAAAGCGATCTTCCGCTCTACTGCGTTTCCCGGTATCTTCTTGAGAGTAATTATGATTAAGTCTTTCAAGTGGTGTGTGGCAGATGAGCAGAGTTCAGTTTTATAGATGGTCGGTTGTTCTGGTCAGTAGCCTTGTAAGTGGGTTGGTGTTGCCAGGAGGGGCTGAGGAGAGATCCCCCCTAACCCCCCTTAAAAAGGTGGGAACCGAACAACGGCTTGAAGTCCCCCTTCTCAAGGGGGATTTAGGGGGATCAAAACCTACGGATCAAGCAACTATGTCTCATCTCCGCCCTCGCCCTGCCACTACCGTCAAAGAGTGGGTCGCTCAAATCGAAGCGGCTACTGTGCAGATCACAGGGGTAACGCTCAACCGCACGGACACGGGACTGGAAATTGTGCTGCAAACCGCAGAGGGCAAACCGCTACAAGTCGATGCTACAAAGTTTCGCACGGAAGGCACTTCTCTGATTGCCGATATTCCCAATGCGGTGTTGGCGTTACCGACTGGGCAAGAATTTGTTGCCGATAATCCCGTTGCAGATGTGACAACAATTCGGATTGCACAACAGGATGCCAATACGATTCGAGTCAGTGTGACGGGGAATAATGCGCTGCCTAAATCAGAGGTGACGTTGAAAGCGGGTGGGTTAGCATATAGTCTTAACCCGGATGCAGATGAGCCGGATGAGGAAATTGTCGCGACCGGGGAAAGACGGGAAACCTATCGGGTGCCGAATGCGAGTACTGCAACACGAACGGATACACCATTGCGCGATATACCCCAATCAATTCAGGTAGTACCTGAAGCTGTACTGCGCGATCAAAATGTTGTCCATTTGGAAGAGGTGCTTAGAAATGTTCCTAGTGGCAACCAAATTTCGCCTTCGACACAGTCTGACAGCATAACCAGTCTGCGAGGTTTTCCAATCTTTCCTTTGGGTGGCAATTTCCTTAGAAATGGTCTAAGAGAACGATTGGGCGCAGTACCAGTTATTTTTACTAATATTGACAGGATTGAATTTCTTCAAGGTCCGGCTTCAGTGCTGTTTGGGCCAGGTAACCCAGGTGGAACCATCAACTTAATAACGAAACAACCGTTGCGCGAACCTTTCTACTCTCTTGATGCCACAATTGGCAGCTTTGATTTTTATCAGGTTGCAGCCGATTTGTCCGGTCCATTGAATGATTCCAGGAACGTTTTATATCGACTCAATGCATCTTACCTGGACAGAAATAGCTTCATTGATATTTTTGAGGAGAATCAGTTCTTTGTTGCTCCCGTATTAAGCTGGGCGATTGGGGATAGCACTAAGTTAACGATAGAAGGCGATTATACAGACTCACAAACTTCATATGTTCCGGGTCTGCCAGCAGTCGGCACTGTATTACCTAACCCAAATGGTCGCATCCCTCGCAATCGGTATCTTGGAGAACCTGATACTGCCTTAAACACTACTATAGCTAGAATTGGATATAGTCTGGAGCATCAGTTCAGCAACGACTGGTCATTAAAAAATGCATTTCGGTTTAGTTCACTGCGATTGGACGAAGTCTCTATTAATCCTGACAGCCTTGAACCGAACAATCGAACGTTAAATCGTTTTAGTCGATTTACGGACATCGAAAATGATGCTTATGAGTTGGCATTAGACCTGACAGGTAATTTCTCAACGGGTTCGATTGAGCATCAACTAATCTTAGGAGCCAATTTAGGTCGTACATACTTTGATATTAGAGACTCCTTTGGATCGGTTGCCCCAATTGATTTATTCAATCCTGTGTATGGACAGCCCTTTGAGACGCCTCCGCTTACTAGAATCAATACCTTTATAAGAAAGGATTTAGGTATTTATGTCCAAGATCAGGTCACTCTGTTAGAGAATCTTAAGTTGCTACTGGGTGTACGGTTTGATATTTTTGATCAAACCGATCGATTTTTTCGAGCAAGTACAGGAATTACTGAATCAAACAATCAATCTGGTAGTGCATTCAGTCCCCGTGTAGGCATTGTTTATCAGCCGATTAGACCAATTTCACTTTATGCTAGTTATACTAGCTCATTTGTTCCGGTTATTGGCGTAGCCTTCGATGGTAGCGAGTTTCAACCAGAGCGGGGCACTCAGTATGAGGTTGGAATCAAGGCGGATGTGAATGATCGGCTTTCGACAACCCTTGCTTTTTACAACCTGACAAGATCTAATGCTTTAACGTCTGATCCAGACAATCAAGGATTTTCTATTCAAACAGGTGAACAGCGTAGCCGAGGGGTTGAACTCAACGTCGCAGGTGAAATTCTGCCAGGATGGAACATCACTGCAGGTTATGCCTACACCAATGCCCGAATCACTAGAGACAATGATCTTCCTGTAGGCAATCGCTTAGATAATGTACCTGAAAACTCCTTCAACTTATGGACAACTTATCAAATTCAACAAGGTACCTTACGAGGTTTAGGGTTTGGCTTAGGATTATTTTATGTAGGTGAGCGCCAAGCAAATTTAGATAATACATTTTCTCTGCCCAGTTACCTTCGGACAGATGCGACAATTTTTTACCAGCGCGATCGTTTGCGTGCTTCCCTCAATTTCCAAAATCTGTTTAATGTAGATTACTTTCAGTCTTCCTACGGGGAGTTAGAGGTTTTTCCTGGTGAACCATTTACAGTACAAGGCAAAATCTCGTGGGAGTTTTAAGCGGCAAGGTGACGCAAATGAAGATATTTCAACGCCGTATTACCTGTCTATTTCTACTAGGAATCGTAGTTTGCTTAGTTATTGGGGCTTGTGCCAGAAGTGTTAACCATCCCGTCAAGAAATCAGAACAAGCAGCACCAGAGTGTCGAGTTGTAAAGCATGTAATGGGTGAAACTTGTATTCCTCATAGCCCCAAACGGGTTGTTACTATTTCTCACTTCGCTCTGGCTAATGCACTTATCTTAGGCATTAAACCAATTGGTAGCACTTCAGCTTCAAGTTATCCACAGGATATTTTCCCGCCATATTTAAGAGAAGAAGTAGGAGCAATACCAGTATTAGGTAGTCAGGGTACGCCCAATTTAGAAAAAATATCACTACTCAGGTCTGATTTGATTATCAGTTGGGATGTTGTTCGTAGCATTTACCCACTTCTCTCTCAAATTAGTCCTACGATAATATTTCATTTTGGAGGAATTCCATATTGGAAAGATTTTTTTAATCTCATGGCTGAAGCATTAGAAAAGCAAGATGTTGCACAAAAAGCATGGGATAGATACTACCAACGAATTGAAGAGCTTAAGTTAGCCTTGAAAGATCGATATGTAAATAAAACAATATCCGTTATTACTCTTACTGAAGAGGACAGTTTGCAAGTTTGGAGTAGAAATTCATTTGCAGGTTCTATCCTTAATGATGTTGGACTAAAACGCCCAAAATCACAAGATATTGATACGCCTGATGGCTTAGTTTACTATCCACTTTCAGAGGAAAAGTTAGGGGAAATAGATGCTGATGTTTTATTTATTCAAGCGCGTGAAAATGTGACCGTTGAAGCATTTCAGAAGTGGCAAAAAGACCCTCTCTGGCAATCGCTCAAGGCTGTTCAGCAACATCAGGTTTATGTTGTAGATGTTTATGCCTGGATTGGATCAAATTTGATTGCCGCTGACGCTGTAATTGACGATCTGTTCAAACACTTGGTTGATGAGCAATAACTTGCCAATTCCTAGCGCTAATGCTAATAACCGATCTTAATTCAATCTGATTATCGCTTTTGCTCTACTGTGTCCAAAGTCAATGGGCAAGATCCAATTGGCTTAGTATGGCGTTACGATCGCTGAGATATACTGAACATGATGGTTTTGGAGGGAAGATGAAAACGATAGAAACCACTGCTATGGTTAACGCTGAGGGAAAGCTACTGATTGAACTCGTGTCAGACCTGCCACCCGGAACCCATCAAGTCATCCTCGTGATTGATGAAACGTTGACACTTCCAGCAGAGCCAACCGTGAAGGAGCCTAAAACGCAATCAGAAACGCCCAAAACCGCTTGGGAAACTTTACGCGCCCATGCTGGCACGGTAGAAATGCCAGAAGATTGGTCCAAAGAGCATGATCACTACCTCTATGGAACTGCCAAGCGAGAGTCATGATCAATGAGTACAGCGCGCTTGTTTCTTGACACCGTTTTTATTCAAGCCCTCTACAACTCCCGCGATCAGTTCCATGCCAAAGCCCTAGCTTTGTTGTCTCAAGTTGAAGTTGCAGCAGAGGTATGGGTTACAGAAGCAATTTTAGTTGAAGTTGGCAATGGGCTAGGCACAGTGAATCGACCAGGGGCAATCGAGTTTATCCAGTTATGTTACCAAACTCCCAACATTTATGTAGTAGCGTTGATACGACATTACTGAAACGGGCTTTACAGCTTTATACCGCTCGTGCTGATAAAACCTGGGGTTTAACTGACTGTATTTCGTTTGTAGTTATGCAAGACCAAAAACTAACCGAAGCAATTACTGCTGATCAGCACTTTGTACAAGCAGGCTATCGAGCATTGTTGCTGATAAATGCTTGACTATCAATTATCACAGGTCGGGTAGACGATTGGAGTGAGTTGCCATGCCAAATCAACGGTTATTTGTTTAGTTTGATTTGATGCTCAACATACGATCGCAGTACCGAATTCATTAAAGACTGATATCCTTTCCCTTGCCCCTTAAACCAATCTAAAACATCCTTGTCAAGCCGCAGAGAAATTGATTTTTTAGTTGTTGGTCTGACGATCTTAGCTTCTTTCCAAAAATCCGCATCTAACTCTGGAATCTCAGACAGATCAATTTCCGAATCAGGGATTGATTGTAGTTCTTCAAGTCTCTCTGGTGAGATAGTCATAGTATTCCTTCCGTTCCTTTCGAGTAGCAAGTCGAGCCGAAATAATCCGAATTACATCATTTCTCTCAGTATGGACAACAACAATAATCACAACCCCTTGAATTGCGCCGATGCTAATTTCCCGTGTTTCGCCGTAATCAAAGCGCTCATCAAGTCGAGTAAAAACAATTCCATCAAAAATAGCTCGAGCTTCTTCAAAGCAAATTCCATGTTTTCTAAAGTTTTGCCGATCTTTGTCATCGTCCCATTCAAACAGCATCAGGGCGTATATACAATTTGTAGCTACATCTAGGATATAATATTCTGGGATTGCTGGCGTACAGCCTTAATTTCAGCCCTGATGTCATCATCGGGTGATTGGTTATAGAATTCTTGGATTAAAGCTGTTAAATCTGAACGTAACCCTGCTTGAACTAAGGCTCTAGCAACCTGTGCCTGTTCATCTGGCTGCAATTGTTGTACGGTTGCGATCAGTTGTTCCACAGAAATAGAAATTGATATCATGTTCGTACCCATAATCAAGCCTTCCTAATTTTAGTGCGAATCATCGAGATCACGATTGGTCACTGTTGCACAAAACAAAGCTACCTCCTCCTAATTTTTTAATCGAATGCTAACCAATCTTTCCACCCAACCCGATTGCCGCTTTTGTTCCACTGTTTCTAAAGCCAATGGACATGATCCGATCGGCTCTGCATGGCACTACGATCGCTAGCTCATCATCGAAATGCCCCAACCCTGGGAGCGATCGCCCTGGATGGATCATCCTATTTTGCATCCGATCTACCACGACCTGATCAAACCCTTACATGAAAATCACGGTCTCTGGATTCGTCCCCTGCTAATTGCGCCCGATTGGGATTACTCGATTCCCGGACACACCCGCATTCTGTACTATCATCGTCCAGCCGGATTATTTGCTCAATTTGAAAAGCAAGAGTTTATCGTACCCACCGATCAAATTTTTCCACTCGCAGCAGCACTGTTGCAGCAGCCAGACCAACTCCCTCAATTTGAAGCCTATCGACAGGAAACATCGCATATCCGAGAGTTGATGGTTTGCACTCACGGCAATGTCGATGTTGCCTGTGCCCGCTTTGGCTTTCCCATTTATGAACAACTCCGTAATGACTATGCCGCAAACTCCGAAGGAAAGTTGCGCGTTTGGCGATGCAGCCACTTTGGTGGACACGTCTTTGCACCTACTCTAGTTGACCTACCAGAAGGGCGTTACTGGGGGCACTTAGAGCCTGAGATGTTAGATCTGTTGGTGCATCGCAATGGTTCGGTTGCAGACTTGCGTTCCTTTTACCGGGGCTGGTGTGGGTTGAAGCAGTTTGAGCAAATTGCCGAGCGAGAGATTTGGATGCAAGAAGGTTGGAACTGGCTTAATTATCTCAAACGGGGAGCAACGACTGCGATCGCACCCACTCACAACGAAGATGAAGAGGCTGATTGGGCAGAGGTACGAATTGAGTACGCCTCACCAGATGGCGGCATTCAGGGAGCCTATGAAGCCAGAGTAGAAGTCTGTGGCACGGTGATGACTCAATGGCGATCGGGCATCGATCAACCCGTGGAAGAAACCAAGCAATATCGAGTCAGTCAACTCATCAAACAAACTCCAGTCGCTCAAAATTCTGTCTAAGCCTCACACAACTCGTGCCAAGCGCCAACCGCAGTTGGGTTGAGAGATCGCGGGTGCCATTTTCGGAAGATCCGCCGATTCTCATCCTAGATCGAGTCACGCAAACCCCTAGACTGTATAATCAGGAATAATTTTCATTAGCAACGTAGAGGCAAGCCGCCAATAGTATGATCAATAGCGAACGTCCGCCTAAAGACTTGACACAACCCAGATTATCGCCATTGATAGGGCTAGGTTTGGGTGCGATCGTATTGCTCATTTGTTTGATATTCAGCGTCACCTTGGGTGCCAAAGATATCCCGCTACCCACTATTTTGGAGTCATTCACAAGATTTGACAACTCTGTTGATCACCTGGTAATTCAGACGGTGAGAATCCCGCGATCGGTGCTGGCAATCGTTGTTGGTGCTGCTCTGGCGGTGTCTGGCGCGTTGATGCAAGGCTTAACCCGCAATCCTCTGGCTGAGACTGGAATTTTAGGCATCGGAGCAGGGGGCGCGCTGGCGGTTGTGGCAACACAATTTTTGTTTGGCAGTGCCTCGCTGACGGCTTATGCCAGTGCTGCCTTCCTCGGTGCAGGCGCAGCAGCCGTGGCGGTTTACGGTTTAGGCACATTGGGACGCGGCGGTGCAACGCCATTAAATCTCACCGTCGCAGGGGCAGCGCTGACCGCGTT
Organism: Myxacorys almedinensis A; assembly: GCF_010091945.1. GTDB lineage: Bacteria > Cyanobacteriota > Cyanobacteriia > Leptolyngbyales > Leptolyngbyaceae > Myxacorys > Myxacorys almedinensis. The sequence goes on from NZ_WVIE01000008.1 coordinate 76,523, forward strand.
TATTTCCTCGATCACAACCGCCATCTTGATCGTGAGCCAGCGAACATTTGAGGAAATTCGGTTTTGGTTGGCGGGTTCTTTGGCAGGGCGAGATTTTAGTCTGCTTTTGCAGGTTTTGCCGTTCATGGGTATGGGCTTGCTGATAGCATTTTTGCTGGGCAGACAAATTACCACCATGAGTTTGGGCGAAGACATTGCCACCAGTTTGGGTCAACGCACCCTGTGGATCAAAATCTTGACCGCCACGAGCGTGGTTTTATTGGCAGGAGGTGCAGTCGCGATCGCCGGTCCGATCGGCTTTGTGGGTCTGGTTGTGCCGCATGTGGTGCGCTTTTATATCAAAACTGATTACCGTTGGATTTTGCCGTATTCTGCTCTGTTGGGTGCCATCCTGCTGTTACTGTCAGACATTGCCGCGCGGGTGGTGCTCAAACCGCAAGAAATCCCGGTTGGCGTCATGACTGCGATCGTGGGCGCGCCCTTTTTTGTTTATCTTGCTAAATCCAAGGTGAAAAAATGAAAGACTGGCTCATGGTTCGTTCTCCAGGAATGTCGTTTCGGATGGATCGCCGCCTGCCTGCGATCGTTCTTGCCTTAGCGATCGCGAGTTTTGCTGCGATCCTCCTCAATGTTGGGCACGGCGAATATGCGATCGCCGTCGGAGACATCATCAAAACGCTATTTGGCATTGATACGGGCAATCCCGATCATGTTTTTGTGATTCAAACCTTACGATTGCCGCGAACGCTCGTTGCTTTTATGGTGGGGGTCGCGCTAGCAATTTCCGGCACAATCTTTCAAGGGCTGACTCGCAATCCCCTCGCTGATCCCAGCATTATCGGGATCAATGCCGGAGCAAGTCTCGTTGCAGTGGCAGTCATTGTGTTATTTCCCTCTGCGCCAGTGTATGTCTTACCGATCGCGGCATTTACAGGTGCATTGTTGATCGCGATTCTGATTTATGGATTGGCTTGGAATGGCGGAAGTTCGCCAATTTTGTTGATTTTGTTGGGAATAGGACTTTCTGCGATCGCGGGTGCATTCACCAGTTTATTAATTACGTTTGGCTCAATTAACGAGGTCAGCCAAGCTTTGGTATGGCTAGCAGGTAGTGTGTATGGTCGCACTTGGGAGCAGTTTTTTTCCTTGCTCCCCTGGGTGATCCTATTCGTTCCTCTCGCCTTTGGGCTAACGCGGCATTTGAATATTCTCAATTTGGGTGATGATATTGCGACAGGACTCGGCAGCCAAATTGAATGGCAGCGAGGCTTGCTCGTTATTGTTGCTGTCGCCTTAGCTGGCTCATCTGTTGCTACCGCAGGCAACATCGGCTTTGTGGGGTTAATTGCACCCCATCTAGGACGTAAGTTTATTGGGGGAAATCATGCCAGTTTGTTGCCCGTAGCTGCTTTGCTCGGCGGGTTTCTAGTGGTGGCGGCTGACTTTGTTGGCAAAACACTAGTAGCCCCAATCGAACTTCCCTGCGGAGTTATTACAGCCGCGATCGGTGCTCCATTTTTTCTCTACCTGCTCATTCGTAATCGCAAGCGTTAATACCCATGAAAGGACTCACAACCCAAAATCTATCGTTAGCCTACGACGGCACAACCATCATTCAACAACTCACCGTATCGATTCCTACAGGACAAATCACCGCATTGGTCGGCGCAAATGGTTGCGGAAAATCGACGCTGATCAAGGGCTTAGCAAGATTGCTCAAACCAAGTGATGGCATGGTTTATCTCGATGGCAAATCGATTGTTCAGCAATCAACCAAATCTGTAGCTCAACAATTAGGGCTGTTGCCCCAAGGACCAACTGCTCCTGAAGGCTTGACCGTCAAAGATTTGGTGGCACAAGGGCGATACCCCTATCAAAATTGGATGCAGCAATGGTCAGATCAAGATGAAAAACTGGTTCAGCAGGCATTAGAAATTACAAACTTAGTTGAATTGAGCGATCGCCCATTGGATACTCTCTCTGGTGGACAGCGACAACGCGCTTGGATTGCCATGGCACTTGCCCAAGATACGGAAATTCTCTTATTAGATGAGCCAACCACCTTTTTAGATTTGGCCCATCAAATCGAGGTGCTAGATTTGCTACATGACCTAAATCAGCAGGGGCGCACAATTGTGATGGTACTGCATGACCTGAATCATGCCTGCCGCTATGCCGATTGTTTAATTGTTGTGAAAAACGGTCGGATTTTTGCAGTCGGAGAACCGCGATCGATTATGACGGAAGACCTGGTACAAGAAGTTTTCAATTTGGAATGCCGGATTTATCCCGACCCGATCGCTAACACACCGATGTGTATCCCGATGGGGAATAAACGAACCAAAAATTGAACAATAGCCACCAATCAGACTATCAAAAATCAAACTATCAAAATTTGGATTGTTTGGTAGTTTGTACAGATTAGTTTGTATAGGTATGAACAGGTATTCAGTACATTTTGCTGATGATCATTTTCGTACCATCTTTAATACAGCACTGGTAACAACAGCATCGCGATCGCACCGAGACCATACCTACGCTCTGCCCACAACACCTTTTAGAAGAGGCTCAGCAGCACTTTATCGGAGCAGCTACGAGCCGTGGTTTTATACTGTTTTTTATACTTAGAGGCTTCGTGAATTGGAAGAAGGCATCATCGGCAGCACCCCTAAAGTCCGCCAGTGGTAAGGAAATTTGCAACCCCTACCACTGGCGTGAATGAGCCAATGATCAGCCGCCGCTTATAGCGTCTACGACTCGACCGTATTGAGTGCTCTCTCAACTCGCTTAAAGTCAAATCCCATCGCCCGCAGTGCGTGCCAGAGATGACCTTGCAGGAAGAAGAACGCTAAAAAGAAGTGAGAATTTGCTAACCAAGCACGAGACGTATGGGCACCCATCGGCAGTCGCACCGTATCGGCAAAATAAGGCGTGACCCCCAGTTTGACATCTAGCACAGGACCGTAAAACTCGACGGGATAAGCCAATGTATTGACAGCACAGAAATAAGCTGCCACAAACCCTGCCAAGGCAATGCCGCCTAAAGAATAGGAAAGAATCGCTTCACCAGAAAAGATCAGCACTTTCTTCGCCCAAGCCAGGGGCGGCACTAAAATATGCCAAACGCCTCCAGCAATCAGCATTAAACCAACATAAACGTGACCTCCGACCAAATCTTCTAAATTGTTCACGCTGGCAAAGTGCGTTTGATAACCATAAATAACCAACGGGTTAAGCGTCGGACTTGTGACCATCCGCACATCTTGAATGGTGGAATCGTATAACCCACCAAAATACATGGCTTTGGCAACGAGCAATAATGCGCCTACACCCAAAAAGAGAAGATGATGACCCAAGATCAACCCCAATTGCCGAGAATCGTCCCATTCAAAATGAAACTTACGCGCTTGACCTTTCGCATCCTTTAAGTTTTCTGGCGCTCTAAAGCTGTGAAATAAAGCTCCTGCACCCAAAACCGCAGAGGAAATTAGATGAACAGCACCTACCACAAAGTACGGATAAGTACTGACAACTTGCCCGCCTTGCCCGACTCCCAAGCCCAATGTTGCAAGGTGAGGTAGCAAGATCAATCCCTGCTCACCCATGGGTAGGTCTGGTGTGTAGCGAGAGAGCTCAAACAATGTAAAGGCCCCTGCCCAGAAAGTAATTAGAGCAGCTTGAGCAACATGAGCCGCAATAAACAAGCCAGATAGATTGGCAAAGCGAGCATTTCCTGCCCACCAATCGTATTTAACGTTTGGACTGTCGTATGTTTGCATGATTGTTGTTTCCTTGTTGAGAAGAATGATCGCAAATTCACATTTTTGTGTTGATTTCTACATCACTACACCACCTCCTTAACGGGCAATTTGGCAATCGCTAAAACCTATAAGTTAATAATCCAAGATGATTCACCAATATCTGGATCGGGTCTACAGCGATTGAGTAAAAAGATGAGTTGGGATTGTGTTTGTAACATGTGATAGGTGTTTGCAGGAATGAACACAAATACTCCAGGTTCTAATGTCACGATTTCATCATTTACAGTTAGAGTGCCATTGCCCTCTATGACTGCGATCGTAATATCTTGAGCATCGCAAATTTCTGGCAGTTGCACGTCTGTACCTAAGCTCATGATGCTTTGCTGATAAAGCGCCTGATCGCCATAGCCATGGTGAACGATTTCCAGATTAAGGACTTGGTGGGGCTGGATCTGAGCCGGCAATAGTTGCAGATAAAACGATCGTCGCCTATCGGCTGTTTGCACCATAAAAGCCTCCAGAGTTAGGAATTGAGTATTAGAAAATGCCTGAGATAACCTGCACAATCTCAGGCATGAACAGCAAGCAACCTTGTGCAGAGTTTTAATTTGCGACAGATTGGGCAATTTGTTTCAGCAAATCTAAGTTGTCTAACAGCAAAAAAGCAAAGAATGCACCGCCAACGCCCCCGACCAAGAAGGCTCCAGAAAATTGACTCCAAGCATCAGACGTTTTAAGGGAGTCAGGAATGTTAGGTGTATAGAACTCTGAAAGACCTCTAGTTTCGATCGCAAGTCGCGCTTTATAGGAAACACTGCCATAAAGCGAGAGACAAATCGTGGCAATCACAATCAGCGCTGAGGCAGATAATAAGCCTGCAATATTCGCGGTTTCTGCATTCCGAAGCGGACCCAATTTCACAAAAGGGCCAATCAGCCAGTAACCATGGGCCATCCCAATTTCTAGCCCACGGCTCAATGGTGATAACCCTGGACGGTAAATGGGCAGATTCTTTAAGAAATTTAGCGTAATGTCTAGGGAATTTACAGGTGTTGCCAAATCCCCGCTTTGGGATAAAGGTCGCACAACTTGTCCTTTGCGAAAATCAAATCCGGCTGCTTTTCCCCGGGCTTGAATAGCATGCCAGATGTGACCCGCTAAAAACAATACAGCAAACACAAAGTGAAATGTCGCTAGCCAGCCGCGCGCTGAAACAATTCCATCAGCACTGACAATGCTGCCAACAGGACCATAAAACACATCAGGATAGACGGTATTATTGACCATGGCAAAGTAAGCGGCAAGAAATCCCATATAGGCAAGTGCGCCCAAACTATAAGAAAGATACGCCTCGCCCGACCAGATTAGCGATCGCTTTGCCCACAAAAAGGGTTTGGTCACCAGATGCCAGATGCCACCGCCCACGCACAGTAGCCCAACCCAAATATGACCACCAACGACATCTTCCAAATTATCCACACTCGCCATCCCTGACCAACCTTGTGCCCCGACGAGATAACCAAAAATTCTCGCTGGATTTAGAGTCGGTTCTGTGATGATCCGTACCGCACCATTTGCTCCTGCTGCGGGATCAAACAATCCGCCCCAAAACATCGCTTTTGCCACTAATGCCCAAGCACCCAGACCCAGCAAAACTAAGTGAATACCAAGGATGCTAGTCATCTTATTCGCATCTTGCCAGTCGTAACCGAACAGACCTGCAAACGATCGCTCTTGCTTTAGAGTTGCTGGACCAAACAGGGCATGAAAGATGCCGCCAGCCCCCAAAACTGCTGATGAAATTAGGTGAACTGCCCCAATGACAAAATAGGGGTAAGGGTCTTGAACAATGCCACCATCGCCAACCCCGATTCCTAACGTCGCTAAGTGAGGTAACAGAATCAAACCTTGCTCATACATTGGCTGTTGGGGGTCGAAGCGGGCAATCTCAAACAGGGTCATTGCACCTGCCCAAAATACGATCAATCCAGCATGAGCCACATGAGCGCCCAAGAGCCGCCCAGAAAGATTTGTGAGCCGTGCGTTCCCAGACCACCATGGAAAGGTCTCGGTTGATTGGGCAACTGTGGTTGTCATGGCGTTGTCCCTCCTTAAAAGAAAAGCCTGATCAAAATGGCGAAAATTCCTAGTGCTTATTGAGTATTAATCTCAATATCTAACGAGGGCTATCTTAGCAGACTATTGAGATGTTGTATCAATAAAATTCTATTAACTAATGTTAACCGCGAGTTTGGTAACTGAATGAACAAAACTGAAACAGCGTATCACTGCAACTAACGCAGGTAGAAAGTGCTGAAAGCTAGCTAAAAGACAGCTTCTCAGAGTTTATTCCTGGGATGAATCACCTGCGATCGCGCTCCGATTCCTATTAAGCCGTTCAGTTTAGCATCTACAGACTCTGCTAATTATTCATAAGACTTGCTATGTAATCTCAATAGCTGGTACTGTAGTCGAAAGAATCCGATTTTTCAGATAACCTCATGCCTAGTTGGGCTGAGCCTGATCTCTGACGTACACTGTCAATCAGAGAGCAAGCCCAGTCCTTTTTGTGTTGGTGGATCGTTTTGTAGAGCTTTGTAGAGCATAGTGATCGCTAGCTTGGCGCTGCCAAATCTTGGAATAAACCCTAGAAATCCAGACCTGCGACTAGATATCTTGAGGAGGATTTGGCGAGATTGTCCCTATCTGTCACCTTCTCGTCACATTTCATACCCACTGTAAAAGTAGGTTTTATTTAGATAAAACAGCGATCGCAACAATTGTGACTCTACTTTTGATTCAGCCAGTGCTTCGCCCCAGCGAATGAACAATCTCGTAAAATTGCTCAACAGTTTTGGCTACAACACTGTGTTGCTTTGGGGATGCGAGTATTGGTATTGGCACCAAAAAAATGGGCGCTCTCATCGGTGGCAAGCGGTTCAACACTTGATCGAGGCTTGAGTCGTTCAAGATAAAACCAAAGGATAAAACCACGGAGTTCTAATCAATAGATAAAAGCTTGGAAAATAGAAAGATTGATGACTCATACCAAATTGATTTTTCACGGCGACAGATCCTCGACCCCCCTGCCTATGGTATCCCCCCTTGGTTAGGAAAGACTTTCCGGCTCCCCTCCTTAGTCAGGAGGGGTTGGGGGAGGTCACACGTCTGTAGCATTTATAGATTAATGTGGTATCAGAAGCCAAACTGTTGTCATCGCGTAAGCAAACTTAGACATACACGAGGGAAAATAATATGAATCTCTTTTCAACTGATGAGCTAACGGTCTTAACCACAGAATCTGAAACGACTTGTGTTTCAATTTATTCACCAATGGAGCGATTAGGAGTTGAAACACAGCAGAACCCGATTCGGTTTAAGAATTTGATACGCCAAGCAGAGGAAAGACTGATCGCAGGAGGACTGCGCGGACAAGCTGCAAGAGACTTGCTAGAACCTGCACTTCAACTGGATAATTACGAATTTTGGCAGCATCAGCAAACCGGATTAGCGATCTTTCTTTCACCCAATTTATTTCGTTACTATCGGTTGCCAATCGACGTTCCTGAATTAGTTGTTGTTAATGATGCTAAAAACGATACTGAAGGAGGTGCGCTGTGCAATCGGTTCCATGTCAAACCCCTGCTGCCGTTGTTGTCTGGAGATGGGCAATTTTATATCTTAGCGCTCAGCCAAAATCAAATCCGATTGTTTCAAGGAACTCGCTTTAGTGTGGGTGAAATTGAGCTAGAGGATATGCCGACCAGCATGGCAGAAGCACTGAGATTTGATGATCCTGAAAAGAGTTTACAGTTTCACACGGGCACTCCTCCATCGGGAAGCGGTGGTAGTCGAGCCGCAATCTTTCACGGTCAGGGAGCCGGAGAGGATGACCAAAACGAGAATCTGATCCGTTACTTCCGTCAAGTAAACGACGGCTTACAAACCTTTCTCAAAAATCAGCGATCGCCGCTAATTTTGGCAGGTGTAGAGTATCTCTTCCCGCTTTATCGTCAAGCTAATACTTACTCCTATGTGCTGGAAGACGGTATCCCTGGCAACCCAGAGACCTTGACCGCCGAAGAGCTACAGCAATCAGCTTGGGCGATCGTGCAACCCTACTTTGAACAAACTCAGCAAGAAGTAATCAGCCAATACGAGGCTTTGACAGAGACAACGGGGCAAACAGCAAGTGAAGTCCAAACTGTGGTTTCAGCCGCATACTATCATCAGGTTGAAGCTCTGTTTGTTCCGGTTGGGCAGCAACAGTGGGGACGATTTAACCCTGAAACTGGAGAGGTGAAAATGCATTCTGCTTCTGAACCAGGCAACGAAGACCTGTTAGATTTTGCTGCCTTACATACCCTGCTAAATGGAGGAACAGTTTATGCAGTTGAGCCAGACAAAGTACCGGGGAACAAACCCATTGCTGCTGTTTTGCGTTACTAGCAGCTAAAGAAAGATTGCTCGCTTCACTTCTTGCAATGACTGCCTTTGTCGCCTAAGAGCATGAGATAATCAGGGGACAAAGAACTGTTTTCGATCCCATGTTTTCGCTCAAATACTCCAGCGATCGCGCCAATGATCTGATAACTTACACTCCTACCAAGCCCGTAGGCAAATCTGTGATAAGCGTGTTTCAGTTTAGCCATTTCTCGATTCGCACTTGCTTGCCTCAAGACGTTTCCAAGCGTTGCATCAAGGGTTTAAGCTGGCATGGGCTTTCGATTACTGTCTTGCTAACAGGGTGCTTTGTTTTACCCAGCAGAGGTTTTGCTCAAGAAGCATCTCCAGAGCCTTCTCAATTTGAGTAATATTTTTCTGGCATCATTTTGTTGGTGTCGCGTCTCTAGTTGACAGCCATTATGTTGATCTATAGTGAACAATAAGAAAAGTATTGCCAAGGGTTCTATGAATAGTTATGTAAACTCAACCGGATAAATGCCAATGCTGAGCGCGATCGCTGATAGGAGATGCGAACGATTTGAAATAGCAATGCAGGCAAGCTATGACGATTTTTAGAAAGGGTTGGCGATTATTGAAAGCGACGATTGAAGAATGGCAGGTCAATGACGCATCGCTTTTAGCATCTTCCCTTGCCTACGTTACGGTCTTCTCCCTTGCGCCCCTGATGGTGATTGTTGTTATGGTGGTAGGCGCAATTTTTGGTGAATCAACGGCGCAAGAACAGATCGTGGCGCAACTTGCAGAATTTATGGGAGAAGAGGGCGCTCAACTGATGGCAACCGCGATCGAAAACATGCGAGCTGAGGCAGAGGGAGGTCCGATTCAACTTGTGATTAGTTTAGGGTTTCTAATATTTGGGGCATCGGGGGTCTTTAGCCAGATACAGCACGCCCTCGATCGCATTTGGGAAGTTAAACCAATACCAGAGCGGCAATGGCTACACTTTTTACGCAAGCGCTTATTATCTTTCGCGATGATTTTGGCAGTTGCATTTCTGTTGCTCGTATCATTTGTCGGCACAACTGCACTAGCTGCGATCGTAGAGTATCTCAATGAGTTGGCTCCAGGATTGGGATATGTGTGGCATTTGCTGCGCTGGATACTAACGTTTACAGTTACAACTGTTATTTTTGCCATGATGTATACAATTTTGCCTGATGCTGAAATTGAATGGCGCAATACGGTCATCGGGGCAGTGATCACAACCATTCTATTTTTGTTGGGACAAGCCTTATTTGGGCTGTTTCTCAATCAAACTGATTTTGGTTCTGCTTATGGTGTGGCAGGCTCATTTATCATCGTGATCACCTGGATTTATTACGCGGCTCAGGTGCTGTTTATCGGCGCAACATTTACCAAGGTCTTTGCTCAACAGCGGGGAGTTCCAATCGTGCCAAGCGACTATGCAGTGCCGATCTCTCATGAGGAACGCCATTCTCGCTCTGCTCGACAAAAGCGACAAAAATCACCACCGCTTCGGCTCAGACATCCCCGCAGATAGAGGAGATGAATTTGCCTTCTTGTCAAGCTATTTACCATGGTGCAGGCTAGCCGGATGACTGGGAACTGGAACGCAACTTGTGAGTGTAGGATTTGGGAGCAGCGGATACTCATACTGATGGTAAGCTAACCTTGCTTAAACGTTGCATAGGATAGAGGATAGAGGCAGTGTAGATATGTCAGAAGTGTTGTTAGAACCGTTGTTACGCAAGTTGCGAGTGCGGCAGGTTGTCCGCCAGATTCCGGCTAATGCAAAGCTACTAGATATAGGATGTGGTCGCTCGGCAGTGTTGCTCAATGCGATCGCGCCTCATATTGCCCACGGTGTTGGCGTTGACTTCAAAGTTGAGCGGATGCAGACCAATAATATCGAGACAATTCCGATTAAACTCATCGATTCATTGCCCTTTCCAGACAATAGTTTTGATGTGGTGACAATGTTAGCAGTCTTAGAGCATCTCGAACACGAAACTCCGATTCTGCGGGAAATTCATCGCGTTCTAAAACACTCTGGCAAACTGATTCTCACCGTTCCATCGGTTTGGGCACAACCAGTTCTTGAGTTTTTGGCTTATCAACTCAAGATTGTAGATGAGGCAGAAATTCGAGATCACAAACGATATTACGATCGCCAAGCACTCCAGAACATAATTGTGAGAGAAGCCAAGTTTCAGGACTTTCATCATCAATATTTTCAGTTTGGGATGAATAATTTCTGTTTAGCAACAAAGCGGAGTTAGCAATCCATGAAATTATCTGTTGTCATTCCATGCTTCAATGAATTGGGGACAATTGGAGAGGTTGTTAAAGCTGTTAAAGCTTCTCCTATTCCAGATTTGGAACTGATCGTTGTTGATGATGGCTCAACAGACGGAACTAGAGAACTGTTGCAACGGGCAATTGAGCCACAGGTTGATCGGGTTATCTACCATCCTAACAATCAAGGTAAAGGGGCAGCCCTACGCAGTGGATTTGCTGCCGCAACTGGAGATGTAGTGATCGTTCAAGATGCTGATTTGGAATACGACCCCCAAGAATTTCCGCTTCTGCTCAGACCTATTTTAGAGGGCAAAGCCGATGTAGTGTTTGGCTCTCGGTTCATGGGCGGGCAGCCTCATCGTGTTGTCTATTTCTGGCATATGGTGGTCAATCGCGGTTTAACAATGCTCTCTAACATGTTGACCAATGTTAATTTGACGGATATGGAAACCTGTTATAAAGCCTTTCGCCGAGATATTATTCAAGCCGTTAAGATTCAGGAAAATCGGTTTGGTTTTGAACCAGAAATTACAGCGAAAGTTGCCAAAATGGATTGCCGAATTTATGAGGTCGGAATTTCCTACTACGGACGAACATATAAAGAAGGGAAGAAAATTGGTTGGAAAGATGGATGTCGAGCTATTTTTTGCATCTTGAAATACAACTTATTTTCGTTTAGATAGGCTTAGATTAATCATCAAAATATCAAGAGAGAAGCCAAGACTAATTCAGATCACTTTATGAGTAAATTTGGCGCAAGTTCAGCATTCTACTACTTATTACCTCTCCTTGTCATCTTCATCTCATTTCGCGCTTTTGCAGGATTCCTCACTCCTGATTTTGATGCGGATCAAGCCATTCATGTATTGATGGCAAATGACTTAAAGCTGCCAGACGATTTATATTTTTGGGGACAAAGCCGCCTTGGTAGCCTCTTACCAATTGTGAGTCATCTTATCTTAAAAATCGTCTCGATCTCGCCGCTTAAAGCAGTCTCATATGTTCATTTTCTCTTGCTGCTGACTGGATATTTTTGCTTTGCTAGCCTCCTTTCAAGAGGTCTTTCAAGAGTTATCTTGGCATTGGTTTGGTTTCTTCCAGCTACTCCGTTCATGAAAGTTGTGGAAGTAGCTCACCCCTACAGCCCACAATTTGCCTTATTTGGAATTGCAGTTATATTTGCACAAAATCTAATGCAAACTTCAGCAAGAAAATCCTATGAAAGTCGAATATTCATCTTGATTATTATTTCTGCTTTGCTCCTCAGCGTATGGGTTTCCGAACTCTCGATCGCGCCAGTTTTGTTAGCCATAATTCTAATATTAGTTCGGTTTTTTAGGAACTATCGCACTGCGAAATTTCGAGCGATCGCACCTCAATCATCTAGCTTACGTCAAATAAATCTATTTAAATCAAATCTGCTGTATGCTCTCATTATTCTATTAGCTTGGGTTGCTTTTTTAGCTTATGCAAAGCTAACTGCGTCTCCAGAGGATATCAAGGTTGGGTTTGCACAAATCAATAACTTAAGTATTATTGTTGAGATTATTCAAGTAGCCTTTACTTCTACACTAAGCGTCCTGTTATTTCAAGCAAATAATCTATTCTTGAGTTTGCACTCTATTACCAGTTTAATTGCCATAGGCGCGATTATTAAATACATTTTTCACGCTTATTGTCACCAATCCTTTACTCTACCTCTTTCGCCACAGTTAAAGTGGGCAATGTTTTTCTTGATGAGTGCATTCCTTACTTTTCTATTAATCCTTGCCTCATATTGGACTTATTATCAGAGTGTACCCTCTCGATATTTCATCGTTGTTTATCTTTTTGTTTGGATTAGCGCCCTTCTGATTGTTGAGCATTTCCATTGCTTGAGTATAAGCCAAACTGTGCTCAAACGAATGAATGCGCTTTTGTTAATTACTGCTCTGCTAGGTAGCTTTAGCCTTCCAGGATATGTATTTTCACTTGAAAAGCCTCTATCAAAAAGTGCACAACTGCAACCCCTTGAAGCACTTGGGCAAGCAGGATTTATTGGCAACTATTGGGCATCGTATCTTATGTGTATTCCTAACCCTAGTCTACTGAGTTGTACACCGCATGATCAAGATTATGTTCGCTGCGATCGCTGCGTTACTCAAGTTTTAAATTCCCCTGTTATCTATCTAGTGAAAAACGATTGGCTAAACACGTTTCCAGAGGAAATCGAGCAATTTGGTCAACATCTGAGAAAACACGGAGCAGAGAACATTATTGCAGGTTATACAATAGCTCCTTATCAAAAGGTATTAAATAAGCAATGAAGATTTAGAGCAAGTCAACGTTTTGAAATGTTAATGAGATGCGACAGTTGGGCTAAGCAGACCGTTGCCAACGATCGAGAATATCTTTAAACAAGACTTCCTCAATCCAGGTTTTCACAACAACCGCAAGTGGAATTGCCATCAGCAGCCCTAATGCACCAAAGAGCGTCGTGAAAAAGATTTGTGAAGCTAAAGTGATAGCAGGTAACAACGCAACTTGATTTGCCATCACAGTTGGCGTAAGCCAGTAGCTCTCTATATTCTGAATGATAATATACAGCACTAAGACAGCCAACGCTTTCCAAGGAGCATCAAGAAACGCGATCGTAATTGGCAACACTGCACTTAAAGTAGGTCCAACATTTGGAATAAAATTTAATAGCCCTGCTAGCACCGCATGGGCTAGCGCTAGAGGCACCTGCAAGAGCCACAACCCAACGCCGCTTAAAACCCCAATAAAGACCATCTCGATCAAGGCTCCAACTGTCCAGTGCCCTAGACCTACGGCACAACAAGTAAGAACTTCATCAATTCGTGATCGATAAAAGGCAAAAGAACCGTATAAAAGCCTGACGATAGGCTTGAGGGTTAATCAGCAACATCAATGCCAATATTAGAACCAATGCTAACTCTAATGCTGCGTTCACAGACGTTGTAAACAGAGCAACGCCTTGTCCTAAGAGATTGGTCGCAAATGGCTGGATCTGTCTTAGCAATCCATTCGCGTCAGGAATGTTGGGAAAGTAGGGATCAAGCACTCGATTTTCTAGCCAGTTGATCGCCTGTTCAATCTGCTCTAGCCCTGTAGGAAATAGCGCAATAAGATGGCTAAACTGATCTAGAAAAGGTGGAATGATTAACCAGGATATACCAACGAGGGCAAGGATAAGCGAGAAAAGAGTAAGGAGAACTGCCCAACCTCGCTTGAGTCCAAGGCGTTGCAGTTGCTGCACCAGCAAGTTGAGGGCAGTTGCTAACACAATCGCTGTGAACAGGAGCAACAGAAGTCGGCAAATTTGCCAAATAATGTACAGTGAGGCAATTACAGCAATCAGTCCTAACCATTGCCCAAACTTCATAGCATTTTTCCTCGTGTTGGTAGTGCGATCGCGTTGCTATGCCAGAATCTGCGATCGCATTACTGATACGACAAGCAAAACAGGAAATGTAACTGACCGAAGAGAGATTCTGCTCCGTATCAAAGCAGTAACCTGAGTTGTCACATTTCTGTCACTTTCTCAAACAATATTGAAATCAAGTCAAGCTACCCCCAATTTTGACTGGCTAACCTGAAAAACTATTCAATAATATGAGCTTTCTCAACTGTCTCCTCCTAGCGAGGGAAGTAAAAGCTGACTTTAGCTTCTAATCATAGGAAAACTTTACGTTCAACTTGCCACACGTTGAAGTGACGTACAGATGTTAACTGGTGCCGTCTACGCAAATTTTTAGAGGTTAGAGTATGGATTGGCAATCTATCTTCCATTGGCTTTACATTGCTGGTATGTCGATTGGAGCGATCTATTTTGCAATTCTAGGTCGCAATCCTCGTGGTCTTCCCAAGCTTGAATATTTCGTTGCTACATTCATCCCAATTTGGTCAGGCTTAATGTATTTGTTAATGGTTCTTCCGACCAGTGGGAACGGCTTAGAACAAGGCAAAATTGAGGTTGCAGGGCAGATTACTCATTTCGCTCGCTATGGCGATTGGCTCATAACAACACCGCTATTGCTGCTTGCCCTCTCTTGGACAGCCATGTATCATCAATCTGATAAAGACTGGACATTGACCTTCTCGTTGATGGCAACTCAGGTAGTTGTTGTTATCTCTGGCTTAATTGCAGACCTATCTGATGTCCCGTGGGTTAGGTATTTGTGGTACACGATTGGGTGTGTTGCTTTCCTTGTCGTCATGTGGGGTATCTGGGTACCATTGCGAGCAAAAACTAGGGGCAATGCGGAACTATCGAGCTTCTACAAAGGGCTAACCACGTTTTTTACCATCACCTGGGTTTGCTATCCAATTATTTGGATTTTAGGTCCATCAGGAATTCGTTTATTTGATCAAAACGTTGATACCTTTTTGTTTTGCTTGGTGCCGTTCTTCTCAAAAGTTGTCTTTAGTTTCCTTGACCTAAACGGATTACGCAGTTTGGGACATCGTGAAGAGCAGAGCGGAGAAGAACGGTTTGTTAGCAGCACACTGCGAATCATGAATGCGATTTCGTCTCGGCAACCTCGGCGATCTCGTAGACGAGCACGCGTCTTTCCTGAAAGCTTTTGATGATGAAGCGATCGCACCTGTCGGATGATCTGTTGCACTTGCTAAGCAAAACATACTTCTTTAAAGAGTCCATTGCGTTTGGTGTAGCAACGTTGATTGCATAGATTAACAGCTAAGGATTGAGGTTAGAAAGCGACCATGGTCAAGGTTGGTTATCATGCTTCTCATGAACAGTTTAAGCCCAGTGCCTTACTGAAATATGCCCAACTTGCTGAACAAGCAGGGTTCAGCCGCATCTCGTGTTCAGATCATTTTCATCCGTGGAGTGAGCGACAAGGCGAAAGCGGTTTTGCCTGGGCGTGGCTTGGTGCGGCATTGCAAGCAACTTCATTGCCGTTTGGAGTTGTTTGTGCGCCGGGTCAACGCTATCATCCGGCGATCGTTGCTCAAGCCGCCGCTACCCTTGCAGAACTGTTTCCAGAGCGGTTTTGGATTGCAATCGGTAGTGGGCAAGCTTTGAATGAGCTAATTACCGGCGATCGCTGGTTACCGAAAGAACAACGCAATGCACGGCTAAAAGAATGTGCTGATGTAATGCGATCGCTGTGGGCAGGCGAGACCATAACCCATGATGGATTTGTTCGGATAGAGGAAGCTAAACTTTACACCCGCCCAATTGTGCTTCCTCAAATGATGGGAGCCGCCATTACGCCCCAAACTGCAAAGTGGGTCGGCAGTTGGGCAGATGGTTTGATCACTATATCTCAGCCACTGTCCCAGTTAAAGGCAGTGGTGGAGTCCTTTCGGCAAGGAGGCGGAGATGGTAAACCGATGTACCTCAAGGTTCAACTGTCGTATGCCTCAAGTGATGCGATCGCCCGTGAGCTTGCCTACGATCAATGGCGCACTAATATTTTCCAAAGCTCAGTGTTGACAGATCTGCGTAGCCCTCAGCAGTTTGACCTAATGGCAGAATTGGTTGAGCCGCATGATATGGATACCCATGTGAACATTTCATCTGAGCCTGAACAACATGTGGAATGGCTTCAGCACTATATTGAGCTAGGATTTGATGAACTTTATTTACATAATGTGAATCGAGAGCAACAACGATTTATTGAAGTGTTTGGTGAACAAGTGCTATCAAAAGTTACAAATCGTGACCCTGCCTTTCAGTAAAGTTCAGAGCGCTGAGGCTTTTAGCCCTAGCAGGCTGTGGCATCAGGTTTCTCCTGGGCTTGCAATTTCAAACTGCCGTTCTGCTCTGTATCATTTTCTCGTCACTTTTGAATGTTACGTTAGAGATAAGACGGTTTGAATGCATGATCGATCGTAAGTGATGCAGGTCTTGCTGAAATAGTCAAATAGCTTTTTTAACACCTAACTAGAATAAGAAGTACACCATTTGATAGACGTAGAGAATAAAAATGCTATTCAGAATAGCCCTAGCAATAGACACGATTGAGCTTACTAAATCTTGTTCGATGGACATTACATTAGTGGAGGAACTATGAATAGAATTTTGATTGCACTGGCTCCAGTATTGGGGATATCAATTCTGTTGGGCGCTTGTGAGCCAACTGGAACGGGTGGAACGGGTGGAACCACAACGACTACTCCAACCGTTAGTCCTACAATCACCCCGACTACTCCAATTGATCCAACTGTTAGCCCAACTGTTGACCCGACTGTTAGCCCAACAACTTCACCATAAAATATCCCTCGTTTTATTTAACCCATCGCGATCGCAGGTCTAAATTTATGTTGCCCAACTCACGAACAACATAGATTTTCTGTTGTAGAACAGACACCCCCTGCGATCGCTAGCTATCTCGATTTGCTTTTTTGAATGCTTTAACAAAGTTTGTCTAAACCGTTTGCCTAAATCAATGTATTAATCTTAGAAATATCAAAGGAGTAGACCATGCGAATTAGCGTTGGTCCACCTATTCTTACAATCAATCACGGCAGCACCTTTATGGTGAGTGATTTGGCAGGGCAAATTCATTCTGAAGGATATCTTGGCATCTTTTCGGACGATACTCGGTTTCTCAGCCACTATGCATCTTATATTGATGGGCATGAGTGGCTCCGGATTAGCTCAGCAACGACAACCTACTATGGGGCGCGAGTTTATCTTGCAAATCCAACGTTCACATCAAAAAATGGCGAAATTCTGTCAGGAGAGCTATCTCTAACGATCAGCCGCGTTGTAGAATCTGGAATTCACGAGGAATTAGAACTCACAAATCATAGACTTGAGCCAGTGAGCTTTAGCCTTGAAATTGTTCAGCGATCAGACTTTGCAGATGTTTTCGAGGTTGAGTCGCAGCAGTTTGTAAGACGGGGACGAATTGAAACCGTATGGAATAGCGACAAGCGGGAATTGTCAACCACGTATCAAAATGAAGATTTTTATCGTTGCTTAATCTATCGTGTTCGCCGTTGCAGTTCACCGGTGCATTATGCAAACGGGCGCATCACCTTTGAAATTACGCTACAGCCAGGTGAGGTCTGGAAAGCTTGCTGCAACTATGTTTTGTCAGACAATGAGCATGTGCGGGATGTTCTTGACTATAGCTATCAATCTGCGGTTGACCCCAGCCAAATCAACACTGAAATTGAACAACTCCATGCTGATTGGTGCGGCTCTGTTACCGCTATTGATTCATCAGACGAAACTTTGAATCGGCTGTACCAACAATCGGTTGAGGATTTAGGGGCACTGCGGTTGTTTGACTATGATTATGGATCTGATATCTGGATTGCTGCCGCAGGTGTACCAAAATATGTCACGCTGTTTGGGCGGGATAGCCTAATTACTGGTTTGCAAACGATGATGGTGCATTCGAGGTTTGCAGTAGGGGCACTCAAAAAACTTGCAGAGTTGCAAGCAACGGAACTTGACGATTGGCGCGATGCAGAACCCGGTAAGATTTTGCACGAAGTGCGGCAGGGGGAGTTAGCAAAACTTCAACAGATTCCTCACACTCCCTACTATGGAACAGCAGATGCAACGCCATTGTTTTTGATTACGCTACACGAAACATGGAAGTGGTCGGGAGATGATTTGCTATTGAACGACCATCGCGATGTGATATTGGGGTGTTTAGAGTGGATCGATCGCTACGGTGATCTAGATGGCGACGGCTTTCAAGAATATAAAGTTCGATCGCCGAAGGGCATTGAGAATCAGGGATGGAAGGATTCGGGAGATGCGATCGTAAATGCCGATGGAACCCAAGTTGACGCGCCCAAAGCCTTGTGCGAACTGCAAGGCTATGCCTTTGATGCCCAGATGCGAATGGCAGAAGTATTTGAGTATTTGGGAGAGTGCGATCGCGCTAACAATCTTAGAACCAAAGCAACCCATCTCCAACAGCAATTTGAGGACACCTTCTGGTGCGAGGATTTGGGATTCTATGCCTTTACGCTCGATCCCGAAAAGCGCCCCGTTAAGACTATTTCCTCAAATGTAGGGCATTGTTTGTGGAGCGGGATTATCCGACCTGATCGCGCTGCACGGGTAGTAGAGCGCCTTTTACAACCCGATATGTGGAGCGGATGGGGCATCCGGACGCTTTCTACCCAAAACCCGGCTTACAACCCGTTTTCCTATCACCGGGGCACCATCTGGCCTCATGACAACGGCATCATCGCGATGGGCTTTAGACGGTATGGCTTTGCAGAGCAAGTGGCTCAAGTTGCACAGGGCATCTTTGATACCGCAAATTATTTTGCGAGCTATCGGCTGCCTGAGCTATATGCAGGAATTCCACGGGAACCGGGCACGTTTCCTGCACCATATTTAGAGGCAAACGTTCCGCAGGCGTGGGCGGCTGCCTCGGTATTTCATTTGCTGCAAGCCATGCTCGGACTACAAGCAGATGCCCCTCACCGTCACTTGTATGTTGACCCTCACTTACCCAACTGGTTGTCGGCGATCAAGCTTGAGCGTGTTGAAGTTGGTGAGGCGCGCGTTGATTTGAAGTTTTGGCGCGAGGGCACGCAGACTCGTTGGGATGCCACGGTGACATCAGGAACGTTGGAAATTAAATCCCACCCTTGAGCCTCTTTCATTTATGCCCTGCGATCGCGGGTCAAGTTTCGATCGCGCACATACTTTACGGCTTGCTGGGCAAGCAGACAATCGCAACTAAACGGCGCTCCAGCGACCGACGTAAGGTTCATAAGCATCCCCTGCCGCCCACTCAGATTTCTGGTCTGATTCGTTGTAGGGTTAGTTCCTGACCAATGCCAGTCTGGGCAAACCAATCGCTTAGGGGCGATTACCCGCTGAGGGTCAAGGTTATTGCCAGGAGCATTGGTTGAGGTGGCATGGATGCTGCTGCGCTTCAACCCTTGGGCACAACGAACCTTTAAGCGTATTTGTGAGGGGCAGAAAACATGGAAGAAAACAGCTATTGTGGCAGTCGCTCGCAAATTATTAGTGCGTTGTTGGACGATGTTGAGACACCATCAAGCCTGGACTCCTGATGATCATGTTCTAATCTGGGTGGTGGTTACTATATCTACCGTTGAATTTATGCCTCAAAAAAGGGCTGGACGTTCGCCCAACCCTAATTTACAAAGAAGATTTGACAAATTTAGAAGTTCATTTCGGCGGCTTGAACCCGCTCGACTTGCTTCTTCTTGAGAACCAGCATGATTTGAGTCAAAGTGACTATTCCAAAGAACGCCAATAGCCCCTTGATGCGGCTCGGATTTTGCAACACGATTTCCGCATCGATCTGACCAAACCCACCCACGTTAGGGTTACTGGTCAACGCATCGCCCGCTTTAACTTCGTCACCTTGAGCAACGAGCAACTCAGAACCGGGGGGAATCGTGTCTTCCACAGCGCCCTTGTCAGA
The DNA here is from genome assembly GCF_010091945.1 of Myxacorys almedinensis A. Lineage (GTDB taxonomy): Bacteria > Cyanobacteriota > Cyanobacteriia > Leptolyngbyales > Leptolyngbyaceae > Myxacorys > Myxacorys almedinensis. The sequence continues at coordinate 96,414 of NZ_WVIE01000008.1, forward strand.
GTTAATGGTGACTGTAAAGCCGCCCTCCTCGGTTTTTGCGATCGCGGCAATGGTTCCCGTTGCAGAAGCGTTGTAAACGGCATTGTTGCTCTTATCCCCTGTCGGATAGACCTGACCGCGACCCCGGTTTCCACCCGCATGCACCGAGTACTTACCAAAGCGCAACGATTTGTCGGTGTTGGGATTTGGGGACAAAATAGGGAACTCAATTTCTTGATACTGCTCACCCGGTACTGGGCCCACCACGAGCCAGTTAGGATGCTCGTCGCTGTAGGGCTGGATGTAAAGCTCAGCCAATTTTTCTTTTGTTTCTTCGGGTAAGCGCTCTTCCGGAGCTAACTGAAAGCCGTCGGGCAACATCAACACTGCCCCAACGTTTAGAGGCCCTTTGCTGCCATCCCCTTGAACTTGCTGCACACTGGTATCGTAGGGAATTTTAACCACCGCTTCAAACACAGAGTCGGGCAGGACAGACTGAGGCACTTCGATTTCTGTAGGTTTTGCGCCTAAGTGGCAGTTTGCACAGACAATCCGACCCGTTGCCTCACGGGGGTTCTCGTACTGCTGCTGAGCAAAAATTGGGTAAGCCGCCGCAGATTGGGGCAGGGCTAGGCTTGCCGACAGTAGAATAGCGACGGTTGCCAAGGCAACCCAGACCCGCTTTGTCATGGTTATCAGGTTTGTTCTCATCTCTAGCAAATTATTCTCGCTCGGAATAAATAAAGGTTGCAAACTGGTTAAGATTTAAGTCCACCAAGGATCTTCGCCGGTGCGAAAATCGGTTTCTTCCCAGGGGGTAAAGCTAATTTTGTTGTCGGCAATATCGGCATGAACCAGCGCCAACGACAGGGGAGCCGGGCCGCGCACTACTTTTCCAGTGTTGTCGTATTGAGAGCCGTGGCAAGGGCACATGAATTTGTTCTCGCTGGCGTTCCAGGGGACGACGCAGCCCAGGTGAGTGCAGACGGCGTTGATGCCATAACTTGCGATCGCTTGATCCCCTTCCACCACGATGTAGGTCGGATCACCTTTGAGACCTTGGGCGAGAGAGCGATCTCCTGCGGGATGGCTGGCGAGATAGTCGCTCACCACAATGTCATTACCGAGGGCATCTTTTGCGGTGACGCCTGCGGAACCTGTGCCTGACGAGGGAGGGATAAAGTATTTGATGACCGGATATAAGGCTCCAGCTGCTACGAGCGCCTCAGAGCCGAACATCAGGAAGTTCATGAATTGGCGACGACCCATGCTGGGTACATCATCTGCGGGTCCAGTAAGTTGAGCCATGTCTACTCTCTAGGGATTGCGGGACGAAGTGAAAAAAGATTTACGCGCAGACCTTTTACCAAGGCTCTGTGTTTAGATCTAGTTACATGGGGTGGCTACAATGACAACCTCTAAAAATTTTTCTATCTAAAGCCAGGTGCTAGAAATCTTTCAGGACAGCCAGTTTGTAGTCTTTCTTAGATGTATTATTACATTTCTTGACACTAGCATCATAGCTAAGCGATGGAGTTGAAAATTAATACGAAATGTTAAAGATCTTCGCGCAATACCCTGCCATGACTGGACAAGACCTCCGCCAGCTTCTCATTAACAAGTGGGGATTTTCCTACGATATTCAGGTTCGCCGTGCTGTGGGCAGGCTGTTTGTGCAGGTGATGTGGCGCTATCAAGAGCAGGTTTCGTTTCCGTTGAGCGAGACGGAATATTTGGAACATCTCGACCAGGTGGCGAGGTATTTGGCGGCGTGGAATGCGATCGGGCAAGTCCAAACCTTTATTGAAACGACGCGCGAAAAGCCGAGGTTGGGAAAAGCAGTAAATATTCCGATCGATTTGGGTGATCGCGCCTCTGAGTGGTTGTTAGAAGATTTTTAGCGAGTCAAGATTTTTAGCGGGTTTTGCGTTCGGTGAGTTCGTTTAAGCCTTCGCCGAAAAGGGATAGCCCAACAACCAGGAGGGTCATGGCTAATCCTGGAAAAACGGCTGTCCACCAGATGCCGCCGGTAGATAACCCATCTAGAGCTTGATTGAGATCTCGTCCCCATTCGGGCACATCATCGGGTAAGCCAAGACCGAGAAAGCCGAGACCGCCCAGGGTTAGCACGGCATCTGCGGCGTTTAGGGTAAACAGAACTGGGACGCTTTGAATGACGTTTAAAAATAAGTAGCGGGAAAGCACGCGCCATGTAGATGCGCCCATGGCTTGAGCCGCTTCGATGAAGAGTTCGGTTTTAACGCTGATCGTTTGATTTCGGACTACCCGAAAATATTGCGGAACGTAGGCGATGCTGAGCGCGATCGCAGCATTCAAAACGCCTCGCCCGACCACAAATGCCAGCGTCACCGAGAGCAATAGTCCCGGTAGCGTGTAGATCGTATCCATGAAGAAAATTAGAACCCGATCGAGCCTACCGCCCAAATAGCCGCTCACCATGCCAAGCGGAACGCCAATGATTAAGCTGAGTGTGGTTGCCAAAATGACGACCTGAAGCGCCGCTTGCGTGCCAAACAGCGTTCGAGAGAAGACATCGTAACCCAGACTGCTTGTGCCAAACCAATGAGCTAGAGAAGGCGCTTGATGGGGCGGATTGTCGAGAAACTCAGTGGGATTTTGCAGCCATCCGATCGATTGAAACAGGGGAGCAAGGAGCGCGATCGCAATGAAAACGATCGCAATTGCCGCGCCAACCCGCATCATTTGGCGAGAGAGCGACGGACGTTCGACATCACGGAACAGCCGGGGCAGACGAATCGAAGTCATAGGATAAGGCAAACGGTTCGCTCATCATCATAAAGCTTGGTTGGCAATGGGTAAAAACAGATGTAGCGGCAGAGCAAGCCCATCTAAAACTTAACTGTTGCTTTCAGGTCTGACGAGCTAACGCCCCAAATCAGCGACGGCTAGTAACCTTGACAACATAGCCAGTAGCTTTCAACCGTCCGCTGCATTTGGATTGTTGTGCGGCGCGCTACATCAGAGTTGTACATCGGCTTCGGCATCTCGTAAATCGGCTTTGCGGCGATCGCTCCCCTGCAAAATCGGGCGTTGCATACTGGAGGGATGAATTGAGGTCAGATTTGATGCCATGCCCGGACTGCCCATCCACTCACACCCGTAAAAATGGACATAGAAGCGGTCAACAAAATCACATCTGTGTCAGTTGCAACCGTCAATTTATGGATCTTAGGGTCGCCGCACCAATGCTGATTTTGCCCAGTGGCTCAAGCAACTCGTCGATGAGTGGTTTCCGAGCGCAACAAAGATTCGTTTTATACTCGAAAATCTCAATATTCACTCTCCCACTTCGTTGTATCAAACGTTTGAGGCACAAGAAGCCCGACGAATTCTGGAAAAATTGGAGTGGCACTACACCCCGAAGCATGGCAGTTGGCTGAACATAGTCGAAATTGAGTTGTCAATTTTGGTGCGGCAGTGCTTAGACCGTCGCTTGCCTGACATCGAAACCTTGAGCCGAAGCGAAATTGAAACGGTTGTGCCCAGAAATTGCCCCATTATAATCAACATGGTGGATACTACTTGCAAAAGGTTACACCAACGCAGAAATTGAAGCGCAGCTTTGGGTGATCCAAAGCTCCGTCAAGCAATCTTTAAGCTGTATGTTCCGCAAGCTCAACCTCTCAGCACGAGCAGAATGAGTCGCCGCTCTGCATCACTCAAATATTCAGTTAAGAGCTTGTAGTCCATAATCGGCGTCGGAATGACCACAGACTATGGGCTACAAGTCACAGAATCACAACCTATCTGGCTAGCGTTCTCCGCTTGGTTACCATGCGATATGCCTCGATGATGTCTCCTTCCTTCCAGTTGTTGAAATCATCTAAACCAATACCACATTCGTAGCCAGCGTTGACTTCACGCGCATCTTCTCGCATCCGTTTGAGCGAATCTAAATTGCCCTCGTGAACCTTTTGGCTACCCCGATGCACACGCGCCTTACAGTTCCGAATGAGCTTACCGGACTGCACATAACAACCCGCGACTGCACCACGACCTACCGGGAAGACGGCACGAACTTCCGCCTGACCCAAAGCTTCTTCTACAAGCTCCGGTTCTAGCAGACCTTCCATCGCACCTTGAACATCATCTAGCAACTTGTAGATAATGGCGTACTCTCGCACATCGACGCCTGCCCGATCGGCTGCTTGACGCGCCCCCGTTGCCAGAGTCGTGTTAAAGCCGATGATCACTGCATCGCTTGCTGCCGCCAAGTCCACGTCTGTTTCAGAGATTTCGCCCGGAGCCGCATACAGCACCCGGACTTGAACTTCACCTTGCGGCAACTGTCTGAGCGATCCCAAAATGGCTTCTACAGAACCCTGTACATCGGCTTTGAGCACGAGGTTAAGTTCTTTCAGTTCGCCCTCTTGAGCTTGAGCAGATAACGTATTTAAGCTGACCCGGCGAGAAGACATTGCCGCCAATAGACGAGACTGACGCTGCTCATCTGCTTTGGCCGACGACACAGCCCGTGCCTGTTTCTCATCTGGGAAGACTTCAAACTCGTCTCCGGCGGCTGGAACATCAGCCAAACCAAGAACTTCTACCGCAAACGACGGAGAAGCAACCTGCACCCGTTGGGCGCGATCGTCTACCATTGCCCGCACCTTACCAAGAGATGAACCCGCGACTAAAATATCGCCAACCTGCAATGTACCGTTTTGGATCAGCAGCGTCGCCACTGGACCTTTCGCTTTATCGAGGTGAGCCTCGATCACCGTGCCTCTAGCAGAGCGATCGGGGTTTGCGTAGAGATCTTCTACTTCTGAGACCAGCAGAATCATATCTAGTAGCGTATCTAGGTTATCGCCCGTGATGGCACTAACCGGAACCATGATCGTGTCGCCGCCCCACTCTTCTGGAACTAACCCATACTCTGTGAGTTCTTGCTTAACGCGATCGGGCTGTGCTCCCTCCTTATCTACTTTATTGATGGCAACCACAATTGGCACTTCTGCTGCTTTCGCGTGACTGATCGCTTCAATGGTTTGAGGCTGAACTCCATCATCGGCAGCAACCACCAGAATAGCGATGTCGGTGACTCGCGTTCCCCGTGCCCGCATTGCCGTAAATGCTTCGTGACCCGGAGTATCGAGAAACACCACCTGTTCTTGGTTGCCGTTGTGGTTAACATCAACGTGGTATGCGCCAATGTGCTGTGTGATGCCACCTGCTTCGCCTTGAGCCACTTTGGTTTTGCGGATCGAGTCAAGCAGGGTTGTTTTACCGTGGTCTACGTGACCCATGATCGTTACCACCGGAGGACGCCGTTGGAGACTATCAAGATCCCCAGCCTCGATCATTTCTGTAACTTTCTTCGCTGCTGCTTCTTTCTCGCTCTTCTCAACCACGATGTCATATTCTTCGGCAATCATCTCGATCGTTTCGACATCTAGGGTCTGCGTAATGGTTGCCGCTGTTCCTTTCATGAAGAGCTTTGTGATGATCTCCGTTGAGGAAACAGTTAGCAGATTCGATAGCTCTTGTACGGTCAAGCCTCCTGTGATCTGGATCATTTCTGGACGCTCGACCTTGGCTTCTTGATGGCGGCGATCGCGGCGATCGCGGAGGCTGCTCCCCGATTTTTTGCGCTGAGTCGGAGCCGCGATCGCGGCAGGTTTTGCCTGCTGCCCCGGTAAGCCTTTGGGTTTTGCAGGGCGCGCCAACGACAAACTTACCTGGGTTTGGGTGACGCCGCTTGCATCTTCTTCATCGAGCAGATCCAAATCATCATCATCATCTTCGATACGAGGTTGGGCACGGCGTTTACCCTTCGCCGGGGCTTTTGCCAACTCTTGGTTTTCCTCTTCCTCATCTTCCCAAGCTTTACCGCGTTTAGGCTTAGGCGGCGTAGGTCGATTGAGTTGCAGCGCGGCTGCCTCCTGAGGGTTGGGAGTCGGCTTGGCAGGACGATTTGCCTTCAAAATTGGCTGCATGACCGAAATGCCGTCGTCTTGAGGCACCTCGTCGTCTTGGGCAGGTCTAGGGCGACGAAGTTCGACCACCTGTTGAGGTCGGGCGGCGTCTGAGGGTCGTGTAGGTTGCCCAGGGCGCTTTCCAGCAGGAGGCGCAGAGCGCTGAGGTTTAGCGCCATCTCTCTGATGCCGTTCGTCCGTCTGGGTATCTGTGCCGTCATCCGAACTCGGCGGACGATCGCGCTTTAAAATCGGCTTGCTGTTGGCGCTAGGGCGAGAGGGCGGGGCCGGGCGAGGGGGGGGAGAGGCTAGAGGCTGCTTTTGCTCAACGGGTGCTGGCTGAGGCGCAGGCGGCTGAAGCTCAACCGATGGGGGAGGGGTTGGCTGAAGGGCTTCTTGTACCGGAGTAGCTTCAGGCTCTGCCATAGCTGGGGTAACCGGAGTGGCTGGGGCAACGTCTTCGGTTGCGGGACGCGCCGGTGGCTCGCTGGGTTTGTCAATGGGTTTAGCCGGAGCGGTCGGAGCCTGTGCCGCAGGTGGCTGAGGGGCAGAAGGCGATCGCAGTTCAGGAGTCGGCTCAGCAGGCGGGGCTGAGCGAGTGATCGGACGGCGGATTTCTAAAATTTGCTGTTTCTTCTGAATATTCAAGGGCGTTTTCTTTCTAGAATCGACTGACGGGGAATGGGCGGCTTGACGGGCAGGGGGTGCCTTGGTCGAAGCAGGATGGCTGGCAGCGTATTTTTCTGCTGCTGATCGAATGTGCTCGGCTTCGGTTTCGGTAATGGTGCTGCTATGGCTTTTGACTGCAATATTTAGTTGTTCACAAATAGCAAGAATATCTCGATTGTCCAAATTCAATTCTTTCGATAGCTCGTAAATTCTGACTTTGCCGTTGTTCATCCACTCTTCCCTCATTCGACGATCCACGTGTTGTCACATAAGTTGCCTTCTGTTCTGACTAAAACGACATTTGATTTGATCAGTTGGTGGCGTGGGCTTCACACATTGAGTTTGCAAGAAACTTAACTCGGAAGCTGCCCAGAAGATTTTAGCGAACTAGCCTCCTTAAAGACTAGCCTACCTCACACCGTTTGAATTTCGCTTCACTTTGAATTTTAGACCACTCGAACACGGATAGATTCTATCAGCGATCGCGAGTTAGCCAAATTCCATTCTAGCCTGTTCAGTTTTGCACAAGTTTCCATTTAGATAAACTATTGACCAACTGACCTGCTTCAAGGCAGTCACCCTCTAAGCCTGGCATCTGCTGCTTGCCATCGCTTCAATTTCGCCAAAGAGCAGAAATTTAATTGATAGACAGAAATTTGTAGACGAAAAATGATGGTGCGCTGAGAAGGCTTCTAGAGGCTTTGGGCAAGTACTACAACTGGCTAAACACGATCTGGTTATTTATCGATCTTCGTTGCGGACTCGCAAATTCGCCGAGCGTCTCCGAGCCTGAGTGCGCTGATATAACCATCCTAACCCCAATCCGAAGATAGGCACGATCGCGGTGGCAGGCGGTTCAGGGATAGGTTCTGCATCAGTAAAACTAAACGTTCCAGAAACATAATTAACGGCACCAATGTCTCCAGGAACGTTTACAGAACCAGGGCGATAAATAAATAAATCTCCAATAATTCTCACAACCGAGGTGTCATCTGTTGTACTGAGGTATAGACTCTGCGGTGTATATTGTCCTGCTGGAGTGCGATCGTATAAAAGGAATTCGCCGATTCTGGTTCCAACATACGTCAGTTGCGTGTAGTTGCGGTTAAAAAAATTGAGGGAGAAATCTGAAAAAGCGATGGCTCCCGGTCTACCCAAATAGTAGCCTATAGGATAGGCAGTAGGCTGGTTGATGTAGTTCAGTTGGGATTCGTCGTAGGTATATGATCCCAGCCCTTTTGACCCGATCGGTGGAAGGGGCAGTTTGTTCAGTGGAGAATCAGCCTGACCTTGTGAAGCAGATTCAATGCGAGTCACCGTCAGTTCAAGGTTCTGCCGAAAAATTGCTGCACTAGCAGGGTTTGGCGCAACGATCAGGAGAACGCCTAAGGAGCTAAACAGCCAAGCTATGCGGCAGTGCATAAGGCAACCCATGGAAACTCATCGGCTTTACCTTAGGAAAAGGGATTTTTCTAAACCTCTGTCTAGCGAGAGAAATAGAACACAGATGAGAGCGAGGGAACCAAGGCACAAAGGAGGGGGGGTGGTCGCACGTTAACTCACTACCCATCACAACATGGCAGAGGGATGCTGGCGCAGCGCCTACCCAAAAATCTATGCTGCGCTAAAGGCAGGTGCATCAGCGAGAAGGGGAAACTACAAGCTGTTGTAACAACTGTTGATAAAGGGATTCGGGAACAGGAGCCTTCAGAGCGCGACTGAGCCGATCTTTTTTGCGGACACTCCGAAGGCATTCGGCTTGAGGGCACAGATATGCCGATCGCCCTATTCCCTGATTCAAAACGATGTCGTGGGAGGGATGAAGCCGGACAACCCGCAGAAATTCTTCTTTGGGCGCAGCTTTGCGGCAACTGATACAGCGACGGTAATTTGGAGGCATGGTAGAAAGACGCAAGAGAGGGGTGTTAGAAATGCTGGACTCGATTACCTAACTCGATTACCTAAACAACTGTTCAACTTACCAAGCAACTGTAAACACTAAGCGGTTCGGCTTTTTGGCTCAGTCTTTTTGGCTCAACTGTAGTCAATGACCGTTATTCTGCCAAGGCATTGCCGCAAGCGTCTCTTTATACTTTAGCTACTCTGCCTCCGATTCCTCCTGAGCGGTAGTCGTCCCAAGCGGTTCTTCTGGCGACTGGGGTTCAGAGGTGTCTTCACCTTCATTTTGGTACTCTTCTTGATCCTCTTCACCCTCATCTAAATACTCTTCCTCCTCATAGGCAGCTTGTGTCTGACGACGGGCTTCGATCACGACCGCGATTTTTTCTTCTTCTGCGGCAGCTTCGTACTTTTTGCTGTCTTTGATGTCGATTTTCCAACCTGTTAGCCGTGCGGCTAGGCGAACATTTTGACCTTCTTTCCCGATCGCTAAGCTCAGTTGATCTTCTCCGACCAAGATGTGGGCTTGTCGCCCTTCGGGATCAACGAGGCGCACCTCATCGACTCGCGCTGGGCTAAGAGCATTGGAAATATAGGTAGCAGGATCGGGCGACCATCGAATGACATCTATTTTCTCACCGCGTAACTCATTCACCACTGCCTGAATCCGAGATCCCCGCGCGCCGATGCATGCTCCCACGGGATCAACATCCCGTTCTAGCGTATCTACCGCAATTTTGGTGCGAGGACCGACATAACGAGATGGCGGATTTGCTTCCCGTGCCACTGCAACAATTCGCACCACATCATCTTGAATCTCAGGAACTTCGTTTTCAAACAGATAAACGACCAAACCTGCATCGGCTCTAGATACAAGCAGTTGAGGACCCCGATGGGAACCTTCGCTGACTTTTTTGAGGTAAACCCGAAACGTTGCGTTTGCCCGGTAATTATCGTTGGGAAGTTGATCTCGCTTTAGGAGTTCTGCTTCTACTTCAGGTTGCCCAAAGCCACTGTTGACTGCCATGATCACAGACTGCCGCTCAAATCTTAAGACTCTTGCTTGTAAGATTGTGCCTTCTAGCTCCTGAAATTCTTCTTGCACAAGTTTCCGCTGCTGGTCTCGCAGCTTTTGAGCTAGAACCTGTTTCGTTTGAATAGCGGCCATGCGTCCAAACTCGCCCTGATCGGGGGTAACATCTAGAACGACCGTATCGCCCGTTTGGGCTTCTGCCGCGACTTCTTGAACTTCTTTGAGGGCGATCTCGTGATCTGAATTTTGGACTTCATCGACGATCGTTTTCGTTGCCAGCACCCGAAAGCCTTCTTCTTCGATGTCTAGCTCGACTTCAAAGTTATCAAAATAGGTTTCGTCGAAGGTGTTGCTGTCCATCTTTTGGGTGCGACGGAAGCGCTCGTATCCTTTGATTAAGGCTTCGCGCAGGGCAGCTTGAACTGATAGTTTTGGTAAGTTGCGATCGCGACTAATGCCATCGATCATGTCTTTGAGTCCGGGCAAAGCGACCATTGACATAAAACTAATCTCCGTAAGTATTGAGTTGTGTAAAAGGCTTATTCCTCACCATCGGCAAGTTCAACGGTTTTGACGACCGTCCGAGGAACTGCGATCGCTCGCCCCTTGAGGTTGATATGAACTGCATCGTCATCTCGGCGAACTAAGTTACCAGTCCACTCGGCGCGGTTGTTGAACGGCTCGGAGGTGGTGACGATGACCGGAAAGCCTCGAAATGAGGTGAATTCTCGGTCGGTCGTCAGCAATTTTGAGATGCCAGGGCTTGAGATTTCCAAAACATAGGCATCCAAAATTAAATCAGACTCATCTAGCACCGCTTCTAGAGCGCGGCTCATCTGTTCGCAGTCTTCCAGCCCGGTATCATCCTTTGTATTTCGGACATCGACTCGCAAAACGGGCGGACTTTGATGGGTATGAAACACGGCTGTCACCACTTCTAAGCCCAACGACTGAGCTACCGGAGCAGCCAAATCTAAAATTTGGGGAATTAAAGGATGCGCCATTGATAATACCCTCCAAATAAAAAAAGTGGGGGACACCCACTTCTCATGAAACGACTGAATTTCATGGAACTTTGTGATTCAGTAAAACTGCTTTCACTATTTGATATTTTAGCGAATTAATTTGCAAGTGACGCAATTGCAACTGAGTCATGAGCAGAGCAAGCGGATCAGAGGTTTGGTTGGGGTGCGATCGTAGATAACCTTGTGGATCACAAAGGAGAGTGGAAGCAGGCTGAGCATCTATTCAGAAGCGATTTGGTCAATCGGAACTGACCTTTGCATAGACATCATTCATACCTTCAACAATGCATAAATCAGAACCTAAATCAGAACCTATTGATCGCAGGGCGTTGTATGAGACACTCCTGTTTTTGATGGTTGGCTTGTAACCTTGGATAATCAAACCCATAAAGTCCTGCGAAATGTGCTGAGTACGTCAAGTTTTCGCGCTATGTTAAACAGCAAAGTTAAACAGCAAAGCTGGCTCTAGCAAGTAAACATTCCTGTGAAATACTTCTTTCTAACTGATGGCTGGGCGGTGGGTCGCGTTTGGGAGCTAGGTGGCTTGTGGAATGAACTCTCTTGGCGTCGCAAACCCCACATTGAGCAAACGACGGTATGTGTGTGGGAAAACGACGAAAAGCTATGGCTTTACCGCGTTGAAGATGCTGTGTTGATGGTCGAAGTTAAACCAGTTTCTGATGCTGAGGTCGATGCGATCGGGCAAGTGGTTTTAAAACGATTGATGACGGCTGATCAGGCGATCGATATGCTCAACAAGACGGGAGGAGAAACCTGAGAACCGTCTCGAAGCATGACCGAATCGACCCTCGACATTCTCTCGACATTCTATAGTTGCTCTCTGCCGGAGACCCCCGCATCAATCTTTGCCCCCTCGCCAAGTGGGTCGAAAGCAGCAAAGAGGTGAAGTATCCGGGGATCTGGCGTAAGTCTGAATTTTTAAGTCTGAGTTTTATCGACCTCATGTTTTCTGAGCAGAGTGCGATCGCACCCTCATTTTCCTAACGCAGATAGCGCTTCATCTTGGAACTCCTTAAAATTTGTCCTCCGTAACTTGATCCCATTTTCAATAGGGCGAGTATAATCGCAAACATCACCCTCCTCAGGCGTTGCGTAGAGTTTAACGTCAGGCTAGCTCTGAGTGTCGCTTTATATTCCGCTTGGGTTAGGGTGCGGTTCGCACTGCCAAGTTTTGCAAAAGCGGTGGAATCTTTAGGGCATTCCATATCTACTGTTCGTTTGATTTGTCATCCATAGCAAAGCCATGCCTCAAGACATCAACGGTAATAAGGCTCTTCTTGATCCGTCCCAAGATGCTCCTGGGAAAGCCTTTCAAGCCGTCATGCCATCACAATCTTTTCGGGTTGATTCGTTTGCCGATCGGCTGATGGATGATCTGTTTGACGATGTGGAACGACTGTTAGATGGAAGTCTACCACCGCCACCGCTGAAACGGATCGAAACTGCAAAGCGCCAACCGATGGACGTTAACCCGACTCCTCAATTTTCAGACCTCGTTCCACAGCCCCATCTGCCGCAGTGGAATACGTTGATTCGAGAGGACAGTCTGGCGGTGCCGGAAGTTCATGAATTGATGAATGGCAAACCTCAGGTGTTGCGGCTCAGTAGCGTGTTTCAAAAGCTTCTAGTCGTGGCGCTGTTTGCCTCTGCGATCGCAGCAGCGAGTCTGTGGCTGACGCAACGGGGCATGGTGGGTCGGCTCGTTAGGGCGATCGCTCAAGAGCCGCAGGTGGTTGCCCCAGTTGCGATCGCAAAAGCGCCCCCGGTAGAACACAATCAACAGTTTTCGGAATATGTGCAGCGATCGCTAGCTGCCATCGATCGCAAAGCGGCCAGCGGAAAGCCAATGAATGGGGCAACCGTTCCTTACAAAAATAGCCTTCCTACGGCGGCAGGCAGTGGCGCAACCTCTTCTACACCACTGCCAAAAGTGCCAGTCGTGATCAACGTTCCTCCGATCGCGGCAGCCCCTCCTACGGCTCCGGCTGCCGTTATGGTTAACGATCCTGCCCGCCAAGAATTAAATCAACTTTTGGCAAGACTTTCAGGCGTTTTAGAAAGAATGTATCCTGCCAATCGCCCGCAGATTCAGCAGGCGATGGCATCTGCCACAAAAGCCGTGCCCAGCACTCCCGAACTTCAACGCACGATTCGCGGCTTGGTGATTGCCACCGATCCTACCCAGTCGGCGGCGTTGGTGGAGACAAACGGTGTAACCCAGCGCTACTATACGGGTGAAACCGTTGGGTCTAGCGGGTGGAGCATTGTTGAGATTGCTGGCAGTAGTGCTGTCTTAAGACGAAATGGGGAACTCCGAACGCTCTCGACTGGGCAAAAATTCTAAAATAGCGGTTAGGGGGAGTCGGCTAGTCGCCTTGCTCCTAAATTTAATCGCTAGTATCGGAGTTTCACTATGGGTCTGTTTGATGATCTCAGCCGGTTTTTAGAGAGCCGACTGGATGAATTTTTGAGAAACAATCCTCATCTCGAACTGCAAGCATTGGATGAGAACCTCCGAGAGCAAGAGTTGGAAACTCGGCGACTGATTGTAGACTTGCGATCGCGCGAAAAGCAGGTTGAAAGCGAAATTCTCTCAACGGCGCAGGAAATTCAGCGTTGGCATATCCGCATTGAAAAAGCAAAAGCCGCCGGACGACTGGATTTAGCCGAGCCTGCTCAAACCCACGAAGCGTCGCTCTTGCGCGATGGCAATCAGAAATGGGGACAAATGCAAGTGTTGAGAGAGCGCATCAAACACACCGAAGACCTTCGACAAAAAATTCAGGTGCGCCAGCAGGAAGTGAAGGCAGAACTGGCGCAAGTGCAAACGGCACGGGCAACCCAAGCCGAGCAGCGCTGGGCATCTACAGGTTGGAATCAGAGCCGGAGTGCATTTAATGATCCTAGCGACCCATTAGAGCAAAAATTTAGAACGTGGGAAACCCAGGAAGAGCTAGAGCAGATGAAGCGAAAAGCGGGGAATGGGTAAGACCGCCGCGATCGCACGGCGAATTAGGGATATCGGCATAAACCTGACTATGGATACCCAGATCTGGGGATATCCAAACTTTGTGGATCTGCCCGTTTGGTGTTTGGCGAACCAGCGCTCACTCGCGATCGCGGGTTCAGCCCCCTCAATCTTTCAAATTTGGCGAACCTGAAACGCTGGCTTCGGTTTTTCAGCCATGCCAGAATCCCAGTTCTGCCCTTGCTTTCTTTGCAAAAGAGACCGCCTAAATACCTCACATCCTGCTACCCTCAGTAAAGACCCCTTTCTTGAGCGGAAAGGAGGAGTTTACCCCCTACTGGCTGTAATTATGAGTGATCGCGATGGTATCGCCCCCCACGGTGGGCAACTAATTAACCGCATTGCAACGCCCCAAGAGCGTGAAGAATTTCTTTCTAAAGCAGAATTTTTGCCAAGAGTGCAGCTTGATGAGCGGGCTGTGTCTGATTTGCAACTCATTGCGATCGGGGGCTTTAGTCCGTTAACCGGGTTTATGGGCAAAGCCGACTACGATCGCGTCGTGAGCGAAATGCATCTCGCCAATGGGCTACCCTGGTCAATTCCCGTTACGCTGTCTGTCACCGAAGAGATTGCAGATTCTCTGAAAGAAGGCACACTGGTACGGTTGGATGATACTACGGGACGCTTTCTTGGCATTTTGCACCTCGCCGAAAAGTATGCGTACGATAAAATTCACGAAGCCATCAACGTTTATCGTACTGATGAAGAAAAGCATCCTGGGGTTGCGGTTGTTTACCGTCAGGGAAACGTGAATCTTGCAGGAGACGTGTGGTTGCTAGAGCGAGAAGCTCACCCATTATTTCCTACCTATCAAATTGATCCGGCGGCATCGCGGCAGATGTTTCGCGAAAAAGGCTGGCAAACGATCGTTGCCTTTCAGACACGCAATCCCATTCATCGCGCCCACGAATACATTATCAAGTGCGCGTTAGAAACGGTGAACGGTTTATTTTTGCATCCTCTGGTGGGGGCAACGAAAGAAGATGATATCGCCGCTGATATTCGGATGCGGTGTTATGAAATTATGCTGGAGCATTATTTTCCCCGAAACCAGGTCATTCTTGGCATTAATCCGTCTGCAATGCGCTATGCGGGACCTCGTGAAGCCATCTTTCATGCGCTGCTGAGAAAAAATTATGGGTGCACTCACTTTATTGTCGGTCGTGATCACGCGGGTGTTGGTGATTACTATGGCACCTACGATGCTCAATCTATTTTTGATGAGTTTGATGCGGCGGCGTTGGGCATTACGCCGATGAAGTTTGAACATGCGTTTTACTGCACTCGAACTCAGGGCATGGCAACGACAAAAACAAGTCCGAGTATGCCTGAAGAACGCATTCACCTGTCTGGAACCAAAGTCCGAGAAATGCTTCGTCGGGGAGAATTGCCGCCTCCAGAATTTTCTCGTCCTGAAGTAGCTGCCGAACTTGCCAAAGCGATGAAAGTTTAGCCCATTTTTAGCCCTTTGTTCTAGCGACTAGGCTTCTTGTAAAAGTGGAGTGGCAACGGATGGGATAACCGATGGAGCGGATGAGCAGAGGGTTTTGGGGCAACGTCTCCTCCGTTATATCTGGTTCATCCGCTACCCTGTCTGCTGCTGACGGATTTATGCCAGAAGTCTACTGTTCTAGCCCACCGTTATTCACGCCAGATTTTGTCGTGCTCTTCCTTAGAGGCAAGGAGGAGATTGGGTCGATCGGCTGAATTTTGGGATTGCTGATTAGAGCGCAAATCTTTTCTAAATTGCGAATTTACGAATTCGTTAGCTGTTACCCTGATAGCTATGAGCATAGGGTAGTTGAGAACATGAAGCGGCGATCGTTGTTGCGAAGAACGGGGCTTTTGCTTGGCGCTTGGGGCGTAAGTGAACTCGGCTTGTCTCTAGGCGTTCCGATGGTGAGCCGCACCGCTTCTGCCTTGGCTCAGCCGACAACTCGTAAGCTTGCTCTGCTGATTGGAATTAATGCGTATCGCAATGAGCCGCTCAATGGCTGTCTCACAGATATAGAATTGCAGCGAGAATTGCTGACTTATCGGTTTGGGTTTCAACCGGGTGATATTTTAACCCTCGCAAATGAAAAAGCAACGCGATCGCAGATCGAAACCGCTTTTACAGAGCATCTGATCCGGCAAGCGAAACCGGATGATGTGGTCGTGATTCATTTCAGTGGCTACGGTAGCCTGCTCAAGCTGGGCACGGCAGACGAGATTCAGCCCGCGTTGATCACCGCTGATCTGCCCTCTGAAGAGTTGCTCACCAATGCAATTCCAGAAGACACTCTGTACCTGTTGCTGCGATCGCTGCAAACCGATCAAGTCACCACTGTTCTCGACACAAGTTATGTTTATCCGGGGTCTGCCCTCCAGGGCAATTTGCGGATTCGCTCTCGCCCTGCCGATGGCGTTGCTTCCCTCGATCAAACAGAACAGCTTTTGCAACAAGACCTGCTCAACACCCTAGCTCTCGATCGCGCTCAAGTGCGCACTCAGCGGCTGTCTGGGCAGATGCCGGGAATTATTTTGGCGGCGGCAGGTGATCAGCAAGTTGCCACCGAAGCGCCGTGGAATGGATTTCATGCAGGGCTGTTTACCTATGCGCTGACTCAGCAGTTGTGGCAAGCGCTGCCCCACTCGACCCTGCGCGTCAATCTTAGCCGCACCGCAGAACGCCTTGGCAAACGAGTCGATCAAAAACAGCAGATTACCATCAGTGGAAAAAATCGCGGCTCATCGGGCGGCATTCTCAGTGCGCCCCACTTCTCAATGCCCTATAATTTATCGCCGTCGCAACCTCCAGCAGATGGTGTAATTACCGCCACAGATGATCCCAAGACCGTGCACCTGTGGCTGGGCGGGCTAGCGCCGCAAGTCTTTGAGCAATATAGTCTCAACTCGTTGTTTACGGTGGAATCAGACTCAGTGGCATCAGCCTCAGATGCTCAGCCGCTTCCCTTGCTGCAAGTGTATGAACGGAATGGACTCACGGCTAAAGCTAAGGTTGTGGCAACAAGCTCGACGCAAGATGCAGTGCTGGCGGTTGGGCAGCGCGTGCAAGAAGCGATTCGGGTGTTGCCGCGCACGGTGGGGCTTGCGATCGCCATCGATAGCCATCTCAAACGGATCGAGCGAGTTGATGCAGTCAGCGCTTTTTCGGCGGTGTCCTACGTTTCGGCGGCGACGGCGGGCGAACAGGCGGTCGATTATGTGTTTGGCAGGGGTCGTGCCACCACTCAAGTTGCGTCTCTCTCGACCGATGCGATCGTGGGATCGATCCCGCCTTCGAGCTATGGGCTGTTTTCCCAAGGGCGTGACGTGATTCCAAAAACGCTGGGTGACTCGGATGAAGCCGTTAAGCTGGCTGTCCGCCGGTTAGCACCTCAACTGCAAACCTTGCTGGGGGCTAAAATGTTGGGGCTAACGGTGAATGATAGCTCGTCTCAGTTGGGGGTTCGAGCTACGTTGGCGCAGCTTGGGTCGCCAGAAAAACTGCTCGTGCAGCAGCAAACTGATCGGGTCGCGAGTGATCCTAATCTCATTACCCCTTCTGATGGAAAGTTGATTACAATTCCGATTGGTAATCGCATTCAATATCGCATTGAAAATACTAGCACCCAACCTATTTACGTATTGGTGTTGGGGTTGGATAATTCGGGGACTGCAATTGGGGTTTGGCACAATTCTGAAGCCGCCCTGCAACCGTCTTCTCCGAGCACTATTCCCGATCAGCCCTACTGGGTTGCACCCGGCGAAAGCGCTTTTATTCCCGTCTCTGCGCCAAATTCAGAATGGGTGATTCGCGACCCGGTGGGGCTAGCCGAAACCTATATCATTTGCAGTCGTGCCCCGTTTCAGCAAACCGAAAGCTTGCTCAATAGCAATCTGAGTAGTCGGGTGTTGCGCCCGATCGACAATTTTTTAGAGGTGGCTCAAGCGGTGGTGCAAGATTTGCATCAAGCCAGCGATCGCGCCTCTCAGTGGATTGGCACCTCTGATGTATTTACGCTAGATGTGAATGCATGGGCAACGTTTCGGTTTATTCATCAAGTCACCGCCTGATCAAATCCGGCAGATTAGGGCTTGATTTAAGGACTGAAGTACTGTCAAAAACGCCAAAAAAAGGCAGAGGAAAGGCAACGCTCCCCTGCCGTTAAACGCTAGTGATGAAAGGGATAATCTAGCCTTTCTGTTCTGGCAACATGCACTTGTCGCTGTCGCACCCTGCTGGCCCTTCCGCGATCTCCTCACCCGAATCGTAGCGGCTTAGGGCACTATAAAAATCGCTGGTGCGCTGACGAGCGATCACCTCAGCCTGGAGTGATGTGTAGGTTGCCTGATCGATTTTTTCAAACGGCAGCCGGGGAAACGGGGCATCAAATCGAGCTAGCAACGCAGCACTGATGTAGCCTTCATTGGTTGCGATCGCGTCATAAATTCGGGTTGCCAATGCCTCGATTTCATCTTCGCGAAGCTCGATCGTGGCGCTGGTGTTGTGGGCAGTGTAATATTTCTGCACTTGCAAGTAAAAATCCATTTGTGCCAACGCCGAGAATTTCTCAATCTCGATTTGGTCTGCCCCTGGAATCGTTGCCCACGGCACTTCGACTGGAATTTCAACCAGCCATTCGCTACACCGAGGATCAAACGGATCGTTGAGCAAGTTGCCGTTCTCGTCTTTATCCGACTGGGACGGCACAATACTGTAGCCGTAGTCTAAACATGCCATCGCAACGGGATCGTTTTTGCGGAAAGTAATCCGACGAATGAACCGCTGAGCCTTGGGCGGATGCCATCCTGGGCTTGCCCCCGTCAGCAAAGATTTTGTGCCCGCAGGCTGAACGGTGGTGCAGCGATTGGGGCGACGCAGCCCATGGCGATCGCAGTACTCCCACACCACCCGATGCACGATCGCTTTCCACCGGCTCAGGTATTCTTTCTCTCGCGCCTTGAACTGCAAACCCGTTACTGTATCCGGTCTGCCAGCTTCCCACCAGCGCAACCACTCAACGCCAAAGGCATGAACGAAAAAGTCAAACAAGCCGGTAAACGAGACGCCCACGATCGGGTCGAGGTCACGAGAATACTGATATCGCGGCTCAGCAAAGGTGTGATTGAGCAGCGCTGCGACCGACAGCGCCCCGGCTGTAAACGCCTGCTCTTGGGCGGCATCATCTAAGGGATCAATCTGATTGAGGTGAACTTCAGATAAGTTGCAGTGAAAATTTTCGCCCAAAATTTCGCCACACGGATTCAGCCCATAGCGCCCTAACCGATGGTCGATTTCTTGGTCGAGCATTTTGCCATCGTGCTGTTGCAGCCACTGCCGACCCCGACCTGCCTCATACGCCTCGATGAACGCCGATTTTAGCTCAGGGGTGGTCAGAATATCGGCGTTAGATCGGGCGATCGCTTCCGGTGCATACTGAATTGCACCCTCGCCAGAGTAAAACTGCTTTCGCACCGCCGCGATCGATTCGGGCAGGGTTGGCTTGTGGTGGTAGACGCGCGTGTGGTTTGCCATCCGTAAAACGTCGCGATCAGGATCAATGCTCCAGTTGCCGCTTTCGTCTTGCTGCCACAAGTTTTCTTTTGCCGCCGCAAAGTCAATATCTTCACTGCTGCCCTGGCGCATCCCGGCTGAGCGTCTGATGTTTCCGGCAACAACGCAGGCAGCCGCCTCGTCAATCAGCAAGCAGCACTCAACCGGCGACAGTTTCCGACCCACGGCTCGGTTTAAAACGGTGACACAGCGATCGTAGAGTTCTGGCAGTTTTACCGGGTTAGCCACGCCACCAAAGCCTTTGAGCCGCTCTCCGGCGGGGCGCACATGGCTGAGATCAACCGACACATCAACCACTCCAGCAGCAAACCGCGTATCGGTTGATAACTCTAGCAAGCCTTGATAGGAATCAACCCAGCCTTGGCGGCTATCTCCCACACGAATCGTGACGTGATTGCCGCTAACGGTGATCTCGGTTTTGTCTTGGCGTACGTTGGGGAGTGCCGTGCCAATTTGGCTCACCAGCGTGACGCTTAACCGATTCCGAATGGCGGGGAGTTGCTCGGTATATTTTGGCTCTAACACGGCTCCTGTGCCGCTTCCCATCATGGCAAGATCCATCATCAAGCCAAACGATCGCCAGTCGGTGACATTGGTGCTGGTGCAATTATACGAACCGGAAAAGTTTTCTGGCTTGGCGATCCAGCCTGTGCCGCCGACCCACAGCCAGCGACCAGAGGGCAAACATCGCATTGTCTGCTGCATGGTGTGGATCAGGGCTTTTTCTGCGGGGGTAAATTTGCCAAGCTCGGCAAGTCCGTTGAGGGTGCGATCGCTCACCTCTTGCCAAGACTCGCGACGAGCTTCTCCTAACTTGCGGCTATAGGTGCGGTAGAAAACCGGATTGGCTGCGGGAGCCGCTTCTGGAAATTGCCCATTCAGGTGGTGTTGAGGGGAGCTATCTGAGCCAGAATAGTCTCGTATCCGTGCGATGTCTTGAACCATGAGGGACTCCGTATGTCAGATGTAGAGGCAGATCGGGTTAAATCTAAACTTGCGACGCCATATCTAGGGTCACGCTATATGTGGTGTTTAATGTACACGCTGTTTTGATTTTGTGCAACCTTTCCTCAGATCAAATCTGCTAAGTGGTAGAACGGGAACAGATTGTCCTAAAGAGAGGGCGATGATCAACTTGGCGGCTTCTAGATAGCGCCTCCCTGACAAGTGCAGACGTACTAATCTTCCGTTAGAGTTTAGCAAGATTTCTGCACGTTGGCTACGACGGTTCTCAGAGCAACCGCAACTGCGTTTCAGCCGCCTCTTGTTCTTCGACCAAAACGACCTCTGCTAAAGGTTCTTGCTGCGCGAGGAGCCGCCGCGCCGCTTCTAAAATTGGGGCTTCGAGGTCGCGGAGGTCATCTCGATTGGAGAGGTAGGTTTTCAGCGCTTCAAACGGCTCGATCGCCGCTCCAACACCAAGTTCGGGGAGGCGCGATCGCGAGAAATAACTGACCAATTCTGACTGAATGGTGTAGCTGTGGGTAATCTCCAGCGCTTTATGAATTTGAGGGTCATCCAGGTGATCCAACTGTTCTGGACGAATCTGATAGTGCAATCGCACCACCGCATCTTGAATTAGCTCGGGTTTTAGAGCGCGAATCAATGCCGCTTGCGGATCTTTCTTTTCGGAAAGATCAACCTTGATCGTCCGAAACGATCGCACGGGCAACGGGCAGAATTCCACCGTTGTTGAACTGCCGTTTAGCTCCACGAGGACAAACCCCTTGTCTTCTTTCTCTTCGCTAAAATCAACTCGTTCAATGCTGCCAGGATATACAACAAACGGATTTTTACACAAAATTTGGTGTTTATGAACATGCCCCAGCGCAACATAATCAAAACACTCGCGAGTTAGAAACGACAATGGAATCGTAAACCCTTTTCCAACTGCTAAAAGCCTTTCTGCGCCATAGGTTGCAGTGTCGGTCATTAAATGGGCAAGCAATATTGTTGGAAGATCAGGATTGAGGTTGCGAATCTCGCCTTCTAGCGCCACCCGCAGGCGATCGAGCAACAATTGCCCGACTTCCAGCATCGACAACCCCTCAGTTTCGGGGCGCGTGAGAAGGGTCGATCGCGTTAGCCAGGGCAAGGTAATCACCTGCACTGTCCCGTTTCTAGTCTCAATCGTGTGCGTATCGAGGCGATCGCCAACCCGCACATTGGGCACACCCAGGGTACGGTAGATGCATAAACTTGCGCCGCCAGCCCCTTGAGAATGCTGATCGTGGTTGCCAACAAGTAATACCGTCGGAATTTTTGCCTCTACCAAGCGCTGAAACTGGCGGGCAAACGCTTGCTGAATGTAGGGTGGTGGCGTTGCATCCGGAAAAGCATCTCCGCCAAACAAGACGAGATCGACCGGTTCTGCCAACGCGCGATCGATGCATCGTCCTAACGTGGCAACAAAATCTTCTAAGCGCGTGTTTAGCCCTGTTTTCGGATTGATCCGCCCGTGCACAAATCCGCTACCTAAATGAATGTCGGAGAGATGGAGGACTTTGATCATGGCTGAGGGCAGACGCTAGCGGACGACGATTTTGCGAACAAGACTGCTGAAGGCGCGATCGCTGAGCAGCTTTCGTAATAGTAAAAGTGTACCTGCATTTCCGCCGGCTGGGTAGCGCAATCGAGAGGATTGATCGGTGGCGGCTTGGTAGATGATGTCTGCAACGGTTTCTGGCGTTCCGCCCGTTTCGCCGGCTCGGCTCATATTCGGCAAGACCTTGGCGACGAAAGCATCGTAGGCGGTTAGCCCAGGGCGGTGAGAGAGATCAGCGGATCGGCTGTAGAAGTCGGTCTTGATCGGACCGGGTTCTATGATCTTAACGCGGATGTTAAACGGCTCTAGCTCATACTGCAACGACTCTGAAAAGCCTTCGACTGCCCATTTTGTGCTGTGATAGAGGCTGTAGAGCGGAAACGCGAGCTTGCCAGCGATGGAGGAGACGTTGACAATTGTGCCAGATCTGCGATCGCGAAAATGAGGCAACAGCGATCGCGTTACGTTCATCAGCCCAAACACGTTGGTGTCAAACTGGCGTTGAATTTGTTCGGGTGTGCAGGCTTCAAAAGCACCCATCAGACCGTATCCCGCGTTGTTGACCAATACATCAATCTGCCCTACGCTGTCTAGCGCTTGGCTCACTGCCGTTTGGATGGAGGCTTGATTTGTCACATCTAGCGCTAAGCAGTGCACCTTGGCTAATGCCGCTAGTTCACCTGCTTTTTCGAGCGATCGCATGGTGGCGATCGTCGTCCATCCTTGCTGCTGAAATTTCAAGACAGCGGCTCGACCAATGCCAGAAGATGCGCCTGTAATCAGCACTGTTTTTGTTACTGTTCTCACTGGTTCTATCATGCGATCGTCATGCCCATCATCATTACCGCCATTACGATAACAGTTATGCCTTGAACGGTGCGTACGATCGATCGTACTCCTAAAATAGATCACGGTCAGAAAGCCCAGTAAGACGTTCTTAAGGTTCAGCATGAAACTGATTTTTTATAGCAAATCGGGGTGTCACCTCTGCGAAGGTTTGCAGGCGAAATTAGCCCAAGTTCGACAGCCAACAATTGAGTTAGAACTACGCGACATCACCACTCGTGACGACTGGTTTCAAGCCTATCAATATGAAATTCCGGTACTGCTTATAGAACACCCGCTCACGGCTCAAGTTGTCCCCTTGCCTCGGCTCTCTCCTCGCGCTACTGTTCAACAATTAGAGAGCCTGTTACAAAAATATTGCTCAGCAGGCTGATCATTGAGTAAACTCACGACAATCACCGGCATGGAGTGACCTTATGCAGCTTAAAGCGTTACTGGCAACGCTCCCCCATGGGGGCGATCTTCCCACCCATCCAGCACTCGCCCTAGATGTGAAAGGGTTGACGACAAATTCTCTCGCCTGTCAGCCTGGAGATGTGTTTATTGGAATGCCAGGAACCCGGGTTGATGGTGGAGATTTTTGGCAAAGCGCGATCGCGGCAGGGGCGATCGCCGCGATCGTCTCTCCCGACGCGGCAAGCCGAGCCATGGGCAATCCGGCATTTAGTTCAGAACAGCCGCCGCTGGTGATCCCAGCGATCGACATGACCCAAGCCTGCGCTCACCTCGCCACCACGTTTTACGACCATCCCGCCGCCAAACTAAAGCTCATCGGTGTTACGGGGACAAATGGCAAAACCACCACCACGCACCTGATCGAATATCTCCTCAATCAGGCGGGCAACCCAACTGCCATGCTCGGAACCCTCTACACACGCTGGCAGGGCTTTCAGCAAACCGCCGTGCATACGACCCCTTTTGCGGTGGAGCTTCAACAACAATTTGCCGCCGCCGTTGATGCAGGCTGTAAATATGCCGTGATGGAAGTCAGTTCCCATGCGCTTCATCAGGGGCGAGTGCTGGGTTGCCCGTTTGAGGTGGCGGTATTCACCAATTTGACACAAGATCATCTCGACTATCACACCAATATGGAGGATTATTTCGCGGCAAAGGCGCTGTTGTTCAGTCCGGCTTATTTAAAGGGGCGCGCGATCGTGAATCTCGACGACCCTTACGGACAGCGATTGCTCGAACACCTCAACGGTCAACCGGTTTGGAGCTATAGCACGCAGCAAAAAGCTGACTTGTGGACAAGCGATCTGAGCTACAGTCCGGCGGGGGTGCGGGGAAGGCTGCATACGCCGATGGGAGAGGTGCCGTTTCAATCGCCGCTTGTGGGTCAGTTTAATCTGGCAAATCTGCTGGCGGCAGTTGGGGCAGGGTTGGAATTGGGGTTGGGATTGGATGCGATCGCACAAGCTCTCCCCCATTTCTCCGGCGTTCCGGGACGGATGGAGCAAGTCCAAATCAAGCCCGATCAAGACATCAGCGTGATTGTCGATTATGCCCACACGCCCGATAGTTTGGAAAATATGCTGAACGCGGCGCGACCGTTTATTTCAGGTCGGATGATTTGTGTATTTGGCTGTGGGGGAGATCGCGATCGCACCAAGCGCCCGAAAATGGGTGCGATCGCTGCCGAGCTTGCAGATCAAATCATCGTCACTTCAGATAATCCCCGAACAGAAGACCCACAGCGCATTTTAGACGATGTGGTAGCAGGCATTTCTGCCGCGTCTGCGCCAACAGTGATTGCCGATCGAGCTATTGCCATTCGGACAGCGATTCTCCAAGCAAAGCCAGGAGACGGGATTCTTATCGCTGGCAAAGGACACGAAGACTATCAAATTTTGGGAACTGAAAAGATTCACTTCGACGATCGCGAGCAGGCAAGAGACGCTCTGATAAAGCGAGATTGCCAAACGGAGTTAGCAACGGATTCTTAAAAGACAAGGGGGCAGGATTTGGCAAATCCTGCCCTATCTTCGTTAATTTGATGTGGTTAATTTGATGTGGTTAATTTGGTGCGATCGCACCCTCTAGTTCGCAGGTGCAGGGCTACTTTCGGGTTGGGCATTGGGTGTTGCCGGAGCCGAGAAATCTCCTGTCGCTGGAGTCGTTGTACTTGCATTGGGCGCATCACTTGGCGCAGAAGAATTGGGGGCTGACGACGGAGGAGCCGCCGCAAACTTATTGATCTGATCTTTGAACTGAGCCGGAGCTAAAGATGCGGCTTTATCAAAAAACGGTTTCGCCTGATCGTCTCTGCCTTGCTCCTTAAGCACCTGTGCCTTATACAGCACGGGTTGGAAATCATTGGGGTTGGTCTGCATTGCCTGATTAAACACATTGAGTGCTTCATCGTAACGCTTCTGCGTGGCAAAGACTTTGCCCAACAGCACTTGGATAGCGGTTATATCAACACTTCCAGCCTGATTTTTGTTAGCGGCGGGCGCTTGCCTGAGCGTATCTTGCAACAGCCCGATCGCGGCTTCAGGGCGTTCTTGCTTCACGAGCAAATCTGCCAATCCTTGCAGGGATAGCAAATCTCCGGGCTTGTCTCGCAGCACCTCGCGATAGGTTTGGGCAGCACCCTCGCGATCGCCGTTATACTGCTTCACCTGAGCCAACAGCACAGCATACTCGGTCATTCCTGGATTCAGCCTTGAGAGTCTTTCGAGAGGCTCAACCATGCCTTTGGGATCGTTTAATTGCCGCCGCGCATCGAGCAATCCTCGGAGCGCTACCTGGTTGTCTGGCTCTTTTTGAAGGACGGCCTCATAGCCCTTTGCTTGCACCTCAAGTTCTCCCTTGCGCCCATCGGCGGAAGCCGACTGGCTGGGGTTTGGGCTGGCTTTCGACTGGGCGTCACTACTGTTGATCGCAGACGTAAGCAGGGGAATCATCGTTACCCCCAACAGCCCCACCGTTGCCACAATCAGCACAACATTTATCAGCCAACGATTCCGCTTTTCTGACACAAGATTGCCTCTTACTCTACGCAACCTATGATAGTTCGCAATTTGCGATTCGTACTTTATAAGTTGGCGTTGCTGATGCTGGGCAGACGCCGTTCTCTTGGCAACGCAGATTAACCCTTTCTCCCGCTTTTACAGCACAGGGTGGAAGGGTGGGCAATTTTAAGCAAATCCCAGCGACCCAAGCCTCAGCATTACCAACCGTTGGTATTATGAACTCGCTGTTGCCGGTTGTTGGCTGGCTGTAGGTAAGGTGGTTTGAGAAATGGGGCCTGCTTCTGAAATCTCAATGTGGTTGAGCAGCGTTGTGACGAAGGCAAAGAGCAGAAACGGCAGAGACAGCACCAAAATTAAGCCGACCGTTGCCAGGGCATAAACGGGGCGGCTAGCTCCCATGAGGGCCATTGCGGCTGCCAAACTCAGGAAGATAACAATTAACCAAACGATAATCTGACCGTAGACATCTCC
The DNA here is from genome assembly GCF_010091945.1 of Myxacorys almedinensis A. Lineage (GTDB taxonomy): Bacteria > Cyanobacteriota > Cyanobacteriia > Leptolyngbyales > Leptolyngbyaceae > Myxacorys > Myxacorys almedinensis. The sequence continues at coordinate 122,425 of NZ_WVIE01000008.1, forward strand.
AAAGGAAAGCGTACACTTCACTTGATACCGTTGGATGTTACTCATAGTTTCTAACCGTCTCGACTGTTTCTCTAAACGTAGCGTTTTCCTTAGAAAAGCGAGAGTCTTCTCAATGTTATTGAATGGATCTTAATCTACTGTTACAGAACTAATAGGGGGATGAGCCGTGTATTATTTCTATTCCTGCGTTTCATTTTTGAGGTGGTGATCTTGGGGCACGTTAGCGATCGCAGGTAAAAGTTTCACGACTCCTGACCTACGCGGAACGAAGGTCTATGCCACAATTGCAGGTACAGCGTTGGTCATTGAGGCGAATCCCTATGTTGTCTGAACCGCTCACTCTTAATCTTAGGACTGTCCAGTTTACGGATGAGCAGTTCTATCAGCTTTGTATGAGCAATCCAGATTTGCAAGTGGAGCGATCGCGTCAAGGAGAATTGATTCTGATGTCCCCAGTCGGCGGCTCTAGTGGTACTCGTGAGATGGAACTTGGCGGTGAACTTTATGTCTGGAATCGTCAAACAAAGCTTGGAAAAGTGTTTAGCTCGTCAACCATTTTTAAGTTGCCGGGTGGTGGAGACCGTTCTCCCGATGCCGCTTGGGTAGAGTTGTCGCGGTGGACTGCACTAACGCCTGAGCAACGATCGAAGTTTCCTCCGATTGCACCAGATTTTGTGTTGGAGTTGCGATCGCGCACTGATTCGTTAGAGTTGCTGCGATCGAAGATGGGGGAGTATCTAGAAAGCGGAGTGCGGTTGGGATGGTTATTCAATCCGCAGGATCAGCAGGTGGAGGTTTACAGGCAGGGAGAGGCAACGGAAGTACGATCGCTGCCGACAGAGCTATCGGGTGAGGCGGTGTTACCAGGGTTTGTGCTTCAGGTCGAGCGGTTTGAGGACTGAAGCAGAAAGATTAGCGCGTAGATGGAGAGGCTGGATTCACAGGAACGATCCTCTGGAGCTTGCAAGCAACCGCAGCTTGGAGTGGACAGTTTATGAGTTCAGTTTATCGTTCTTTTCTCTCGCTTCTGCCGATTATCTGCTGAAGCTACGGTTGAATGTGCCGCAGTAGTCGTTGCAGCCAGGTTGGAAGGGACGAGCGGGGTAGGTGATTCTTCTAAGTTGTCCAAGAACTCGCTGACGCATTGCTAGAGCCTGTAGCTAGAGAGATTCAGCTTTTTGGAAATGTTCTTGATAAATGCCCTTAATAATAGTAGGGAACTGCCAGATTGCTGCTTAGAAAGGCAAACGCCTCGATCGTAAGGGCAGAGATGGGGTCTGGCATAGGAACAGTGCTAGATAGTGCTACTTCTCTTCTACATCAAGAATCAACGTTTCTCCCTAAAGCTTCAGTGTTTCTATTTGATCTGCGATCGCTCCTATTTGATCAGGGAACGTTCCTGTTTAATTTAGGAATGTTGCTGTCTAGAGTGCGATCGCTGCTATTTAATCTAGGAACACTTCTGTTTGATCAGCGATCGCTTGCAAGCTTCTGAGGATGGCTCATATCTCGAAAGTCAATGCTCCACGTCAACAAGTCACCATTTGTCTATCAAGAGTCGCAGATCTATCTCTCGATTCCCTTGTACCCTGTACGTTAGCGCCTTTCACCTCTCTATCGTGCTGCCATGCCTCTCGAACACATTGAAATCTTATCGAGCGAAGAAGTCCGCCGTACTGTCAATCGCTTAGCCTCACAAATTGTCGAGCGCTCAGGCGATTTGTCTAAACTGGTGCTATTGGGAATCTATACGCGGGGTGTTCCCCTAGCAAACGTGCTTGCCGACCAGATCGACTTGCTAGAAAACGTGAGCGTTCCCCTCGGTGCGATCGATATCACCTTCTACCGAGACGATTTAGATACTATTGGAGTGCGAACGCCTGAAAAAACAAACATTCCGTTTGATCTCACCGGCAAAACTGTCGTACTCGTAGACGATGTAATTTATAAAGGGCGAACCATTCGCGCCGCATTAGATGCAGTAAACGACTATGGCAGACCAGAAGTGATTCGTTTAGCTGTACTGGTCGATCGCGGGCATCGAGAACTACCCATTCATGCAGACTTTATCGGCAAACAACTCCCTACCGCCAAAGAAGAAATGATTAAAGTGTATCTACAGGCTACAGACGGACGCGACGGTGTTGAACTTGTCAAAGGATAGAACCTCCAGAATCTTATGCTGAATCCATCCATGGGCAGAACAGATGCAACTCAGAGTAGCGCAAACGAAACCCAATCTCGCAAAGCCGATCATTTGAGAGTTTGTCTCGAAGATGACGTTGAATTTAGAGAAACAACGAGTGGATTAGAGGCATACCACTTTACCCACACCTGTCTACCCGACCTCAATCGAGACGAGATTGATATCAGCACCACGTTCTTGAACAAAGCCTTAGCGGCTCCGATTCTAATTTCCTCAATGACGGGGGGAACAGACCTGGCAAAGAGGATTAACTGTCGATTAGCCGCGATCGCACAGCAGTATCACCTAGCCATGGGAGTTGGCTCTCAGCGCGTGGCAATCGAGAATCCTGCGGTTGCCGATACGTTTGCCATCCGCGCGATCGCACCCGATGCATTATTGTTCGCCAATCTTGGAGCCGTGCAACTCAATTATCGGTATGGCATAGACGAATGCATCAAAGCGGTTGAAATCCTAGAAGCCGATGCGCTGATTTTGCATCTCAATCCGTTGCAAGAAGCGGTGCAAGCAAAGGGCGATACAAACTTCCGAGGATTGCTCGATAAAATTGCGATCGTGTGTGATACCTTACCCGTGCCTGTGATCGCCAAAGAAGTGGGCAACGGCATTTCGGCAGTCATGGCAGACAAACTCATCGCCGCCGGAGTTGCCGCGATCGATGTAGCAGGAGCAGGCGGCACATCGTGGGCAAAAGTGGAAGGCAGACGAGCACAAGACCCAAAACAGCGACGATTAGGCGCAACGTTTGCCGATTGGGGCATTCCGACAGCAGACTGCATTACTGGGCTGCGGCACATCGCGCCCTTTACGCCCCTCATCGCATCGGGAGGACTGCGAAACGGCTTAGATATCGCCAAAGCGATCGCCCTTGGAGCCGATCTGGCAGGGTTAGCCCTTCCTTTCTTGCAAGCCGCTAACGAATCAGAAACCGCCCTGCATACCCTGGTTGATATTCTTAAAGCAGAGATTACAACGGCTCTTTTTTGTACCGGAACCGCCACGCTTGCCCAACTCAAACGATCCGATGCGTTGGCTAAAAGAACGTGAGTTCGATGCATTGATTGGGCAGAGTGCGGGGAGCGATCGTCAGCGATCAAACAAATGCCAGCAACCAGATACGATGCGATCGCCAGCATCCTACCAAACCTTGGTCAGGCTCAATGTCCACTCTTGCGCCATCTTCATTCCCGAAGGGGATGTGAGATTATAGTGCAACGGCGTAATCGTGATGTAATTCTCGCGAATCGCTTCTACATCGGTAGGCGCATCGGCTGCCACATCTGGATCGTCAACATCTTCGAGCAATTCGCCTGCCAACCAGTAGTAGGTTTTCCCCCTCGGATCAACGCGCTTTTCAAACACATCAATATATCGGCGCACTCCCTGACGAGTGACGATCGCCCCCCGAATCTGATCTCGCGCCACCGATGGCACATTCACACTCAGCAACGTCAGTTCTGGCAAAGGATGTTTAGCAAGCTGCTCTACCAGCGCGCACGCAAAATCGGCAGCGGGCTGAAAGTTTTGAGATGAAAAGCTTGTCAGACTCAACGCCACGCTAGGAATGCCTTCAATCATGCCTTCCATCGCCGCAGACACGGTGCCAGAATACAGCACATCCGTTCCTAAATTCGCCCCATGATTGATCCCAGACAGCACAAGCTCGGGCGGCTCATCTAGCAGCGCCCAAATTGCTAATTTCACACAATCCGAAGGCGTCCCCGAACACGCCCAAACCTGGACAGCAGGATGAAACAGCGACTCGATTTTCTCGGCGCGAATCGGTTGATGCAACGTTAACCCATGACCTGTTGCAGACCGTTCTCGATCGGGACACACGACACTTACCTGATGCCCTGCCTCTGCCAATGTATTGGCTAGAGTTTGAATCCCCCGTGCATAAACACCATCATCATTGCTGATCAGAAGTCTCATTGCCATTACACTGATATAGACAAACGCACTTTCTTAGTATGACTGCTCAGACGATCGAACTCGAAGCGCAATTAGATGCAATCCGGCAAGCGGCTCAAACCGCGATCGCAGATGCCACTTCCCTTGACCAACTCGAACACCTGCGTGTGAAGTATCTGGGCAAAAAAGGGCCAATTCCGCAGGTGCTCGGCGGTATGGGGAAACTTGATCCGGCGGAACGTCCCCGCATTGGGGCGCACGCCAACGAGGTGAAAGAAGCGATTCAACAAGACCTCGATCGCAAAAAAACCGAGCTTCAGACCGCCGCTATCCAAGCGCAGCTTGAGACAGAAACCCTCGATGTGACCATGCCAGGAGTCTATCGATCGCAAGGCAAAATTCACCCGCTCAACAGCACGATTGATCAGGTTCTCGATATCTTCGTGGGCTTGGGCTACACCGTAGCAGAAGGACCAGAAATGGAAACCGACTACTACAATTTTGAGGCGCTAAACTTCTTGCCCGATCACCCCGCCCGGGATATGCAAGACACCCTCTATCTGCCCGATGGCAATCTGCTCAGAACCCACACCTCAACCGTGCAGATTCGCTATATGGAAGCCAACGATCCGCCGATTCGAGTGGCGGTTCCAGGTCGGGTCTATCGTCGGGACACTGTAGATGCCACACACTCGGCAGTCTTTAACCAAGTTGAAATTCTAGCGATCGACGAGGGCATCACCTTTACCGATTTAAAGGGCACGATCAAAGTGTTCTTGCAAGAACTGTTTGGCGATGTTGAAATTCGCTTCCGTCCTAGTTTCTTCCCGTTTACCGAACCCTCCGCCGAAGTGGATGTGCAGTGGAAAGGGCGCTGGTTAGAGATTCTTGGCTGCGGCATGGTTGATCCCAACGTGCTAAAAGCAGTCGGCTATGATCCCGAAATCTACACTGGGTTTGCTGCCGGGTTTGGGGTAGAGCGCTTGGCGATGGTATTGCATCAGATCGACGATATCCGCCGACTTTATAGCAGCGATTTGAGATTTTTGAAGCAATTCTAAACGGTGTAGCCTGCTCTAAATCATGCATCCTGACCAGCTTAGGCTAAAAGTCTTACGCCAAAAATCGTGTGATGCCGAAATCCGTTGCCACTCTACTTTTGCAAGACGTTTATTCTAGTCCTGCGCTTATCCCCAAGCCGGACTCCGCAAAAAGGCTAATAGCTCTCGATTGACGGTTTCGGGCGCTTCTTGCTGAATCCAGTGCCCACAGTGGGGGATCAGGGTCACCTGAAACGGAGCGGCAATCAGTTGATCCAAGCCTTCTGCAAGTTTGTGGCTGAGTAAGGTGTCTTCGGCTCCCCATAGCACCAGAGTAGGAACCGCGATCGGCTCAGGAGCGCGCCACAGGTCGCGAACCCAGTGAAACGGAAAAAATAGCTGGCGGTAATGGTTGAGGGCTGATGCGATCGCACCGGGCTTTCGTAGGGCTGCCTGATAAATCTGAGCACTCTCTTCGGTAAATGCGCCTTTGCGAACAGCTTGCTCTTGAAACATATTGCGAATAAATGCTCGTAAGTTAAGCTGAATCAACCATTCGGGCACTCCCGGCACTTGAAACGCCAGGACATACCAACTCCGGCGCAGTTGGTCTAAATTGCTCAACATTTCTTGGGCAAACCGTTGTGGATGAGGAGCGCTTAGCAGTGCCAACCGATCGAGGGATTGAGGAAACTTTTGAGCAAGATTCCATGCGATCGCGCCGCCCCAATCGTGCCCCACAACATGGGCGCGGCTGTAGCCCAAGTTTTCAATCAAGCTCTGCACATCGGTGGTTAGGGTGTCGAGGTCATAACCGCTAGCTGGTTTTTCAGAGTCGTTGTAACCCCGCAGATCGGGAACCACGACTTTATAGTAGCGAGCTAAGGCTGGAATCTGAAAACGCCAGGAATACCAAAACTCAGGAAACCCATGCAGCAAAATCACCAGATCACCGTCGCCCTGGGTGACATAGTGTAAGCGGATGTGATTTGCTTCGATGAAATGATGCTGCCACTGAGATTCAGAAACGGTCATAGCCAAAAGGTACAGCCTGTCGTGTACTTACGTATTCGTACACCCTTGAAGAGGGTTGGCTGCTGCTGCAAAACTTCGCTTCTCAGCTTATCACCGAAGCAGAGATTCTGGGATCGCTGGTTAAAATATCAGCCGCGAGGGGTGCTGTTCAGTTGGCTTAGCCGTCTGAAGCCTCGTAGAAGAAGCGATGACCCTCTAAGCGCGATCGCTACCCTAGCGTATGCTCCCCGCCGGGGCGGTCGGCTGATATTCCGAAGGCTTGATTTGGAATTTAATCAAATTAGCAAGTTCTTGAAGTTGGCTAATTGCTTCTGCGCCTTCTAGCTTCATCAATTCACGATCGTCGCGCATCTCCGTCCAGGTGATGCCATAGTCAGACACCAAAAATCGGATGAGATGGTTGTTGTCTAGGCTTACCATAAAAGAGGCGCTATTCATCTGACCACCGCAGGTGTAGCACGATGCGAGATAGCCTCGATTTTCTAGCACAGTCGCCAAGGCTTGGAGATTCATTACCAAGTCTTGGACAAATTGTCGATGTTGTTCAGCCAGTCTTAGAAACACGGGGATCATCCTCCAATCACCACAACCAATTCTAAACCTTCTCTTAAGATTTCAACGGCGAATTTTCTGATATAGAGAAACGCACCCGTGATGAAGAGAAATCTACAGAAGTTGTTAAAAAAGACACTTAGATTTCCTTGCCATGCTAACGAAATAGAGAGGGAATCAAAGTAGCGATCGCAACAAGTCAAAAAAACCTTTTGAATCTTGATGGTTCTTACAGCTTCGTAATATATTGACTTAAAAAGAAAAAAGCCAGAAGCCACTGAAACCGAGCACAGCCTGTCTAACCTTACATTCAGCAGCGTAACGCTTAATTCGGGAAAAAGCCCTTGAACAATAGATAGATTTAACAGGATAAATGGAGAAATGAACAAAAAAAGCGCTCTGATAAGCGCTCCTGATTAGGGCAATTAGTGAATCGAGTTGATTCAGACGTAGGCAGAACTCGCGCAGGGCATTACACCTCCTCGAATACTTTTGCCCCCAGTCCGTGCTTGCCAGAGAGGAACACAAGAGTCCGATCTTCCTGCTTGTGGGGACGAGAGGCGGGGAAGCGCGGTCTTTTTGCCTAAGTGTCTTTGCCTAATTGACCGTCCACCAGCCTACGGTCGGGCCAATAAACCGAATCGTCAACCACGCGGCAACCAGCAGGATGATTCCAGTCCAAGCACCAGTGATTGTAAGCTTTGTAAATCGATCAGCCTGAGTTTTGGTAAACGGCAGCCAAGGCGCAATATTTGGCTCTTTTCCGTACTGTTCACCAAGGGCTTCTTTACGACGTTTTGATTCTCCCACGTTTTAATTCTCCCACTATCCTGTCAGGGTAAGGTTTCCTCAGATCATAGCGTCTTGAGCAAAAGGACTGTTAATTTTCCCACGGATTGCTGGCGGCATGGCTAAAAAGGCTGGAATCTAAATAGCTGGTGCGCGCCAGGGGGCTAAGGGCTGCCAACACTTGAGCGCCATAGGTACGGTGAATGACGCGAGAATCTAGCAATGCTACCACGCCCTGCCAGTCGCGCACTGGGGCAACGGCGCGTTGCAGTTCGCTGAGGGCTTCGGGCAGCAGATAGAGCCGAAACCAGTCTTGGCGCAGTTGTTTGTAGTAGGCGACCCGTCCGGCGACTAGGGGATGCTCTAGGGACGGAATAGGGAGGGTAGCGATCGCGAGTACGCGCGGGGCAGGCAGCACACTCTGATGCTGTCGCCAAAATTCCCAGCCTGCGATCAAAATGCCGTTGTCGTCTAAACATGTGCGCTCAACCTGGACTCTAGAGCCAAATTCTGCCGCCAAGGTCGAACCGACCTGAGCCTTAAGCGGCGTATCGCCAATCAAAATCACCGATAGCCCTTGCACTGAGGTACTTGCCGTGAGCAGCGATCGCAGTTCCCCTAGCATAGCTGCCTGAAATTGCGGAGTGTTGGGCATCGGAATGCCTTCGGGCTGATAAAGCTGAATCACATCCTCCTGGCGATCGAGGGCAAATTTGAGGCACGTCAAATCGTCTTGCAAGCCGATGCGATCGCGGTAGATCGTTGCCTCTGGCTCTAAATCTAAAGCTCCGCCAATCAACACGGTTGGCTGCTGTGCCCAAATCGGATGTAGCGCCGACGCAATTTCTACCGGGGCACAGTGCAGCGAGAACTGCCCCGACTGCCGCTCGATCGTCGTCCACACTAATTCGTCTTTGAGGGGTAGACGCTCAAAAAACAGTTTCCAGGGCTGAGGCAGAGGGGAGGGCGTTCGGGGAATCGGGTGGAGGGTGCGCTGGAGGGCATAAAGCAGATCTCGCTCTTCCTGCTCAATTAAGTAGCATTCGTAGGGATTGGCAGGATGTTGAAAGAGCGATCGCGTCAGTTGAATTCTCACGTCTCGGATCGCCTCTTGATGGCTAGGACACGCTAGCATCAGCGCCTCCCAATCGGGGGTGTGAAGATGTGTGGTGAGATGGTCGCGAGTCCAGGTTTCGAGATCGTCAACGCCATCAATAATGGTAGGAATGCCCGCCGGAAACCGACCTTCACCTCTAAGGCGATCGCTCAGCCATGCCTCTGGAGTCGTCAGCACAATACCCTGATAATCACAACCAATCCAGCGATCGCTAGTTTGAATGGGCTTTGGGTGGCTAATCCACTGGCGCAACCGTGGGATTTCTACCCGCAAAATGCGCTGCTGCACAGAGTCGGTCGCCACCAAAATCACCGGCTCTTGCCACATCAAAATCGGCACCAGGTAGCTCAGCCGATAGCGCCCATGATAGCCCGACGGCGCTCCCGTCTGAATCAATGCACTACGACCCAACCGCAGCGCACGCGCCACCAATCGAGCCATCGTTAAATGGTGTGCCCAATAGGGTTCACCTTGCTCCCTCAAGAAAGCGCGGAGTTGCTGATGGACTTCTACCTCAATCACAGGGCTGCACTCACTGCGTACTAGAGAACCATTCTGACACACCTAAAAAAAGGAAAACGGTAAAAGCGAACCAGAAAACTCAGGCGGGTCTGCCCGTTTGCTGGGGTCGTTTACCGTTAGCTCTCGTCAAATTTTCTCGTCAAACTATAGGGTTACCATTAACTAGCGTCTTCTACCGCCTGCCCGCGAACCGCCCACGCGCGATCGCCCACTGCCAAACGAGCTAGGGCGATTGACTCTCGACGGGGTAGAACGGTTGGAACGGCGCAGCGTATTCGTGCCAAACCCCGAACCAGAGGGACGACCGTTTGTAACCGAGGGGCGGCTCACCCGTGGGTTGCGAGAACTTGGAGCGTTGATGCGACCGGTTGAGCGAAACACTTGGCGATTGCGTTCGACTACAGGCGGAGCATTGTAGCGCTGCTGATAGCGATTTACAGCTTGACCGTAGGTTGTGCCATAGCCACCAAACCCACTGAGCGGCACCCCAGGCTGGTACACAGGCGGTACATAATATTGGGGACGGAAGAGCAAACTGCCGATCGCTTGCCCAGCGAGTGCCCCCGCAAACGGAGACCAAAAGCTTGGCTCTCGGCGCACCACTACGGTTTCGCTTTGTCCGGTTTGGGGGTTGGTCTGCTGTTCAGTGACGTTGTGAACGTACTCGATTTTGAAGTCTTCAGGAATATGCAGCGACGACTGCCCATTTTCGACTTTCAAATAGGCTTTTTGTCCTGCTTTCACTTCTTCATCGGTGAGCCGCGCTAGCTGAAGCTTGTCTGTTCTCAGCGTTGAAGGAGTGCCCGGAGGGGTATTTAGTGCTAAGACTGAGTATTCCCCCGTGCCATCATCGAACGTGGCTTGCTGAACTGGATACTGACCATTGGGCAAGGGCTGTTGGGCACGACTCGTCGCCGCAGGACGTGCCGCATCAGACGGGCGGGGATCGCCTAGGGAAGGGCTTCCACACCCAACAGCCGTCCAGCAGAGTGCCGCAGACATGGATAAGACTAATAGTTTTCGCAACATGGATCGAACGATCTTCATAAAAAGGGTATGGGCTAAATGCTCGTAGGTACATTCAGTATCCTAACGAGCCTAACGAAGGTCTTTCCACTGATCTTCTTGAGGGAAAATTGTGGTCTAAAGGGGAATCAATTCTGGAAAGAACTCTAGCAGTTGATCTGAAGTCAGTTCATCACCTAAGCGAGAGGGGGAGAAATGCACCTGAATGGCGCGTAAGCGATCGCTGTAGTACAGATTGATGATATCTTTCAATCCCGTTTCTAGCGCTTTGATATCTGCCAAATCTGTTTCTAGAGAAGGCACGTCGCCCTCGGCGGCGATCGTCAACATCACGATCACATTTTGGCTGACAGGGAGGGACAAGTCGGCATCATCAGTGCCGCTATCGTCTAGCTCAACGCCACTCATATAGCGCTGGGCAGAGTCTGTAAATAATTCATTAACATAATCTCCTGCTTCGCCTTCATCCCAAACAACATCACCTTCATTGGCTGCCGATTGCCAAAAAGTTTGATACTGCAACAAGCCTTGGCAAATCTCGACTAACCCTTCGCCCAAAACGGTTAGGTCTCCTTCGGCTGCTACGGCTTGGCTAGCCGCTCTATTGAGAATGCCAAGAAACGGAGCCGCTTCTTTTCCGGCTAGATGAACGAAGACCCGGCAGACAACAAAGCGAGTTTTGCCACTAAATTGATTGAAGCGATCGCGCAACGAAGCCATGAGGTTGAACCTAATGCAGGGTGAACTATCTTTCCTAACTTTAGCGAGGTTGAGCAAAAATATTTGCGATCACAGGTTCGGATCTCCCTGCCCTAGAGTCTATCCAAAGGCGGAACCAGGGGCACTCACGATTATACTTTTTTTGCGGTTTGTGCCTTACTGCACAGTCGCATCTACTGTAGAAATTGGCACATTCCGAAAAGTGACTGCTTGAGGAAAACCAATATCAATCCGTTCGAGATTTTCTGGGATACGAAAGGTGAGGGTGCTTTCTATCGATTCGCCGGGGCGCAGCTTAGAGAGCGAGATTGGCTGGTCGCCTGGGGTTTGATAGTCAACGACTGAAAATGATTGGTTGGTGCGGGTGTTGAGCGCGATCGCAGTGCCCAACGAGAGATTGCCTCCTCCGGCTATAGAAGTCGCTGCTGCCGAAGGGCGCATTGCCCGGTTAACCCGCACTCGCACGTTCACAAGGTTGGCAGGTACTACATTGGTCACCCGCTCAGCCGCCAAGATCTCAATCTGTCCAGCCTCGCCGTAGACCGGTTGGGCAAATTGACCCGGTGCGATCGCTCTAGCTGGAACGGGCGCACCCTGCCTTGGCTCGATCAACGAGTCGCGACCTGGCGCTGAACCCCCTCCTATGCCAAAAAATGGAGCGGCATCACTTCTGGGCGACCGAACTGCCTCGTTTTGCCGTTGATAGCGTACCGTTTGAATGACCGCATAGCCACTCAAGAAAAAGGCAAAAACCGACAACACCAGGGCTAACCCCGATGCGACATCATTGAGCGCGCTACCCCCAGACGAGCGAAGCGGAGGCGCGACCTGTTTAGCTCGTTGAGCTTGGAGGGGGTCTGGCTCCTGAGTTGTCGTATGAGTGGGTTGTTCTTCTACCATTGGGATTTACCCGATTGAGACGATATGGCTCGATCGTATTCAATGCGTTCTAGGTTTTAGTCCTGTCCTGAGAGGGATTTGTAGATTATGATCCCCATGCAGTTAAGTGATTAATCTGAGGCAAATTTTTCGTTTTTCAGTAAGATAAAGCCTCTGTCGGCTCTTCCTACCTTTGTTCCACCCTGTCTAGGCTCTGTTTTGTCTGCTCACCCCTTCAACTACCCTTCCATGACCGTTCACTCCGAGTCTCCTCTTGATTCTGTTTGGTTTCACGCCACCACTGTGCTCAAAACGTTAGCTGTTGGGAGTTGCCTGCTGGTTTTGTTTCCGACGCGCAGTTTAGCGGCTCCATCGGCGCTGTGCTCAAATCAGCTTCCTGCTGCGATCGCGGCAATTGTCAATCGTCCAATGTTTGCGCGATCGCGCTTTGGGGTGTTGGTGCAAACCCTCGGCAACCAGGAAACGCTCTACGCCCGTGACGCCAATCGATATTTTATTCCGGCGTCTAACGCAAAGCTCTTGACGACCGCCGCCGTGCTGAGCAAATTTGGCTCTCGCTACCGCATTCGTACGCCAGTCTATGGAGTTCAAGCTTCCTCTGGCTGGCGGATTCGGCTGGTGGGGCAAGGCGATCCCAGTTTCACCGATGCTCAGTTGATTAGCCTAGCTCAGCAGATGAGCCAAAAAGGAATTAGGCAGATCGCCCGACTGGAAGTTGAAGACCAAGATAGGGAGCCAATTAATGGCAATTGGGCAGTGGGCGATGTGCGGGAGAGCTATGGCACTCCGGTGAGCCGATTGATTGTCAATCGCAACGTGGTGGCGCTGACGCTGTTCCCCCAAGCCGTGGGGCAACCGTTACGCCTCCAATGGAAAGATGCGGCGCAAGCGACTCAGTGGAAAATTGAAAATGCGTCAGTGACGACGCCTGAGCCAGCGCCAGAGTATATTACCGTAGAGCGCGGGTTAGCCCAGCCAACACTGAAGATTTCCGGACAACTCCGGGTCGGTGCTGCTCCTTATGTAGATGCGATCGCGGTTTTTGATCCCGCCGCCCATTTCTTGAGCCGCTTTCAGCATGCCTTGTCTCAGGTGGGGATCACCGTCGATCAAGCTCTCGTCAGCCACACCCCCGACCTCATCGGTGCAGAAATAGCCGCGATCGATTCTCCTACGATCGCAGAGTTGGTGAAATTTACCAATCAAAATAGCGATAACCTTTACGCCGAAGCATTGCTCAAGTTGTTAGGTGCTGAAAGAGCCTCCCCGCCAGAGAGTTCTGTTTTGGGGAAAGGTCTGTCGGCGCTCACAGAAGTGCTTGCACGCCTGGGCATTGATCAAGAGGGCTTTTCGATCGTGGACGGAGCAGGCTTAGCCCGTCAAGATCTGATCACTCCTGCGGCGCTGGTGCAAACGTTGCAAACCATGAGCCAGCATCCTGAAGGCGCGTTCTATCGCTCCTCGCTCCCCATTGCCGGTCTGAGTGGATCGCTGCAAAATCGATTGCAAAACACCCCGGCTCAAGGCGTTGTCCAAGCTAAAACAGGAACCCTGACTGGCATTAGCGCCCTATCTGGCTATGTCAGCCCCACCCAGCATCCACCGCTTGTGTTTAGCCTCATCTTAAATCAATCGAGAGACTCAGCCCTTGTGCAGCGAGACGCCTTAGATGAGATTGCCTTACTCCTCGCTCAACTGCGATCGTGTTCCTAGCACCGTACCTACAATTTATTTGGCGATTTATTGGAGGGTTGGAAATGACCTAGAATTTAAGTTAAGAACTCAACCGAAATTTGCCCCAACTGAGTAGAATGGCGATGTGTAGTCTTGCCGAGTTGTATCGTCCTTCGACTCGTTGACCACTGCTTTTGCTAACTATTAGTTGTGCTAACTATTAGTTGCAACTGGTTGTCACTCATCCCGCGTCACTCATCATGACGTTGTGCCCGACCATGATTTTCGAGCCAGTTAGAGGTTAAGCTCTAGCGATCGCGCCATTTATTTTCTACCCGTGTTCGGGCGATTATTTCCTATCCATCATTATTTACAGGTGCCTGTGAGCGAAAGAAGACCCAATCGAGACATTCCCATCATCAACGATCGCATTCGTTTTCCTAAGTTACGAGTCATCGATGCCGATGGCGCACAGCTAGGAATTATGACTACACGGGAAGCGCAACAACTCGCTGACGAAAAATCCCTTGACCTGGTGCTAGTCAGCGATAAAGCTGATCCCCCCGTTTGTAAAATTATTGACTACGGAAAGCACAAATTCGAGCAAGAGAAAAAGGCGAAGGAAGCTCGGAAGAAGCAGCACACCGTTGATGTCAAAGAAGTTAAGATGCGCTACAAGATTGAAGAACACGACTACAACGTGCGAATTAGTCAGGCAGAACGCTTTATTAAGTCAGGCGACAAAGTGAAAGCCACAATTATGTTCCGTGGGCGAGAAATTCAGCACAGCGACCTGGCAGAGACGCTACTCAAACGTATGGCTCAAGATCTGCAAGAAATTGCAGAAGTGCAGCAAGCCCCTAAAAAAGAGGGTCGAAATATGATGATGCTGCTTGCCCCTAAAAAGTAGACATTGAGCGATCGCTAAATTCATTTTTCATACACCAGAGGATTGCCGATTAAAGGGCGATCCTCTGGTTTGTTTTGGGTCACTTTCCATAGGGCTATAGCCATCCTATTACAACCGTTCTCCCTCTCTCCCCATCCACCCACGACTGTGGTTTATTCATCGTTTTGTCCATCGGTAAATTTTCATAAGCAGAGCCTGAGCTTCATCAAAAAAATGTGATCCAAATTGGGAATGCTAGGGTATTCATCCAAACTTAGGCACGCCGATCAGTATGCTAGCGGGTCTGCCTACAGCCACTGGACGCATTCAAACTTGGGACACCACGCTTCATGGTACTGACAAACCAATTCTGCAAAAAAGAGGGATTCGGAGATAAACTCTTACGCTGGATTAACCTCCGTGAAGGGGAGGGCAAACGAACGGCATCAATGTTTGCGTTCTACACCACAACGTCGTGGGGCCTAATTTGGCTAGAGGCGTGTGCCCTGGATCTGTTTTTGTCTCAATATGGCGCGGGGACGCTGCCCCTGATCTATCTCCTCAGTTCTGGCATTCGGATTGGGCTAGGGCTGCTCTACTCGTGGATGCAGCGATTTCTCCCTTTGCGCTGGGTGATTATCATCATTGCGATCGTGATTGCCCTACCACTTCCAGCGTTTTGGATTGGGTTAGGCTACCCCGCCGGGGCAGAGATTGCAGGGTTTCTCGTGCTCAAGTCAACCATTTTGTTGATGCAGCTTTGGCTAGAGGCAAGCCACGCGCTTAATGACCTCAACGCCTCGATTACCGCAAACCAACTGTTCAACATTCGAGAAGTGAAACGCACCTATCCCATCATCAGTAGCGGCATCTTGGTCGCAGATGTGGTGGGAGGGTTTTCGCTGCCGTTGTTTCTCGCATTTTTGCCCCACGATCGCGGCTTGCCGACGGTGATCATGGTGTCGTTTGCGATGATGATAGTGGGCGCAGGCATTTTGGTTTATCTGAGCCAATCCTACCGGCAATCGTTTCCTGAGGTGCGGCGGCGGCGAGAAGAGGCGGTTGCCGAGACGTCAACCCGTCGATTGCGGGGAGAAATGCGCCACTATGCGCTGTTGTTGCTGATTTTCTTTGCCTTGTCGCAGGTCTTGATCTTGCTGGTCGAGTTTCAGTTTTTGAGCCACCTTGGAGAACAGGCAGGGGCAACCGGAACCGACTTTTTACACGGACAAGTAGCCGGGTTTTTAGGCATTTTTAATGGGGCACTCGGCATTTGTGAATTGGCGATGCAGTGGCTGTTTGCAAGTCGTCTCATTGACCGGATTGGGGTGTTTGCTGCCGTCATGCTATTGCCGGGGGTAACCATCTTATTGAGCAGTATTTCTATGACGGGGTTGGTTCCTGTCTTTTTCCTGGTGGTGGTGCTGCGCTTTCTCTACGAACTCCTGCATTACACGATTTTTGCAGGCATTGGCCCGTTCTTGTTTCACGCCATTCCTGATCAGCAGCGCGATCGCATCCAATCTCGCGTGCGGGGCATTGCAGAACCCGTCTCTACGGCTGTCACCGGTTTGGCACTCCTTGGAATCAGCAGTCTGAGCTTGCAGCAAGCGGATATCACCGGGCAACGTTTGGTGTTTGGCATGATGGTATTGCTGGCGGCGGGGTGGCTGCTGGCGATCGCGCTGCTCCGCTCAAAATATGTGGGGTTACTCGTTCTCAGTGCTGGGCGGGGGCAGTTAAGCGCTTCTGAGGTGGATCTACGGGCATTCAAGCAAGCGGTGATTGGCACGTTGGAAAAACCGGGCGCAGAAGCCGACAAGCGATCGTGCATCGAGTTGCTCTATCAAATTGATCCTAAAACCATTGGAGAGGTGCTTGCCCCGCTTTTGAGTAAACTTGCTCCTGCTTTGCAGCACAAAAGTTTAGAGGTGATGCTGAACTACCCAAACCCCGTTCACCTGCCCACCGTTCGGCATCTATTGGCACAGAAACCGGCTCCCGAAGTGACTGCGATCGCACTGCGTTACCTGATGCTGACCGAAGCATCACCCAACCTCAAACAGCTTGAGCCGTCGTTGCATCTAAGCGTTCATCCCATGGTGCGGGGAACGGCGGCATCTTTGATCTTGCGTCACGGCGACCCGATGCAGAAAGCGATCGCAACCAAGACGCTGCGGCTGATGCTGACGAGCCAAAACCGGCAAGAGCGGGTGATGGGCTGCCGCGCTTTAGGAGATGCGGTCTATCTACAAGCGTTGCGGCTGTATGTTCCGGAGTTGTTGAAAGATCGATCGGTTCAGGTGCGGCGGGCCGTTCTCGAAGCGATCGGGGCAACGCGCTCGGAAGAGTATTATCCCTATTTGCTGCGAGGCATCCATCTCAAATCCACTCGGGAAGCCGCAATCAAAGCGCTGGTAAAACTAGAAAATGACGCCTTGCCAATGCTTGTAAAGCTGGTAGAAAATATCCATCAATCTGATCTGGTGCGATGCGAGGCATGGGGCGCAATCGGTGAAATCGGCACGACAGAAGCCATTGAAATTCTCATCGCCCATCTCACGACCTCGTGGGGAAATAGCCGCCGGAATTTACTCAAAGTCTTGCTCAAAATTCCTCAAGAGCGCGGCATTGAGATGGTGTTGGATAAACTAGGGCGGCGCGGGATCGAAGCGCTGATCGATCAAGAAATGATGTTTATCGGACAAGTGTATGGCGCGTTGGCTGATCTGATTCCAGAACGGTTGCGTGCTCAAGAAGCCGATATGTTGCGAAATGCGCTCCAAGATTCACCAACCGATGGGATTGAGCGGCTGTTTTTGCTGATGAAGTTTCTCTACCCGATCAGTGCTATTCAAGTTGCGTCGTTTAACTTGCAGTCTGAGTCGCGGGTGAACGTGGCACAAGGGTTAGAAATTTTGGATAACACGTTAGATATCGTCAACAAACCTGCATTTTTGGGGCTACTCGATCGCACGTTGCTGATTGACAAGTTGCAAATCCTGTCACAGTTGGTTATGTATGTGCCGATGCGCCCCCACGATCGCGTTAAACATTTGTTGGATCTGCGCCACTTTATTTCTGATTGGACGTTAACCTGTTGTTTTCACCTCGCGCGGCGGGAACGTTGGACGTTAACCAGTGATCAAATTTTGTCGAGTTTGAGGCATCCCACCGGATATGTGCGGGAAGCCGTGCTGAGCTATTTGCGGCTGGCATCTCCTCAAGCCCTGGCTCGACTTTTGCCTGATTTACAGCACGATCGAAATCCCATTGTGGTCAGTGAAGTGAAGCGGCTGATGAATGAATTGGGCAGCGCCAGGCAAGATTTGATCCCCTACCCCGATGCTCATAAAACCGCCTCTAGCCATGAGGGGTCTCAGTCTCTGTGATATTTATCACGCCACTTCTTAGAATTTGGATCACGATGCCACCCTCACCCGACCATGCTGAACAGTTTTGATCGCCTTCTACTCGTCCGTCAAGTCCCCATCTTTCAAGAGCTTCGGGATGATTTCCTAGTTCGCTTAGCCTCGATCATGGAAGAACAGTCGTTTGGGGCACGGAAAACAATTTTTACTCAGGGTGACGAGGGGCGATCGCTCTATGTAGTGGTGTCGGGTCGAGTCCGAGTTCACATTGACAAACAAGAACTCGCCCAAATGGATAAAGGCGGATTTTTTGGTGAAATGTCGTTGTTTGATGCTGAACGGAGATCGGCGTCGGTGACAACCCTCTCGGTGTGTGACTGTTTGGTTTTAACGCAGCAGCAACTTTACGAAGCGATCGACGAAACGCCGGGAATTGCGCTCAACATTATTCGGATTCTCTCGCGTCGCATTCGAGAACTGAATGTGAGGATCAAAGACCAAGACGCTGAACTGATGTCACTCAAAGGGCAGCCAGAGGTGGAAGTAGAACCAATTTCACGTCCTCTTCGCGTTGTGCCCAATGTTGGACATATTAAACAGTAGTTTGACTGCCAACCTTCAGTGAGAGAGCAGTTGAGAGCATAGCTGTACTGATTTTAATTCTGCTTCACCATGGACGATGAGAAGTTGATCGCTTATTTAGAAATTTGGATGTTAAGCTTGGTGACTCGCTTGACGAAGTTAAAAGGGCTTACAAGGAATTGGTGCAGGTTTGGCATCCTGATCGTTTTAGAAACAACCCAAAACTTGAAATGAGAGCGAATCAGAAATTAAAAGAAATTAACGCAGCTTACGACTACGTTTGTGAGCATTATGATCCAGCAAAGACAAATGTAAATTAAAAGCCTTTTAAGCAGAAAAATAATACAAGATATAGCAGTAATAAAGACTATCAGGATATTATTCAGCTTTTAAGGAGCATTCCTGGCATGACAAGTGCCGATCCAAAAGATCTTCAATATTTCTAGACTTTTACTATCTGTAAGAGTGGACTCACCATCCGTATTTGGAAGAACTTTTTTGGAGTTAACCATGCATTTGTTGTTGATAATCGCGACGCTCTAATTTTTAGTGGATTTGTTAGATGGATACACTCTGATGGACTCTTTGACTGCTTAAATCAAATTCAGCAATACTATGGGCAGTAAATACATGCATATAAACGAGCATATATTAGGAAGCATTATTCATTAGGATGAGTTAAAGCATGAAACTCAATGGTTGTACTCTGAAGCTGTGTTGGTTTAGAAAAATGACGATCGACTCAAACGATACATTTATCGCGATCGCGCGATCGCTCTGCTAACGCTTGGACAAACGCCTGATGCTCTGAAGAAGCCAGCCCAGCTTGTAGCCCATTCAACACCTCAATCATGCTGCCATTTAGCAGCGCAGACACGACTAACCATAATCCTGGAAAGGCACTGCTTCGGATAATGCCATCGCCATCCAATCAGTTCGGCTTTGAAGTTTTCTGGATTGATTCGCGTAATTGATGAATAAGACCGTCAAACAGAAACTTGGCTTTCGGCTTTCAGTGCCTCTTGAACAATCTGCAAAACTTCTGATTTCACTTGCTCGTAGTGACTCGCCGCGCACCACGGACGCAGGTAAAGCATCGTTGCCGTTGCCGAAATCGCTTCGACATGACAGGTTGGTTTTGGCTCATCTAAAATCAGGGGATGGTCTTGCAGCAACGACAACAATTGAGTAATGGTCGGCTCGATGGCGCGATCGCTAATATCAATTGTCAGATCCACCCGGCGGATGCCCATCACCGTATTATTTTTGAGCGTGCCACTAAAAAGATTGCCGTTGGGAACCGTAATCCGCACATAGTCAGACGTAAGAATCGTGGTTGAAAACAAGCCAATGTTATCAACCTTGCCCGCCACACCCGCTCCTTCGATCGCGTCTCCCACCTCAAACGGGCGAAAACTCACCAGCAAGACCCCTGCCGCAAAGTGAGACAGACTATTTTGCAACGCCAAACCAATCGCTAACCCGGCAGCACCCACCACTGCAACCACGGTCGTTGTTTGAATTCCCATCGCATTGAGGGCTGCCACTGCACCCACCATCCACACCAAAATTGCGGAAATTTGCACCAAAAATTTTTGTAAGGTGGGTTCTGCGTATTTGAGCAGCCGCAACGAAAGATGTCTCGCGATCGTAGCGCCCCATCGGCTTAAAAGCAAAATTGCGATCGCCTTGACCATCTGAAACGCCAAATTTGCCAAGTGATTTTCAAACATGGGATGAGTCACGTTTAGCGGAAAGGGGGTTGAGATGGCTTGAGCTACAAACATGGGCACAGACCTCCTTAAAGCGGCTCAGTGGGGTTCGACGGGGATCAACCCCTTGTCAGGAGGATTAGTTTAAACTGTTTAGGCATCAGAGGGACGGGAGATGCCAGAAATCGGCGGTGGAATAGGACGAACGTTGCCCACCGCAACCCTGGGCAGACGGTGCTTGAAACTGCACAGAATTTCCCAAGAAATAGTGCCGAGCAGCCCTGCCCAGTCATCTGCTGAGATCTGTTGATTGCCCTCGTGTCCGAGCAAGGTCACCACGTCGCCTTCTTGCACCGCCGGAATTTGGCTTACATCTAGCATGAGTTGATCCATCGTGATCGCGCCGATTTGCGGCACTCGTTGCCCATGAACTAGCGCCGTCATTTTATTAGAAAGATTGCGGGGAATGCCATCGGCGTATCCAATGCCGATCACTGCCAAATGAGTCTTGCGATCGCAAATAAATTTGTACCCGTAGCTCACTCCCGTTCCCGGTCGCAGCATTTTCACCTGTGTCACTCGCGCTTTGACTTGCAGCACAGGTTTGAGATTGACTCGATCTTTCAGGTGGTCTGCTGGGTAAAGTCCGTAAAGAATCAATCCGGTTCTGACCAAATCATAGTGGAGGCTAGAGTCAACCAAGGTTGCCGCCGAGTTTGCCAGGTGAAAGCGAGGCGAGGTGGGGGTGGGGGCGTGGGGGTCAAACCCACAGGCGCAGAGTGCCGCTTCGTAGCGCTGTTGCTGCTGACGAAGCACAGTTGGATCAAGATCATCGGCAGTGGCAAGGTGAGAATAGATGCTAGCGATCGCTAAATTGGGCAATCGCTGCACCAACTGCACAAACTCAACCGCCTCCTGCCAAGCCGTTCCCAAGCGAGACATGCCCGTATCCAATTTGATATGAACAGGCAAAGACGCTCGATGATCCACCGCTTCTGAATACACAAGGGCTTGTTTTGGAGTGCAAAGCGTCGGTTGAAGTTGCCAATGCGCGATCGCTCGAATTTGCTCTGCCGTATGGGTTGCTCCTAATACCAAAATTGGCGCGGCGATGCCTGCCTCTCGTAGCTCAATACCTTCCGGAATCGTAGCAACCCCCAGCCAGGTTGCACCGGCTTGCAGTGCCGTTTGGGAAACGGTCACGGCTCCATGTCCATAGGCGTCTGCTTTTACGACTGCCATTAGCTCTGTTCGCGGCGACAATAGGCTGAGAATCTGCTGCACATTGTCTGATAGAGCCGCCAAATCGATTTCTACCCATGCCCGCTCTCGCTGCATCAGAGCCACACTGGGACTTTGTTCCCAACTCAACATCAACCTCACTCCTGTCTGACACCAATTCACCATACGGTAGCAAACGTCTGGTCTCCTCTTGCAGTGGAAAAGGGCTAAGGTGAGGGTAAATTGAGCAATTTTTACCCAACAATTTTTTACCCAATATTGTTTTTACCCAATATTGGGAAACATGCATCCCCTCTAGTTGCCCAACCCGAACCTATTTTCTCAGCGCTCTTATCTAGCTTCAGTCTTGCGTTTTAAGGAATGTGTTAGCATCAGGACTAGTTAGATCGTCTTAAATAAAATTCCTGGAATGGGCAAGGTTCTGGTGCTTAATGCTTCTTTTGAACCGCTCAACATCACAAGCTGGCGACGAGCCGTGGTGTTGCTAATCAAAGGAAAAGCAGAGCAAGTCGAACATAACGGTAAGTACATTTATTCGGGCTTTCCCCTGCCAACGGTGATTCGGCTGCGCCACTACGTTCGTGTGCCTTACAAAGAAATTTCCCTAACGCGCAAAAACATTCTGCATCGAGATCAGCAGACGTGTCAATACTGTAGCTACAGAGGCGAAGATTTGACGCTTGACCATGTGATTCCGCGATCGCGAGGGGGCGAAGATTCTTGGGAAAACATGGTGACAGCTTGCGTTCGGTGCAATGTCAAAAAAGGCAGCCGTACCCCAAAAGAAGCCAATATGCCCTTGCTAACAACGCCCCACCGCCCCCACAGTAGCCTCTATTTCGAGGTTACAAAACACGTCAAAAACGGCGTTAACCAGGAGTGGCGCAAGTATGTGATTGGTGATTTGAGTAGTTGAGCGACACGTTGACCTGAGGGGCTAGGAGGGCATGGGGGGCTAGGAGGGCATGGGGGTGAGTCAATGGGTAGATGGGCAGGGAAGGAATCTAGTCTATCGGCTCATGCACCCATCGACTCCTTCACTCAAGGTTAACAATCTATCAAGGTTAACAATCTATTAGCTGCCCCCAGAGGAGGGGAACAAGAGTTCTAGCTGCCCATTCATAAAAGTATGAGCAGGGGTTCGAGGTGCTTCGTGAGGAAGACTGTTTTCGTAAATGGCATAGGTTTCAAGTTTGTTTTCTCTCCGCCTCAAGGCGTAAAGCTGCTGTGAAGCTGCCTTTTTTTGAGCTTTTTTGCGAAGATCAAGAAGTACTAACTAAAGCAAGGTTTTTAGATGTCACCAAAACTTGCAGAAATGCCGCTAATAGGGTATTGCCTTGGCTGTTTTTTCTGTGCCACTCTGTATGCAATCTGATTCAAGTCCTTCATTTTATGGTTTAGCGATTCCAATGGAACCAGAACTTATGACGACTGGTTCAAACTCCAGATCCACCGACTATGCGCCCTCCGAGGCTATGGCTAAGCCATCTAACGGCTTTGGCTACGAGCAACGAGGACGGTTTCCTTACGATGCGGTGCGATCGCCAGAGCAAGAACAAAAAGTCGAAGCGCTTCGGAAATCCCTAGAAAAGCATCAGGGCGATCGACAACTCGTTATTTTACAGGATTTTCCTGACCCAGATGCGCTGTCTTCGGCTTGGGCATATAAGCTGATCGCCCAAAAATATGAGGTTAACTGCGATATTGTTTATGCAGGCACCCTCAGCCATCAAGAAAATATTGCGCTGGTGAAATTGACCGGCATCCCCCTTCAGCGTTGGACACCGACGATCGCAAAAACTAAAGATCTGTCTCACTACAAAGGCTGCGTTTTTATCGACAATCAGGGAACAACTAGCCAGCTTTTCTCCGTCGTTCAACAGGCAAACCTACCGATTACGGTTATTATCGACCACCACAGTATGCAGGACGACCTGAACGCTGAATTTGTCGATATTCGGACGAACACCCGTGCTACAGCCACTATTTTGACTCAGTATTTGCAAGCCGGAATGCTGAGGTTTGATAGCAGCAGCAGTGAACATGTCAAGTGTGCAACGGCGCTGATGCACGGGCTGCGATCGGATACCAATCGGCTCATGCAAGCTCAAGAAGAAGACTTTCTTGCTGCTGCCTACCTCAGCCGTTTTTATGATGGGCAGTTGCTCAACACGGTGCTGCAATCGTCTCGCTCTCGGCAGGTGATGGACGTGATTGAGCGATCGCTAAAAAATCGCATTGTGCAGAACAACTTCTCGATCGCAGGCGTTGGCTATTTGCGCTATGACGACCGAGACGCGATCCCGCAAGCAGCAGATTTCCTAGTTACAGAAGACAACGTACACACGGCGGTTGTGTATGGCATTGTGCACGATGACGATGATGAATTAGAACTGGTTGTGGGGTCGTTGCGAACTAATAAAATTACGCTTGATCCCGACGAGTTTATCAAAGAGGCGTTTGGGCAGGATGCTCAAGGGCGCTTCTTTGGGGGTGGGCGATCGCAGGCAGGCGGCTTTGAAATTCCGATGGGGTTTCTTTCTGGTTTTGCAGAAAGTGGTGAGTACGCCAAGATGAAGTGGTCTGTGTTTGATACTCAGATCAAGCAAAAGTTGCTGCGATTGGTGAACCCAGAGCAAAACTATCCTCAGGAATAGCGCGATCGCTGGTCATGGCAGCGGGGCAATGTCTTACCTCACTGCCTTCTCGTCAACCGGCAGGGCAGGTATTGGCGGCAAACCCGACCCTGCCCACTCGCACACAATTTCATCTATCCAACCGCAGATTTTGCAACGGCGTACCCAAACCAAACGTCACATTCATTCCAGCGCAGAGAGCGATTGCAATTAGCAACATAGGCGCTATAGTCTAGTGGTCTGTCAAGATCGAAATGGGGGACTAGGAGGAGAGGGGGAGTCTAGTAATCGGAACCATCCACCCATTCACCCATCCACTCAACGTTGACAATCTACTAGGGCAATCCTGTCATCTTGCTTTCTCATCATGGATCTCTATTTCATCCGCCACGGCTTAGCTGGTCAACACGGCGATTATGCCAATGATAGGGAGCGTCCCCTCACCGACGAAGGCAAGCGCAAGACTCGCCAGGTGGCACAGCAGTTGCATGGGTTGGGGTTGAGGTTTGACCTGATTTTGACAAGCCCTTTGGCACGCGCCAAGCAAACGGCTGAGATTCTTCGGGCTGAAGGATTGGGCAAGCAGCTAGAGGAAGCAGAGTATTTGGCTCCGGGAGGCGATCTCCAGCCGTGGCTAAACTGGCTAGGAACCTGGAGATCGCCGGATAAAGTTTTAGCATTGGTGGGGCATGAGCCGGATCTCAGCACTTGGGCAGAACTGCTGGTATGGGGCAATGCTCACGGTAACTTGGTGCTTAAAAAAGCCGGTGCGATCGCAGTGACTATTCCAGATTCGGGCAGCCCGATCGCCACAAGTCGGCTTTTCTGGCTCACATCGCCTCGGTTCCTGCTGGGTCACGAGAAAAAA
Organism: Myxacorys almedinensis A; assembly: GCF_010091945.1. Taxonomy (GTDB): domain Bacteria; phylum Cyanobacteriota; class Cyanobacteriia; order Leptolyngbyales; family Leptolyngbyaceae; genus Myxacorys; species Myxacorys almedinensis. The sequence continues at coordinate 147,220 of NZ_WVIE01000008.1, forward strand.
TAGAAGCTGAACCGTAGGGGGTAATTAGGGGCGCTAAGTTGTGGATTTTGGTTCTTTTACTACATCAAAACGCTAGATTTTTTAATTTTGGTTCCCCCACTCATCGGCTTGATCTGTTGAACTAGCCTAGGTAACCAGGATATTCTGTAAAGACGTGCTCTCGACGATAGTGTGATGGTTGCAGTGTGATGGTTGCCTCTCAGACCGAACTTCAGATTTCCAACGATACGCTTCGCGTGCTTGCTCCCCATGGCATTGGCTACCGGCTCAAGTTGCTCTCTCAACTGTCAGGGCGGAAGTTTCAAGAACTGCTTGACCCGTTTGGGCTGACGCCGTTTCACTGGGTGGTCTTGTGCTGCTTGTGGCAGGAAGATGGGCTGGCAACGTCGAGCATTGGGGAGAAACTGCAACAGGTGGGTGGCACCTTGACCGGTGTGCTCGACCGCATGGCAGAGCGCGATCTCATTCGCCGAGAGCGGGATGCTCACGACCGACGAATTTGGCGAATTTGGCTCACAGATGCCGGACGGCGGCTAGAAACTGTCTTGCCTCCTTTGGCGATAGACATTCGAGAGAGGGCGCTACAAAACCTTTCTCGTGATGAGCGAGAACAGTTGTCTGACATCATCGATCGGATCATCGCAAATCTGCAAGTCAATCCTTCTGATCCCTGCACCACATCTTCGCCGCTAGGCTGGCAGGCAACTCTGGCACCCTACACGCTAGGCTATCGGATCAAACTGCTGACTCAGTTAGGAATGCGGAAGTTTCAAGAACTGCTTGACCCGTTTGGGCTGACGCCGTTTCACTGGGTGGTTTTGTGCTGCTTGTGGCAGGAAGATGGGCTGGCAACGTCGAGCATTGGGGAGAAACTGCAACAGGTGGGTGGCACCTTGACCGGTGTGCTCGACCGCATGGCAGAGCGCGATCTCATTCGCCGAGAGCGGGATGCTCACGACCGACGAATTTGGCGAATTTGGCTCACAGATTCGGGCAGAACCTTGATTGATGTGTTGCCACCGATCGCCCTCAGCATCCAAAAATGCATGATTCGGGGTATTTCAGCAGAAGAGCAAGCGAAACTATCGGGCTGGGTGAATCAAACCATCGCAAATTTAAGCTGAGTCTACGTCAATTTTTTCTACATCCGGGAAAATCGCCATCGAGGGCAGTCGAAGACGTTCGACCAAGGTTTGGGCTTGGTGGTGAATGTGTGACCAATCGTGAGCCGTGATGTCTTGAGAGTTGCCCAATGCAGTGTTCCCACGGTTTGAAAACAAGCTTGAAAAGAGGCTGCCGGAGAGACCCACCGCGATCGCACCTGCTTCAATTAATCGTTTGGCGTTGTCGGGTGTAACTCCTCCCGTTGGAATCAGGGGAATATGTCTGAGGGGCTGATGAAGCGCCCGAATGTATTCTGCGCCGCCCACCGCTTGCACTGGAAACACTTTGACGCTGCTTGCCCCCGCGTGCCATGCGGTCACAATTTCGGTGGGGGTCAGCGCACCGGGAATGATCGGGATTTCGTGCGCCACAGCAAAGGCAATCAGGTCAAGATTGGTGTGCGGAGAAAACGCAAATTCTGCCCCTGCCGCGATCGCATCTTTTAACTGGTCGGTCGTGACGATGGTGCCCGTCCCAATGGTGCAGCCAGGTAGCTCAACGCGCAGTTGGCTAATCAGATCCGCCGCGCGATCGCTATCCCACGTAATCTCAATTAACTTCATACCCCCAGCGGCAACGGCAGTCGCCATTTGCTGCCCCCAAAGAAATTGCGGAGCGCGAATCACTGCGATCGCTTGATGTTGCTCAGCTAATTTCAACCAGGTTCGAGAATTCATTACATCAGAAAATTTAGTTAAAAGATTAAGGTAAGTCTAATTTTTCGTTAATTAAAAATAGCAACTATTGATTTGAAAAATAATAAAACGAGATTCATTCAGAAGGGGTAGAAAAAGCTTAGTCGTTGGAAGGAGGAAGCTTTTTAGCTAATTTTATAGGATTGGCATGTTCGTTGAATTAAGGATATCTAAACATGGCTTTACACAAAATCAAAGACTTTGACCCCGACTACCGCCAGCATTTTGATGGGGATGATGTTAAAGACCTCGACCTCTACTCTGGTGATGAAAAAATTGGTTCTGTTAATGATGTTTTAGTTGATGAAAACGGTCAATTTCGCTATTTAATTATCAACACTGGTGCATGGATTTTTGGTAAGAAAGTAATGCTGCCTGTCGGGCGGGCAAGAATTGATTATAACGCTCGTCGGGTTTATGCAGAAGGTCTAACCAAACAGCAAGTCGAAGATTTGCCTGAGTTTAGCGAAGATATGCAGGTAGACTACGACCATGAAGAGCGGGTTCGCAGCGTATACCGCTCTCCGGGTGCGGCAGGAACCATGACAGGTTACGGCGAAGCTCCCTTAGAGTCTTCTGCTGCTCTTAATTCTCCAGTGCCCGTTGAAGGAAGTGGCTATACAGGTTCCCCCGTTGCAGGTGGAGCCGCCGCTTACGATCGCAGCAGCTACCGCTACGAAGAGCACGACCCAGACCTGTTTAACCTAGATCGCCACGACGATCGCGTCCGGTTGTATCAAGAGCGCTTGATCGGCAGCAAGACTCGCCGCAAATCGGGTGAAGTTGCAGTTGGCAAGCACGTTGAAACCGAGACTGCCCGTGTTGACGTCCCTGTTGAGAAAGAGCGGGTTGTGATTGAGCGCACCAGCCCAACTGATGCCACGGCTGTCACTCCGGGTGAAGCTACCTTCCAAGAGGGCGAGGTTGCCCGCATGGAAGTTTACGAAGAAACGCCTGATGTCCGCAAGGAAGCTTACGTTCGGGAAGAAGTGCGGGTGAAGAAGGTTGTTGATCAAGAGACGGTAACGGCTGAAGAGAAAGTCCGGCGTGAGGAGTTGGATATCGATACTCAAGGTCGCCCTGTGATTGATAACGATCGCAACAAGCGCAAATAATTGCTCATAAGCCATCAATTGAGCAAAGGTGTATTGAACTACCCTTACTCTAGCTCTCTTCCTAAGGAGAGGAAACGAGAATTTTCTTCTTCCTGAGAAAGGATCAGGGTAGCCAAAATCTCAAGGGTTACTGAGATGATAGAGAGATCGGCAGAGTTGTTTTCAAATAGCTCTGCCTGCTCTCAAAGATGGCGATTTACTACAGAGAAATGGTTGGTAAAATGTATACCAAATCACCCCGATATTCCAATGAGAATAGTCAGCTTGAATATCGATTAGAAAACCTCAGAAAGAGGCTGATTGGGTTTGAAGTTCTTAATCAGCAAAACGAGTTTATTGGTGCTGTTGAAAATCTTATTGTTGATGAAGCAGAACATCTAAATTTTGTTGTAACCCGTTCTCTTAGTGATCCCTTACAAAAAAGCTTTTTGTTAAAGAGTACATTGGTTGACCGGCTAGACCCAAAATCTCGCATCTTGTCTGTCAACTTAGCTCCTTTTGATCTTGCAAACTTGCCCGTATATCCTACTATGCAATCTGACGCATCAACGTTCGATTCTTTAGAGCCAGAAACCTATCGTAGCTCTCGTCACTCAGTTGCAGATCCGCAGACGATCGAGTCTACTAATAGTGAGCGATCGCTGCTCCCTGATGCGATCGTACAAAACGACGCGATCGCCGATACTGTTGTGCAAGAACAAGCGATTCGTCTGCTAGAAGAACGCCTTTCTGTTAGCTACCAAAAACAGAAGGTTGGCGAGGTGGTGATTCGGAAGGAAATCGAGACCCAGATGATTCAGGTGCCGGTGCGGCGGGAGAAGTTGATTGTTGAGCAAGTTGGGTCTTCTCCTCGAAGATTGGCAGAGATTGACCTATCGCAGGGCGAAATCGAGGGTCTGGAATTTGTCGATGCTGAGGTGATTTCCTCGGACGGCGATCGCAGATCTACTGTGCAAGGCACCCTGTCTTCTCCTCGTACTGCCGCTTGGTTGCTCGATGCGATCGCGCATCAGTCTAACCATGGTTGCGGTCAAATTCACATCAAGATTGAGCTAAAGGATGCGACTCACAGGGAAACTTACCAAAACTGGTTCGATCGCTGCCGTGATAACCCAGATCGATAGCAGTCTCACCGCTGTTCTCACTGAAGCCACACCCCCACCCATCCACTCATCTACCTATCCAGCGCTAACTGTATAGGGGCACGCTGTCGGCGCATTTACTGATTGCGATCGCGACAGTCATGTATCTTTAATGTTGCATCTCATTTCTTTCCGTAGATTTCTGGATTTTCCCGAACGAAGTGTGTCAAAATGTGAAGCGTGTGGATAACTTCTTCTCCCTCTACCGCTTTGACACCAACCGCCGTTGCCCTGGGAAACTTTGACGGCATCCACTTGGGGCATCGCCAGGTTGTTTTGCCTGTCCTCGATACTCAAACAAGCAATCGTGCGACCGTCGTTACGTTTTCACCCCACCCAAAAGAATTTTTCACCGGGCAGCCGCGATCGCTGCTGACACCGCTTGATGAAAAAGCTGCTCACCTGGAATCTATAGGTATAGCGCAGCTTGTGATGTTGCCGTTTACTCAAGCACTAGCCGCCTTGAGTCCGCAGCAGTTTGTTGAAGAAGTTTTAGTGCGGCATATGCAAGCGCAGCAAGTCAGCATCGGCGCAGATTTTCGGTTTGGGTGCAAGCGGGCAGGAACCGCAGAAGATCTTAGTGCGATCGCGGCAAGCTATGGCATCAGCACTACTATCGTTCCCTTGCTTACGTTTCAGGGCAAGCGCATCAGTAGCTCATCGGTGCGGGATGCCTTGCTACAAGGAGACTTGGCAACCGCAAATCGGATGTTGGGGCGCTCCTATCGCTTGAGCGGTCAAGTGGTGAAAGGGCAGCAGCTAGGGCACACCATTGGCTTTCCCACCGCCAACTTACAGCCACCTGCTAACAAGCTGATTCCCCGGCAGGGCGTTTATGGTGTGCGCGTGTCTGGGGAAGAGGCAGATTCGGTTCTCGGTGTCATGAATATCGGCAATCGCCCTACTGTAAATGGCTTGACACAAACAATCGAAGTTCATTTGCTTGATTGGGCAGGCGACTTATATGGACAGACCCTCACCGTCGAACTGGAGGAGTTTATCCGTCCTGAACAAAAATTTGCTTCTTTAGAAGAATTGCAGACCCAAATTAACCTAGATTGTGAAACGGCTCGTACCATGTTGGCTGCGATCTCCTAGTAGATTGTCAACGTTGAGCGGAGGGGTGGATGGTTCCGATTACTTTACTAGACTCCCCCTCTCCTCCTAGTCCCCCATTTCAATTTTTGACAGACCACTAGATTCCTTCCCGACCCATCCACCCCTCCACTCTCCACCATCCACTCCTAGTCCCTCAGTTCCACCTTGATAGACCACTAGAGCGGTTCGCGCAAAGAAGCGGTTCGCGCAAAGATCATCTCCAAAAGCACCGTTGCCAGCCTGACTTCCAAGAGCTTACCATCGTCCATGATTGGGAACCCTGAGTATGATGAACAGGATTCTTCAACCGATAGGACTGCCGCCATGAGAGACCGCATTGAGCTACTCGTTCAGAACTTAAACCGAGCGATCGTAGGCAAACAGGAAGCGATCCGGCTTGTTCTGGTTGCCCTGCTCTCCGGGGGGCATGTCTTGCTCGAAGACGTTCCGGGGGTAGGCAAAACCTTGCTGGCAAAATCGTTAGCCAAGTCGATCGATGGCAAATTTCAGCGGTTGCAGTGTACGCCCGATCTGCTTCCGAGTGATGTCACCGGAACCAATATTTGGAACCCCAGCAGTGGAACCTTTGAATTTTTGGCAGGTCCGATCTTTGCAAATATTTTGCTCACTGACGAGATTAACCGTGCGACTCCCCGAACTCAGTCGGCATTGCTTGAGGTCATGGAAGAACATCAAGTCACGACCGATGGGCATTCTCGCCTCGTGCCCGAACCGTTTTTTGTGATCGCCACACAAAACCCTGTGGAATATCAAGGAACCTTTCCCTTGCCCGAAGCTCAAATGGATCGCTTTGCCCTGTCGTTGTCATTGGGCTACCCGTCCGAGGCTGAAGAATTGCAAATGTTACAGCGACTTCAGGCAACTGCTGCGATCGCACCCCTCCAAGCCTGCATTAGCTTAGACGAAATCCGCCAGCTTCAAGGGCTGTGCACTCAAGTTACCATCGAGCTTTCGTTGCAGCACTACATTCTCAACCTGGTTCGAGCCACCCGGCAAGACGAAGAAATTACCTTGGGCGCGAGTCCCCGTGGGTCAGTGGCACTTCAAAAAGCGGTTCAAGCCTTAGCCTTTTTAGAAGGAAGAGAGTACGCCCTTCCCGACGATGTAAAATACCTTGCGCCCCACGTTCTAGCACATCGGATTATTCCAGCCGGAGGGCGGCGATCGGGTGCGATCGTGGATCGGCTCTTGCGATCGATCCCAATTCCGTAAGATAGAGCCATAAGATAGAGAATGAGGGCTTAGACATCTACGCGATTGGCTCTGCTAAGCTTCAAAGAATCGCATCCTCGCTTTCATCGGAGGGAAATCACTATGTTTTCGTCCTCATTAGTTGTGCGAATTCCACCGTCAGTTATCTCTATGACCGACGATCAGTTTTTTGAGTTCTGTCAATTCAATCGGGATTTGCGGATTGAGCGCGATCGTGATGGAGAGATTTCAATTATGCCCCCAGCAGGTTCAGAAACCGGAAATCGAGAAGCCAGAATCATTCACCAACTCGTGAACTGGTCAGATCAAGATGGTTCTGGGCTGGCGTTTAGTTCTAGCGCGGGCTTCAAGCTTTCTACAGGCGCAGAGCGTTCTCCTGATGCGTCTTGGCTTACGACAGAACGCTGGAACAGGCTCACGCCAGAGCAACAGCAGAAATTTGCCCCCATTTGTCCTGATTTTGTGGTTGAGTTGCGATCGCCCTCGGACAATCTAAAACCGCTGCAAGCAAAAATGGAAGAATACTCGCAAGAACCGGGGTTTCGGTTGGGACTGCTGATCGATCGATCGCATCGTAGCGTCTACGTCTACCGACCCGGACAAACCGTGACATGGTTAGAAAATCCTGAAACAGTGAATGCTGACCCAGTGTTACCAGGATTTACTCTAAAGCTGAGTAAGGTCTGGTAAACCACCCCTCGTTTCCCAAAAGATTTGCGTATTCCAGGTAGATTTTGCCCAACGATCGCCCGTGATACGCCAGAATTTAACTAGTAGATGGTCAATGTTAAGCCGATGGGTCAATGAGTGGAGGGGTCGATGAGTGCAGGAGTCGATGGGCTGGATTATTGAACGACCCATTCACCCATCGACTCTCTAACCCATCCATTCCTAGTCCCTCATTTCAACTTTGACAGACTACTAGGGAACCATGCAGGAAACGAGCAGAATGGATATCAAACGTGGATTTGCAAATGCGGTCGGCAACACTCCGCTGATCCGGCTCAACAGCTTTAGCGATGAGACCGGGTGCGAGATTTTGGGCAAAGCAGAATTTCTCAACCCAGGCGGATCGGTAAAAGACCGGGCAGCACTCTACATTGTTGAAGATGCCGAAGAAAAAGGCTTACTCAAACCGGGGGGAACCGTGGTCGAAGGAACCGCAGGCAACACCGGAATTGGACTTGCTCATATTTGTAACGCGAAAGGCTACAAATGTCTGATTATCATTCCTGAAACCCAATCTCAAGAAAAAATTGAGATGCTGCGAACCTTGGGGGCTGAAGTTCGCACGGTTCCGGCAGTGCCCTACAAAGATCCAAATAACTACGTCAAACTATCAGGCAGAATCGCCGCCGAAATGGAGAACGCGATTTGGGCAAATCAGTTTGAGAATCTTGCCAATCGGCAGGCTCATTACGAAACGACCGCCGCCGAAATCTGGTCGCAAACAGATGGCGCGATCGATGGCTGGGTTGCGGCAACCGGAACAGGTGGAACCTATGCTGGCGTTTCGATGTTTCTCAAAGCAAAAAATCCGACGATTCGATGTGTGGTTGCCGATCCGATGGGGAGCGGACTGTATAGCTATGTAAAGACAGGGGACATCAAAATTGAGGGCAGTTCAATTACAGAAGGCATTGGCAACAGCCGGATTACGGGCAACATGGAAGGTGCGCCGATCGATGATGCCATTCAGATCGACGATCGAGAAGCAGTGCGGGTGATTTATCAACTCATGGAAAAAGACGGCTTATTTATGGGCGGTTCGGTGGGCATCAACGTGGGGGCAGCCGTTGCCCTCGCCAAGCAAATGGGGGCAGGGCATACGATCGTGACGGTTCTCTGCGATGGGGGCGGGCGCTACCAGTCCAAGCTATTTAACCGAGATTGGTTAGCATCGAAGGGATTGTCACCCGATTAAACGGGCTGCCCGACGAGCCTAATTACCTAACCGAAACTGAGCCATAAGGACGATCCATGAGCAGCAAATCTGAGTCCTCTCAGTGCGTTCGTGTTTGCCAAAATACATCGTGTCGTAAACTGGGGGCTAAAAAAGTGCTCGCGGCGTTTCAAACCCTTCCTATCGCGGGAGTAGACGTGGAGGAAAGTCGTTGTTTGGGGCAATGCGGGAACGGACCAATGGTGCTGGTGTTGCCAGAGCAGATTTGGTATTGTCGGGTGTTGCCTGAAGAGGTAGACGCGATCGCAACTCGTCATCTCCTGGGTGGGCAGCCGATCTCCTCTATGCTGTACCGCAAATTTCATCCTGAGATCAGCAGTTAGGGTGCCCGGCTGCCCTAGACCCCCAATCAATGGGGCGCGCTAACCTTGCCGGGGCTTTGAAGAGGCACGGTGGGCAACTCGGGTGAGATAGGGCAAATCAACCACCTCACCTACACTATCGCTAATCTGAACCGTTAACCCTGCGCCGCCTGCCTTGGTGCGAATATAAGCAAGCGCGATCGCGCCTTTCCCTGGCTCAGGCAGTTCCCCGCCTTCTGATGGGGCAACACTGGTCACCGTTCCCACCTTCTCCTCACCAATTTTTACACTGTCGCCCACGGTGACGGGTTTATCTAACCGCACACCCCAAAGCTGTTGCTTTACCCCGTTGTAGGCGTCGAGCCGAGCGATCGTTTCTTGCCCAATGTAGCAGCCTTTATCAAACGAAATCGTGTGCCACAATCCCGCTTCTAAGGGATTATAAGTATCGGTGAGTTCGTGTCTGGGCATGGGGCGACCTTGCCGGATGCGGAGCGTATTCCAAGTGGCATCGTCGATCGCGGTTGCGCCCGCCTCTACCAAAGCCGATTGCAGAGGGGTCGGCGCAAGCAGGGTATAGCCTTCTGTCACCAAGCCGCTTCCGATCGCAACTCTCACCGCTTGCCCAGCAATGGTAAAGACCCGATGGGTTCCGTAGGGCTGCCCGATCATCTCTGCCGCGCCTAGTTGAGCAAGCAGGGTGTGACTTTTTGCGCCAAACACGCTGAAGGCATAGGTTTGATCGGTGATGTCTGTCAGCTTTACTTTATCTGCAAAGAAAATATAGCGATCGAGAAACGACAGAATTTTCTCGGTCATGCCCGGAGACACCATCAGTAAAACGGATTCATCTAAAACGTAAGCTGTGGCAAGGTCGATGGTGCGTGCCGTAGAGGTCAGAAATACGGTGTCGCAGCCTTCCCCCGGTTTACGGTGTTTGAGGTCGTTAGTGCTTTGGTTGTGGAGAAAGCTGAGCCGATCTGCGTCGGATACTTCAATGCGTCCCCAAGCACTGCGATCGTAGACAGCAACACCAGAGGTTGCCGCTGCAAGTTCTGCCTTAAGGGTTTGATCTTGGGTCATGGCTGTGAGTTTAGCGTTGTATCGATTATCCTATATGTCCTCAGCATAACCAGGCGAATGCCCTTGTAGTGCGACGCCGTGAGCATCAGTAAACTAATAGAGAGGCTATGGAGGCTGTATGCTTTTAACCCCTAAAGACTTAGAGATGGTGCAGGCGCAATACCCCGACTATCGGTTGGAGTTGGTGAACGGAGAAATCGTGATTATGTCTGCGGAGTTTGGTAAAGCAAATCGCATCCTTAAATGTGTAAATGAAATAAATGTGTAACTGTGTTTCTGAGCCGCGATTCTTTGAAGCTTGGCAGAGCCAATCGCGGGATCAATGTCACTGATTCGCGGGAATACGCTATTGGCTTGACGAGTTCAGAGGTTTCTAAAAGGGACAAGGATCAATGTCACTGATTCGCGGGAATACGCTATTGGCTTGATTGGGTTGGTAAATTCTCAAAAATCTCTGCCACCAGCCGCTTTGTTTTATCATCGAGTTGATTCCAATCCACCTCGCCGGTTTCATCGATCAAACTCGTATCGACCTCCACTGGGCGATCGTCGGTTAACGCCACGTTATCAGTTTGAAAACAGATTTTGTAGCATAGTTTCCACAGGTCAATCGTCACCTGCTGATCGGCTTGTTCTAACCGCAACTCGTAACCCGGATAAGGCTTTGGCAAATGGCATAGGGTTTGCTCGATATCGGAGGTTTGCTCAGGAGTGGCGCTCTTAAGTTGCTCTTGAAGGCGAGCCACCGTCGCCTTTACATCCTCAGGAATTCCATCTGCCCATACCAAAACATCGTGATAGCTGCCCTTCCAGGTAGTTTCGTCTAGCTGCTTGCGAAGATTATCAATCAGACGAATAAACGCAGGCTGCATCAGCACTTCAGCCTGTTGCCACGTTTTAATATCTGCAAATCTAGGCTTCATCTTAAAAAGGTCAGAAGGTAATGGGACGCCGGTTTGACAGAGCCAACGCTCTTCTAGCGGGAAGAATGAAGGCTGCCGAATTTACTTTTCCCAGTATTGGCTTCATCTTAATACTGGCTTCATACTTAAAGAGTAACGCCTTACGCCCCAGCCTGATTGCATGAAAATTGTTTTCTTTGGAACGCCTCAATTTGCAGTTCCCACCCTCGAAGCTTTGGTGTCTGATTCTAGATTTGAGGTCGTTGCGGTGGTGACTCAGCCCGACAAGCGCCGGGGACGGGGAGGCGATCTGTCTCCATCTCCGGTCAAAGCGATCGCGCTTGCCCATTGCATCCCGGTGTGGCAACCTAAAAACGTCAAAAAAGACGAGGAAACCTTAGAAAAGCTGAGGGCAACGGAGGCAGATGGGTTTGTCGTGGTTGCCTACGGGCAAATCTTGTCTCCAGTGCTGCTGGATATGCCGCGCTGGGGCTGTGTGAATGTGCACGGCTCGCTCTTGCCGAAATATCGAGGAGCCGCGCCGATTCAGTGGTGTCTTTACCATGGGGAGTCTGAGACGGGGATCACCACGATGATGATGGATGCAGGCATGGATACAGGCGCAATGCTGTTGAAATCGACCGTGGCGATCGCGCCCCTCGACACTGCCCCCGACGTTGCCGCCAAACTCGCTCTGATCGGAGCCGATCTCTTAATTGAAACGCTCCTAAAGCTGGCAAATCAAGCAATTCAGCCAATTCCCCAAAACGCCGCTGAGGCAACCTACGCTCCTCTGATCAAGAAAACCGACTATGAATTGGACTGGTCAAAAAGTGCGATCGCGCTGCACAACCAAATTCGGGGATTTTTTCCGAACTGCACAACCCCCTTTCGCGGCAGCGCGCTGAAAATTCTCAGAACGATTCCCCTCGACGCAACACTATTGGCTCAGCTTCCGCCAGAATTTGCAGCACTCCAGCAAGCGGCGGCTAGTCTAAAAACTGCGATCGCAGCACCCGGAACGGTCGCGGCGATTCTGAAAAATCAGGGAGCCGTGATCGAAACAGGGTGCGGATACTTGCTGTTAAAAGAAGTCCAGCAGGCAGGCAAACGCGCTCAATCGGGTTGGGACTTTGCCAACGGCGTCCGCTTAGAGGTGGGGGAAACCATGCAGGCGCGATCGCCTCATCGCCTCTCATAATAGCGACACCCCTCACACGCCCCTTCCGGGTTCACCGCACACCTGACAATCTCTGATCGGGCATTGTAGGCGCAGGTCGCATCGCCCATCACCCATCGCCCATCCACCAAACTCCGCTCTGCCGGATGCTGCATTTTCTGAACGTAAATTGCGATCTTGTGTAGCCGATAGCGCCCCGACTTCAACTGATAGCGATGCCGACGTTCTAAAACAGTGTACGTCTGACCCTCCAAATCAAAATAGCTACCTGGCTGAGGAGACCAATCAAGCTGCACATTGCCAAGCGACTGCTTCGGATAGGTCAAAATCACCTCTGTTGGCAGAGTCTCTTGCTCCATGAGAAATAGGGTTAAGAAATTGTGTTGTGGACAACTTAGATCTTCTCGATAGTAGCGCGATTACTTCACAAACCAGAATCGATAACGGCTAAATGTAAGCGTAGGATGAGGGCAAATCCAAGAATTTAGACATCGATTCTCGTTCGTTTTAATTTAAGACATTTTTAGGCTCATTTAAGAGGAATGTTTTAATCTGCTCGGTGCAAACTGGATGCCGATGGCAGCCGAGAGCGTAAATCTTGGATCTTATGGGAAGAAGATGGACGATATCCAGATGTGATCGTCTTGACCTCAATTCCCTGCAAGGCTGGCGGCTCCAAATCGGTCAAGGCTATCAACCGCTCTAGCCCATCGAGTTGAGGTAATGCCCAGGGATGGCTTTGGTGCGAGATGGTGCAAGTTGTGGTCGGGGACTTGGGAAGGAGCGATCGTTAGCTTTGCTCCACGTAGTGTTCGAGAACCTGCCATCAGAACTTGTCCCTGGATACGATTTTATGACGCTGATAGGCATTTAGTCTTATTACCGGAAGAAGCGGAACGAGCCAAAGCAGAAATCGCTAAAGTTTTCCTCAATCTTCATCAAGCGGCAGCCCCCGCTTTACTTTTCCTTTGCCAAAAAATCGACCAAACTGAAGCTCGTACACTTCATCTTCGTCTTGGGTTTCTACCTCCAGGTCAGAGCGGGCATAGCTGACGCACAAGAGCGCATAGCCTTGACGCTGCAAGTCGGGAGATAACCCCACGGCTTCGGGCTGGTAGATTTCTCCAGATAAAACTTTGACCGCACAAGTGGTGCAGGCCCCGTTGCGGCAGGAAAATGGTAGCTCGACGCCTTGATGTTCACCCGAGTGCAAAATGTAGCGATCGCTAGGTACCCGAAAAGTGAAGTCCATTCCCTTTTGGCGATGATACACATGGACAGTATAAAATTCAGTCATAAAAATGGATTTGCACGTTCTCTATTCAGTATGAGGCAACTTCTGCTAGTATTGATACTCAACGGTTGTGTTTATAGCTATCAGCTACTAGCTATATGTGCAGTCTACCTGGAGAGATGGCCGAGTGGTTGAAGGCGCAGCACTGGAAATGCTGTGATGGGGTAACTTATCCGAGGGTTCGAATCCCTCTCTCTCCGTTCTAAAATCTAGCTACAGCCAGGCTTACAAGAAGCTTTTGCAAATTTCGAGAGTTTTTTTGATCGGTCTGTTAATCGCGCTGGAACGATTTGATTACACCCTTGAGCAATATGGCAAGCCCAAAGCGTTGACTCTGGCTATCGTGGAAGCCGGGAAGCCAAAGCTGAAAGCAGAACTCGACCTCGCTCAATTGTGGAAACGCTACAAGGAGGTGCGAACAGTTTCGCTGAGCCGAAGGCACCGAAGACAGTCAGCGAGACGACGCTGAGGCTGAATTAGGTGAGAGTTCCATTTGAGCCGTTGTACTGAAAAAACAACAAAAGCTTGAGCACTAAGAACAAACCTTAGTCCATCAATAACATCTGAACAAAGGACTAACTTTCGCCATCCATCCCGCTAGGCTTCCCCCTTGGGATTACTCTCCTAAATTTTCTACACTAGAGACGCAAGCCCTTTAGTGACACAGCGTCATGTTTCGACCAAAACCTATTGCTCCGGAATCAGGTCAAGAATCGGTTTGGGATTACCCCCGTCCGCCTCGGTTGGAAGCGACGGATAAGCGGATTGAGATTGTGTTTAATGGGGTTACGATCGCAGATACCCAAAACGCCTTCCGCGTGCTAGAAACCAGCCATCCGCCGACCTACTACCTGCCGCTTGAGGATATTCGACAGGAATACTTGATCCCATCTTCTCGTCAAACCTTCTGTGAATGGAAGGGAAAAGGCAGTTATTACACTGTCAAGGTTGGGGACAAAGAGGCGAGCGATGTAGCTTGGTATTACTCAACCCCAACACTAGATTTTGCTGCGATCGAAAACTACGTTGCGTTCTACGCGGCGGCGATGGATGACTGCTATGTTAACGCTGAGAAAGTCACGCCGCAACCGGGAAACTTTTACGGTGGCTGGGTCACGAGTGACGTGGTTGGTCCATTCAAAGGTGAATCGGGGTCTTGGGGCTGGTAGTTGCTTTACGCACTAGGCAAACGGCTCTTGAGCACTGCTCTCTGAATCACAATCAGCAACAACCCGATCGCCACAAATACGGCTGCCAAAGCGTAACTGGCTTGAGACGCAAACGCGATCAAAATTACATTGCACAGTAGCGCGATCGCAGGCACCACTATAGGAACCTGAAATCCGATGTTTCTGGGTTCTCGCCGTTTTAGAATCAACAGTGAAAGATTGACCAAACAAAACATCAGCAAAATCAGCGTGGCAGTGGTTCCGGCTAAAAATTGCAGCGTTCCAGATAGTGCCAGAACAATCACGATCGGCAGAATCACCAGCAGTGTCCGGTAAGGGGTGGCTCGACGCGGATGCAATTTGCCCAGCCACGCTGGAATTAACCCCTCGCGTGACATACCAAACAGCAATCGCGATGCAGTAACAAAATTCAGCAATGCCGTATTCATCACGGCAAACAAAGCAATCAACGTAAAAATAACCTGAGGAAAATTGGGCTGCGATCGCCGCACAACATCCAGCAACGGAGCGCTTGAAGCTCCCAATTCTGCCGGGGTAAGCACCTGAGTTGCCAGCCAAGAAACCAGGATATACATGACCCCCGCAACCCCTAACGAAATCACGATCGCTCTTGGAACATTGCGTTCGGGGTTTTTCACTTCTTCGGCAACATTGACAATATCCTCAAACCCAATAAAGGCATAAAAGGCAAGCGCCGCCCCTTGAGCCACCGATGTCCACCCTACGGCTGGAGACGTTGCCACATTAGCTACTGAAGCCGTCCCACCGCCGCTGCTTAAGAACAAAGTCGAGACCAAAATCACAACAATCAACCCCGAAACCTCAATCGTTGTGCAGACAATATTTAGCGCTGAAGACTCCTCCATTCCTCTAAAGTTGACAAACGCCAGGGCCGCAAACAGCGTCATCACAATCAACCAAACTGGAAGCACCGGAATAAACGCATTCAAGTAGCCTGCAAACGCCCTAGAAAGCGTCGCCATCGACACGAGACAGGTGCAAAACATCAGCCAACCAACCAGGAGCGACAGCCAATCGGTGCGAAAGGCTTGATGCACAAACGTGGCAACTCCTCCACTTTGCGGAAAGCGGCTGCCAAGCTCGGCATAGCTCAACGCTGTGAATGCGGCGACGACCATTGCCACCGAAAACGAAGCCCAAACCAAAGTCCCGGAAAGCCCCGCAATTTTTCCAATCACGGCATAAATGCCAGCCCCCAGAATATCGCCCACTCCGTAAATCACCAGCGTTCGCAATCCAAAGACACGTTTGAGTGAGTCTGCCTCTGCATTCGTTTCCATATCTTTGCTTTTTACCTTTTAGAATAGAACTCCGCATCCTGAGATAATTGGCATCCAACATAGCACGCGCATTGAACTCACCCTCTACCGCCCGCAACAACACTTATGCCAACTTGGAAACTTAGCACCGAATTTACCTTCAACGCGGCTCATCAGATTCGCGACTACAACGGTCCGTGCGGACGGATGCATGGTCATACCTACACAGTGAAGCTAGAAGCAACCTCTCATCAGCTTCACGCCTCTGAATTTTGCCCCCATCCCGTTATGGTGGCAGATTTTAGAACATTGAAATGGGCGAAAAAAGATGTCTTCAAAGGCGGACTCGATCACTGCATCTTGAATGAAGTGTTGCCGGAAGGATATGAAACGACCGCAGAAATGATCGCCAAGTACATTTATGACAAGACGAAGAAGAGCTTGCCGGATGGAGTGAAGTTGAAGGTGGCTGTGTCAGAAAATCCTAATTCTTGGGCGGAGTATGAAGATGATTAACCCATGTCTGATGCAAGATTTGCCTGCCCTCACCCCGTTAGATCTGCCCATCGTCGAGACCTTTCACTCGGTTCAAGGAGAAGGCGCTTGGACGGGCACCAATGCCTTTTTCATTCGCTTAGGTGGCTGTGATGTGGGTTGCTGGTTTTGTGATACTAAACACTCTTGGAACCCAAAACGGCACCCAATGCGTGCGATCGCATCTCTCGCCACCACCGCCAAAGCTGCCAATCCTGCGATCGTAGTGATTACCGGGGGCGAACCGTTGATGCATGATCTTGCTCCGCTTACCGACGCCCTTCACGCCGCAGGACTGCGCGTTCATTTAGAAACATCGGGGGCGCATCCCTTTAGCGGCATGTTTGACTGGGTGACGCTTTCGCCCAAGCCCTTTAAACCGCCCCACAACAGCGTTTATGCCCACGTCAACGAACTTAAGGTGGTAATTGCCATAGCAGACGATTTTGCCTGGGCAGAGCAGCAGTCACAGCAGGTGTCTCTTTCTGCCCTGCGCTACCTTCAAGCAGAATGGGAAAGCCAGAGTATTCCCCAAATTTTTGAGTATGTGTTGCAGCATCCCCAATGGCGGATCAGCCTGCAAACCCATAAACTGTTGAACGTGCGGTAAAGTATCCCCAACGCCAGGACTACTTTGTTAGATCTAATTCTCAGACCCAATTGATTTTTCTACTGCGACAGATCCTCGCCCCCCTGCCTACGGCATCCCCTCTTGGTCAAGAGGGACTTTCCGGCTCCCCTCCTGACCAAGGGGTTGGGGGAGGTCACACGTCTGTAGCATTTACAGATTAATTTGGTATCAGACCCAACTCTCAGACCTATTAGAATAAAGGTCAGGACTGACGCCATATTTTTGGAACCCCTCATTCTTGAAACCCCTCACCCCTCCCCCTCCCCCTCCCTTCAGCGCTCTTGCCCCTGCGGAAGACGGAATGGAAAATGGGGTCTTGACTCGCTCCGTTTGGGGAGCATTGTTCAGATAGCGTGTGCCCGATAGCCCTGATATGCCTGTTGCTATGAATCCGTCTGTAGATTTTCTGGATGCTTTTGATGTTGTCGTAGTCGGAGCCGGACATGCTGGCTGTGAAGCCGCGTTAGCCACTGCCCGTTTGGGTTGCCGCACGCTTTTGCTAACGCTCAACCTCGATAAAATCGCATGGCAGCCGTGCAATCCGGCGGTCGGAGGTCCGGCAAAATCGCAGCTTGTGCATGAAACCGATGCGATCGGAGGCGAAATCGGCAAGGTCGCCGACCAGACGTATTTGCAGAAACGGGTACTCAATGCGTCACGAGGTCCCGCAGTGTGGGCATTACGAGCGCAAACCGATAAGCGTGAATATGCCACCTTGATGAAAACAATCGTTGAAAATCAGGAGCATCTCACCATCCGCGAAGGCATGGCGACAGATTTGATCTTGGGCGCAAACGACGAGGTGATCGGGGTGCAAACTTATTTCGGCGTTGCGTTCCAGTGCAACGCTGTGGTGCTGACCACCGGAACTTTTCTCGGCGGCAAAATCTGGGTTGGCAACACCTCAATGGCAGCAGGGCGCGCCGGAGAATTTGCCGCCGTGGGCTTGACTGAAACGCTAAATCGGCTCGGCTTTGAAACCGGACGCCTGAAAACCGGAACGCCCGCCCGCGTCGATCGCCGATCGGTTGATTTCAATAGACTCGAACCTCAACCGGGAGACCCCGACCTGCGCTGGTTTAGCTTTGACCCGGAGGCATGGGTCGAACGGGAGCAACTGCCCTGCCACCTCACCCGAACCACCGCCCAAACCCACCAAATTATTCGAGACCATCTTCACCTGTCTCCTGTCTATGGTGGATGGGTCGATGCCAAAGGCCCGCGCTACTGCCCCAGCATCGAAGATAAAATTGTGCGTTTTGCCGACAAAGAAAGCCATCAGATTTTCATTGAGCCAGAAGGACGAACCACTCCAGAGCTATACATTCAGGGCTTCTCAACCGGATTGCCCGAATCGATCCAGCTACAAATGCTGCGATCGCTCCCAGGTCTCGAACACTGTACGATGCTGCGTCCTGCCTATGCAGTAGAGTACGACTACCTACCCGCGACGCAGTGTTATCCCACGCTGATGACCAAAAAAATCGAAGGTTTGTTTTGCGCGGGGCAAATCAACGGCACCACAGGGTATGAAGAAGCTGCCGCTCAGGGGCTGGTTGCCGGAATCAACGCGGCGCGATTCTGTCGTCACCAAGAACCGATTGTGTTTCCCCGTGAACACAGCTACATCGGCACGCTGATTGACGATCTCTGCACCAAAGATCTACGCGAACCGTACCGCGTCCTTACGTCCCGATCAGAGTATCGCCTGATTTTGCGCTCCGATAATGCTGATCAGCGTCTTACCCCCTTGGGGCGCGAAATTGGCTTGATTGATGATCGGCGCTGGCAATGGTTTTCTCACAAACAGGAAGCGATTGCCGCCGAAAAAGAGCGATTGCACGAGACCCGCGTGAAAGAACACGACGATAGCGGAAAAGCGATCGCAGCAGATACAAACCAAGCGATCAAAGGCTCCATCACCTTAGCCGAACTTTTGCGTCGCCCCGGATTTCATTATGTTGATTTGGAGCGCTATGGCTTAGGAAACGGGACGTGCGATCGCGCTGAAAAAGAAGGCGCAGAAATTGATATCAAATATGCTGGTTATATTCAACGGCAACAGCATCAGATCGAATTGGTCAGCCGTCAAGCCCACCGTAAGCTCTCAGAAGATTTAGACTACGCTGCGATCGAGACGCTCTCAAAAGAAGCGAGAGAGAAACTGTCGATCGTAAGACCGCTAACGATCGGTCAAGCAACCCGCATCGGCGGTGTCAATCCTGCGGATATCAATGCTCTGCTGATCTATCTTGAAATTAAGGCGCGCAAGGGCGTAGAGGTGCTGAGTTAAACAACCCCACGGAGCGATCGCGCACACTCAGGACGCTATGAAGCCGTCTGCTTCGCCAAGGAGGGTATGCCTTATTGATAATGACTTTTAATAGCTTGCCACGATCGCGCTAGAGAATTCCCGACTGTACCCGCCAGAGTTTGGCATAAGTCCCATTCTTAACCAGCAATTGCTCATGAGTTCCTGACTCGACAAATTGCTCATGTTCCATCACATAGATACAATCGGCATGGCGGATTGTTGAGAGCCGATGGGCGATCGCAATAGTCGTCCGATTTTGCGTAATCTTAACCAGGGATCTTTGAATTGCTGCTTCGGTTTCATTGTCTACGGCTGAAGTGGCTTCATCGAGAATCAGAATGGGCGGGTCTTTGAGGATGGCACGAGCGATCGCTAACCGCTGCCGTTGTCCACCCGAAAGTTTTTGTCCGCGCTCTCCCACAATGGTGTCATAGCCCTGTGGTAACTGCTCGATAAACTCATGGGCTTCGGCTAATTTTGCCGCCTGAATGATCTGGTCACGGGTAGCATCAAAACTGCCGTAGCGAATATTTTCAGCCACCGTACCGTGAAACAGAAATACATCCTGACTCACCCAGCCGATGTACTGTCGCAAGTCGGATAAGTGAAGCTCTCGGATATTAATGCCGTCAATTAAAATGCACCCATTTTGCACGTCATAAAAGCGCAGTAAAAGCTTAATGAGCGTACTCTTGCCTGAACCTGTTGCACCCACAATGCCGATCGTGCTTCCAGCAGGAACATGAAGAGAGAGATGGTTGAGAATATTATTACGACCATTGTAGGCAAACGTGATGTCGTTAAATTGCACTTCACCACGTACCATTCCGAGCGGTAGCGATTGACCACCATGAGGAACAGCGATCGGAGTATCCAGTAATCCCATGACACGACGAACAGAAGCCATCGCTCGCTGATACTCATCCATGATTTCGCTCAGTTCGGTGAAGGGCCACAGCAAATTTTGCACAATGAACACCATAAAACCGTAAATGCCGACGCTAAGCTGACCCTGAAGAACTTCTCGCCCGCCGAAATACAGGGTTATCACGAATCCCGATAGGATAAAGACCCGCAGCAAGGGCTGAAAGGCAACGCTGATCGCGATCGCCTGTCCATTGCTGCGGCGATAGGCTTCACTTTCGGCGTAGACGCGATCGCTTTCGTAAGCTTCAGCCGTAAAACTCTTGATCGTGGCAATACCAGAGAGGTTGTTGGCGAGGCGATCGCTAATCAGCCCTGCTTGATCGCGCACCGCATCGTAGCGAGGAGCTAAGCGAGACTGAAAGGCAAAGGTGCCCCACAAAATGAAGGGAATGGGCACCATTGCTAACCAGGCAACGCCAGGAGCTAGCAGCATAAAGGTGATACCAATAGCAGATACTCGTGTAAAAAAGTCGATCAAAAACTTGGCACCAAAGTTGAGGAAGCGCTCAAGCTGGTTAATGTCGTCATTGAGAATCGACAACAACGTTCCTGTACTGTGGTCTTCAAAGTAAGCCAGGTCGAGTTCTTGCAGATGGTTGTAGGTATCGACGCGCAGTTCGTGCTGCAAGGTCTGTGCCAGATTTTGCCACAGCTTGTCGGCTGTGAACTGACTGAGGGATTCTAAACCCCAGACGGTGATGGTCAAAATGGACAGCACGAGCAACTGGGTCAGCGGATCTTGAATGCCCAATCGAGCGAGCAATGAGGCTTCTCGCTCAACCACAACATCGATGGCAACGCCGATGAGATAGGGGGGTGCGAGGTCAAGCAGGGTGCGAAGGATAGAGCAGACGACTGCCGCCCAGACTTGTACCCGATAGGGTTTGGCATAGCGGAGTAGTCGCCAGAGGGGTGGATAGGTGCGAGCAGAGTTTTGTTTCATAGTTCTCAAGTGGTGTGTTCTCTCTGAGCTTGATAGCGGCGATCGCTGAGCGAGAAATGCGATCGCTTCCCTGGTTCTAAACCGCGATCGCCCGCTATTGTTGAAGCTCGATCGCTGCTGTGATTAGAGCGATCGCGGGTTTGAAGTACACTTGAACGTGTTGCTTTTCGCTGCAAACAATGCGCCGTGATCCACTCTTTTACAAATTGTTTCAACAGTCTCCTGAACTCTTGTTTGACTTGATTGAGACTAAACCGGATAACGCATCTGACTATCGCTTTGACTCAGTTGCAGTGAAAGAACCAAAATTTGAAATTGATGGAGTGTTCCTACCACCAGAAAATCAGATTGGCGCAGTCTACTTTTGCGAAATTCAAATGCAGAAGGATGAACGGCTTTATGAACGACTGCTAGCTGAATCGACATTGTATTTCTACCGCAATCGAGACCGTTTTAATGACTGGCAAGCGGTGATTATTTATCCATCACGGGGTCTGGAACAAAGCGACCTGTATCCCCATCGCACCTTTCTCGATGGGGAGCAAGTGCATCGGGTGTATTTGGATGAGTTGGGAGAGGTGAGAGACTTGCCCGTGACGGTTGGTGCGATGGTATTGACAATCGTGAATGAAGCGGAAGCCCCGGAAGCTGCGAGAGATTTGATCGCACGAACTGAGCAAGCGGCGTTAACACCCGAAGAGAAACGCGACATAATAGACATTGTGACCTCGATTCTGGTTTATAAGCTGAAGAACTTAAGTCGATTGGAGATTAGAAGAATGCTGGGATTAGATTTGACGCAAGAACCACGAGCCATTCGGGAAGCCAAGGAAGAGGGCAGAGAAGAGGTACGCGGACAAGAAGCGATCGCGCTCATTACCCGACAGCTAACCCGCCGACTGGGGCAAGAATTATCTGAAGAGATGAAATTGCGCCTCTCTGTTTTACCCTTACCCCTGTTAGAAGATCTCAGCGAAGCTTTACTGGACTTTACAAGTTTGGTTGATTTGGAAGCTTGGCTAGAGGTACACCCGATGACTGAAAACGATCGTTCATAGACACGACGCTCCTCCTCTCATCCACCCACTGTCGGAATCTTGGCAATGCTGGCGGATTGCAATACTTCAGGAAACTGCTTCCACGGAATGTCGCCTGTAGTGCGATCGAGGTAGAGTTTGCCAAATTGAAGGAGAGCAGCGGCAGGTTCATCGGTTGGCAAGTTGGTGAATAGATAAGTCGGTTTGTGAGGGGCAGAAAAAGCAACGGCACAGGGTTTGTCGCAAGTCCATAAACAACCAACAGGCTGAATTTCAAACTTGTTAGGTTGTTCTGTAGTTAGCGTGTTGAGTTGTTTGAGTAGGCGATCGCCATCGGTGGGTTGATCTTTGGGGCGATCTTCGGAGGAATGGTGGCAGGATTTGCAAACAAAGAGAGTGGGGTTTGGCATGGGATTAGGGTGTGTTGACGAGGTATTTTTCCAGGTCATCCAAAACAGCATCCGCAGCCAGCAAATTCCCCCCAACCCATGTGAAGCCATCAACAAAATAAACCTGTCTTTGTTGAGCAAGTTTGAGCTTTTTCCAAAGAGGTTTCTGTTGCAGCTTTTCAAAGGCTTCCTTATCTCCATTAGAAAACCCCAAAAAGAAGAAAACATCGCCATCGACCTCTTCTAATTTTTCCTCAGAAATATTGTAAATTCCACCATTGCGTGTAATCACATTCTGTGGGTTGGGGCGTTGTAGCCCAATGTCATCAAGAATGGTACCAATGAATGAGTTCTTTGCATAGGTAAACATAAGGTTGGAGCCACCACCAACAGAAATAGTTTTACCTTTGTAGCGATCGCCCAAAGCTATCTTCAGTTTTTCGATCCGTTGGTAATAATGATTCAAAGCTTGTTGCGCTGCTGCTTCTTTCTTTAATACTTTAGCAATGAAGTTAAAATTTTCTTTCCAATTTGGCGTAATGTAGCTCGATGACACCACTACTGTAGGACTGATTTGAGAAAGCAAGGGATAAATTGTGCTGGCTTGATCCCACGCTAAGATTAAATCGGGCTTGAGTTGTAATAGTTTTTCTAGGTTAGGTGATCGAGTTCTACCTATATGTTCTATTCCTACTGTTTTATTACCTAAAAAAGTCTTGTTACTTAAATATTTTGCTGTCAATTCTTCCTGTTCTACTCCTAGTTGAGACGTGCTACCAATTGGCTTAATATCTAGGGCAAACAAATGACCTAGAAAAGGACTCTGAACTGTAACAATTCTTTTGGGATTATTGGAGATGCAGCTTTTTCCCATTGCATGTTCCACTATTTGGCAATCGACTTGAGATGTTTTGGGTGTGAAAGTTTTATGAATGGTCATACTATGACATCCTAAGATCGTCGTAGTTATAAGTAGTGATAGCAAGAGCAGCTTTACCTTCCTCAATCTACCCTTGCTAAAGACAAGAACTGGAGAAGCTTCAGAATTTTCTTCTTGCTCAGGAAATGGTTGAAATGGGTTCAGAATTGCCATGAAATGGTGCCTTGCACTGTGAAGGGTTCTCCAGGGAAAACGCGCAACCGACTGAAGGAAGTTTCAAAGTAATCTATATTAAACAGATTTCTGAAATTGAGTCCGACGCGAAACCGATTGCGGTTGTAGAAAATGGCGGCATCCGTTCGCAGATAGCTGGGAAGTTGAAAGCTATTAATCAAATCACCCTGGCGCTCTCCCACAAAAAATAAGCCTGCGCCAACGCCAAAGCCTTGCCAGGGACCCTGCTGAATTTCATAGCTTGTCCACAGGTTAAAGGAATTTTCAGGAACGTTGTTCAATAGATTGCCTACGGTCAGCGTGTTGTCTCTGGTGATTTCAGCATTGGTGTAGGCATAGCCTGCAATAATGTTCCATCCGGGTAGGATCTCACCTTGAACGCTAAGTTCAACACCGCGACTGCGCTGCTCTCCCGTCTGAATTGAAAAACCAGGGGGTACGCCGGGTCGATTGTCCGCCGTCAACACATTGGAGCGGGTTAAATCATACAAAGCAAGAGTCGCTGAAAGCCGATCATTCAAATCAGCTTTCACTCCCACTTCGTACTGAGTACCGCGCTCTGGTTGAAAAACGCTACCATCAAAGGCGGTGCCAGTAGCCGGAGTAAATGAGCCACTGTAGCTGGCATAGAAGGAAATAGGTTCAATAGGCTGATAGACAATGCCGACACGCGGACTGAAGGCATCTCCTGATTGACTAGTTCTGGTATCTGTTACAAAACTTCGACTAGTTTGCTCAAATAGATCAAACCGTCCACCCAGTAATAACTTCAGATTCTCTGCCAGCGTCACCTGATTTTGAACATAAATCCCCAGCGTGTCTATTAAATTATTTTGAACAAAACTGGGAGTAAGGGATCCAGCAGGTCTCCCATACACAGGGCTGAACAGATCTAGAGGTGCAGCAGATCCACTCAAAACATTGAACCTGGCATCTAATCTACCCAGATCAACTCCAAAGACCAACTGATGGTCAATTGAACCCGTTGAAAATCTGCCAGTCAAATTGATGTTTAGGTCATAGACATCTGTATTATTATCACTAGTGAAATTATTACGATTCAAGGTTCGATTATCAGAAGCAAGACTAGCGCCAAGATAAAATCTGTCTGTAGTTGCAATACTTAAGGTTCTCCACTGAAATGCATTTTGTAACGACCAGTTGTCGCTGAACTGATGCTCCAGCCGATAGCCCACTCTCCCAAGCGTGCTATTGACAGCACTATCAGGCTCTGAAGTCAGACGGTTACGAGGTATGCGACCATTAGGATTAGGTAACACCGTACCGACCGCTGGTAGACCAAAGTCTAAGATATTACTTCTGTCTGTATACTCACCTTCCACAGTCAAGCGGGTTTGCTCCCCAATTGCCAAACTCACGACAGGTGCAATAGAGAATTGACGACTTTCAAAAAAATCGATGAAACTCCTTCTATCCCGGTAGTCTGCATTCAATCGATACAAAACTGTTCTAGAGTCGTTTAAAGGTCCAGATAGATCAATAGCCCCCCGATAGAAGTCGTAGTTGCCAATGGTGGCATCAAGAGCATAGAAGGGATCGCGCAGCGGTTGCTTTGTCACCAAGTTGATGGTTCCACCTGGATTAGCTCTACCGTAAAGAACGGAAGCCGGACCTAAGAGAACTTCGATTCTCTCGATGTCAGGAGCGATCTCTGTAAACACATCTCCAGTCTCTCTAATCCCATTCCTGAGAAAATTATTGCCCTGGCGAGCATTGGTAACAAAACCTCGAATAATAAAATCGTTAGCATTAATTCTTGAAGGACCCCCTGGAGCTACCCCACTTACGTTTCTGAGGGCTTCATTCAGGTTGGTGACGTTTTGATCCCGTAATACCTCCTGGGGGATGACCTGAATTGACTGGGGAATGTCGCGTAGGGGGGTGTCGGTGCGGGTTCCTACACTGGTGTTCGGGACACGGTAGCCATCCCGTTCCCCCGTCACCACAATTTCCTCATCCGGTTCATCGGCTTCCGGGTTAAGGCTGTATGCCAGTCCTCCAGCCTTCAGCGTCACCTCCGTCTGCGGCAGCGCATTATTTCCCGCCACACTGACGCGAATATTGCCCGCCTGCTGCTCCACCCGCACATTCGCCACATCTGCCGTCGGGTTATCCGTCACAAACGGTTGTCCCTGGGGCAACGCCAGCACCGCATTGGGAATCTCCGCAATCAGGCTATTTCCTTCCGTGCGAAACTTCGTAGCATCAATCGTCAGCGGTTTGCCCTCCGCCGTCTCCAGCACGATATCGAGTCCGGTTTCGGTGCGATCGAGTTTCACCCCTGTCACCTGCACCTGTGCCGCTTCCATCTGGGCAACCCAGTCTTTGACGGTCGTGGCAGGACGATGTTGTTGTTTGAGGTCACGAACGCGAGAGATAGTTGGCTGTGCCCTAGACGTTGATCCCCCTAAATCCCCCTTCAAAAGGGGGACTTTGAGCGCGGGTTCGGTTCCCCCTTTTTCTCTAGCGTCAGCGGCGCGTAGCGCGGGGGCTAGGGGGGATCTCCGTGAAGCTAGGGGCGATCGCTCCTCTGCCCCTGACGGCAACGCCAACCCCACGATCGCCGATACACTCAACAGCAACGCCACCGAATAAGAATTCCGCTTCATTCGTCTCACATCCAATCTAGAAAAACTCGCAATAGGAGGACTATAGCGAAGGAGTAGCGATTGGCATAGAGGGGATGGTGGGTGAGCGGGAACTAGTTTGGTGGGTCAACAGGAACGATATTGCATCAGATACTCGCGGGGCGAGAAACCAAACTTTTTGCGAAACGAGGCAGCAAAATACTGGCGATCGCTCAAGCCCACTGCCGTCATCACCTCTGATACAGATAGGTGTCCCTGTTCCAGCAGATGTCGCGCTTGCTCCAGACGATACTGGTGCAGATACACAAAAACCGGGGTGCCAAATACCTGCTTAAACCCACGCTTGAGCGTATATTCATTCAATTTCGCCTGTCGTGCCAGTTCGGGCAGCGATGGAGGTGCCTGCACATCCAGCAGCAGCAACGTTTTGGCGTAGTGAATCCGCTCCAGCGTCCCTGCATTGAGAGATTTAACGGCTCGTTGTCCCGTTTGAATTTCGCTTTCCTGCTCCAGCACCAAACTCATCAACTCCAGCGCCTTCCCCTCCAAATACAACCGCTTCAATACGCCCTGATGCCCACAGCGCACAATCTGCCACAAAATGCTTTCCATGCCTGGAGTCAGCTTCGCCACACGAGTATAAATCTCCTGAGACACGGGACGAATTAAATGCTGCAAGGATGAGGGAAGTTGCCCGGACCTATTACTCACAAAGCCCTGCAAAGCTTCCGGTTGTAGATATATTTGAACTTCCAGTGCCTGCTGTTCGGGAGCATCACGAATTTCTCGCGGCGCTGACCCACTGCCGTAGAGGGCATATTCTTTATCCCCTACCATCGTGTGTGTGTCGATGTGTTGTCCCAGCAGATGGAAGTGATACTCCAGCCAGCCAGGATCTTCAGAATACTGCACTCGATGGTGCTGATAGATGCGTCCCTGAAAGATTTCAATTCCCAATCCCGATCGCAGTTGAATCACGCGAGTCACTCCCTGCCCCAAGGTGGCAGGATACGCATAGGTCACATCCAGCGGATCGTTGGGGTCTGCCTGAGCAGTGGCTTCCACCTCCTGGCAGAGATCATTGAATGCTTGCTCCGAAATCGTCATGGTCATAACGCTAATGTCCAGAGGAATAGATTACTGCGAATAATTGCATTAACAAGCTAATAAGTTAATATCACTTCGCGCAGGGCAATCTCTCGGCTATACCCTTACGCCAGCCAAGTCGGTTGAGGCATCCGCACATTGTCTGGATCATCCGGATTAGGATATTCAATCAAGTGCGATCGTTCTTCCTTCCACTCTGCCCAATCCCGCTCAGATACCGAAATGGTCATAATGCTCTGAATTTTTACTGAGAATAGTTCTTATTAAAACTTCCCAAAGCATACCATAAGTCTCGGTTTTGCAAATGGCTTAAGGATTCGCGATCGCCGCTGCTGAGGGAGTGCGATCGTGATTTCGCGATCGGCATAGTGTAGAGCGGTCGCTACTCAGTTTTTGGTTAAACAAATCGTTGAATGGTTTCGGTAGGTCATTCAAAGTGCAGCAGTTTTTATCTCAAATTACGGTGATTGGCATTGATGAAACTGTAAAAAATTATACGATCGCGCTGCGTAAGAAGTATCGATTAAAGTTACCTGATGCAATGGTTTGTGCCTCAGCTTTGTCAACAAATTCGGTGCTGTTGAGTAATGATACACAGTTGAGTAGAGTGACTGAAATTACTGTTGATACGGTTCAGATATAGTCTGCAACTTACTTCGCGATCGCGCTTACAATTTGCACTCGATAGGGTTTGCCATAGCGCAGTAGCCGCCAGAGGGGTGGATAGGTGCGAGCAGAGTTTTGTTTCATAGTTCTCAAGTGGTGTGTTCTCTCTGAGCTTGATAGCGGCGATCGCTGAGCATCGATTTGCAGAGCTATACAATAGTAAGAATCACCCAGTTTGATAGTGTCAATGTTGGAGGGGCAGACCGATGAAAACTAATATTGAAATTGATCCGACGTTGATCCAAGAAGCGTTGACTTTGGGCGAACATCAAACAGAGAAGATAGTTATTGAAGCAGCTTTGCAGGAGTATATTCAGCGGCGTAAACAATTGAAAGTTTTGGAACTTTTTGGCACGATCGACTACGATCCAGACCATGACTATAAGCAACAACGGCGGCAAGCATGAAGGTTGTTGTTGATACTTCTGTCTGGTCGTTAGCTCTGCGACGAAATCGAATCCTGGAGGAGTCACCCCAAATTCTGAGATCACCGTCGTGGTTACGGCATTTTGACGACAGATGGTGACTTTGTGCTGTTTGGTGAACATCTTCCAATTACTTTGTGGCAATAATCTTTGCATCATTTGCATAGCCCGATCGCCCATATCGTCTGCTTTGCTATAGCAACGGCACAGGGTTTGTCGCAGGTCCACAGGCAACCGACGGGCTGAGTTTCAAATTTGTTAGGTTGCTCTGTAGTTAGAGTGTTGAGATGTTCGAGTAGGCGGGTGCTATTAGTGGGTTGTTCTTTGGGGCGATCTTCGGAGGAATGGTGGCAGGATTGGCAGACGAAAAGAATATGGCTCGGCATGAGTTCAGCATTTTAACGCTAATAATGGGTGTGTTTTAGAGAATCTGGACGATCGCCGTGACCTCTAGACGGACTTTTTCGAGCGATCGACGGACGTTCTTTACTGCCTTCCTCCTCTCCAGCCTTGCGGGGTCAGATAAAATAAGAAAGTATTCGTTGCTAAAGGTTTGATTACCCTATCTGATGACTTTGACGAGCCGTTGGAAGATTTTAAGGAACCACATGGAATGAGGCAGTTTTTGGGTACTTAGTAGGAGAGATTATGATAGTCACGATCGATATTCCAGATAGGATTGCTCAGTCTGCTGAGTTGACTCAGGCTGAGTTACTGCGTGAGATCGCGGTTTTGTTATTTCAACAAGAACGGATAACGTTGGGCAAAGCGGCACAAATTGCCAAAATGCACCCGTTTGAGTTGCAAAAATTGTTGGCGAGTCGAAAAATCCCGATTCATTACGGGTTAGAGGAGTATGAGGCAGATGTTGCAAGTTTGCGTCAGCATGGTTGGCGATGATCATTGTCAGCAATACTTCTCCAATTAGTAATTTGTTGATTGTGGGACAGTTAGAACTGCTTCAGCACATTTATCAGCAAGTAGTGATTCCACCGACGGTCGATCAGGAAGTTCGTGCCCTGCAAACCTTTGGCATTGATCTGACCATTTACATATCGGCAACCTGGATATCTGTGCAAATACCAACCGATGTTTTGTTGATTGATACTCTGAAAAATGAGCTAGATGATGGTGAAGCAGAAGCGATCGCGCTGGCGCTGCAACTGAAAGCGGATCGGTTGTTGATTGATGAGCGGTTAGGGCGTTTAGTTGCTACGCAACATGGGTTAAACATTACAGGCATTTTAGGGATCTTAAGAACGGCTAAGGTGCTGGGGCTAATCTCAAGGGTGAAGCCAATTTTGGATGATTTAGTGCAGCAAGCTGGATTTTGGGTTGATCAAGCTTTGTATGAGCAAATGTTAAAAGATGTTGGTGAATAACCGCGATCGCTAACCTCTCGCCTTCTCCCCCATCCCCTAAGAGAAGGCTTTTCGATCGACATCATCAGCCGTGCAACGAAGCTTTCTGTTCAGGCAGTGCAGCAACTTCAGCAACAGATCGATCGCCCAAACTAAGTTAACCGAAGGGTTTTGCTGGGAGAGAACAATCAGTTGGATGGGGCGCTTCTGCAATGCAGAAGCTTCGTCAACGGGCTTGGAGTGGCAGGATTGGCAGATGAAGAGGGTGGGTTTAGGCATGAGTTTAAGGTGTGTTGACGAGGTATTTTTCGAGGTCATCAAAGACGGCATTCATTATTCTGGAAATAAAGTGGCAACAGATACCTGAAGCTGGTGGCGATCGCACTCAGACCTTAGAAACCTGGTTTAGCGCGTTAGAATAGAATTTCTTTTGGTCATGAGTATGTTAGAAGTTAGCGTTGATGAACTAGCTGTTAACCTACTAACCCTTCTGGAGCAGGTTGCCAAAGGGGAAGAAATTATTATTGTTCAGCAAAATCAAGCGATTGCTCGTTTAGTGCCTGCCCAAACTCGTAGTCACTGGTTAGCTCGAAATCGAAAACTCCGAAACTCATTGCAGGTAAAGGGTGAACCTTTAAGTACAACCATTATTACAGCACGCCAAGGAGAACGAGATTGATCTACCTGGATACCAGTGTGCTGGCTCCGTTGTATTGGGCGGAAACGTTAAGTGATGCTGTTGAGGAATTACTAAGCAGTAAAGATGCGGAGCTAGCTATCAGTCAATTGGTTGAGGTGGAGTTTGTTTCAGCCTTATCCCGTCGAGTGAGAATGGGAGAAGTGGCTCAAGGAGAAGCAAGGGTAATCGTGCAACAGTTCCAGGCTGATCTGGAAGCTGGATTCTACACTCAGCTTGCTTTGGAGCCGATTCACTACACAATGGCACGAGATTGGATTCATCAATTCAATACTCCTTTGAGGACGTTAGACGGACTGCATTTAGCGATCGCGGTGGCTCACAATATTCCATTGGTGACAGCCGATGAGGGTTTGGTTGAGAGTGCTGAGGCGGTGGGGGCTGAGGTGCAGATTTTGAGACCATTGGAAGAAGCTTAAATCCCTAACCTTCACCCCCTCACCCCTCTACTCCCCACTCTCCACTCCCCCTACTGCCGGAATCTTGGCAATACTCACTGACTGCAATACTTCAGGAAATTGTTTCCATGGAATGTCGCCTGTAGTGCGATCGAGGTAGAGTTTGCCAAATTGAAGGAGAGCAGCGGCAGGTTCATCGGTTGGCAAATTGGTGAGTAGATAAGTTGGTTTGTGAGGGGCAGAAAAAGCAACGGCGCAGGATTTGTCGCATGTCCACAGGCAGCCGACGGGTTGAATTTCAAACTTGTTAGGTTGTTCTGTAGTTAGTGTATTGAGATGTTCGAGTAGGCGGGTGCCATCGGCAGATTGTTCTTTGGGGCGATCGTCGGAGGAATGGTGGCAGGATTGGCAGAGGTCGAGGTGGGCTTGGACATGGGGTTAGGGAATAATAGAGGTTGGTCAACGATGCATCAGGGACTCTATGCGACGGGATTCGATTTTCTACAAATTGTTTGCACAATCGCCCCTGCTGTTGTTTGAATTGCTGCCTGATCCACCTGCGAATGCTACGGCTTATCGCTTTGATTCGGTTGCCGTCAAAGAGCCAAGGTTTGAAATTGATGGCGTGTTTGTGCCACCGGAAGATGAGGTTGGTGTGGTTTATTTTTGTGAAGTGCAGTTTCAAAAAGATCAGCAGCTTTATGAACGGGTCGTGGCAGAGTCGTTGTTGTATTTTTATCGCAATCGTGTCCGCTTCCATGATTGGCAAGTGGTGATCATTTATCCCTCGCGTCGTGTCGAGCAGAGTCAATCGCATCCTTATCGAGAGTTGTTGGAGAGTCATCGAATTTATCGAGTGTATTTGGATGAGTTGGGTGAGATTCGTGCGGTGCCAGTGTGGGTGGCGGTGATGCGGTTGACGATGGTGCCAGAAGACCAAGTGGTGGAGGAAGCCCGGTATTTGTTGAGCCGTAGTCGGAGTGAGGACACGCCAGCGGGTAGGGGTGCAATAATGGAGATGATTACGACGATCGTGGCGTATCGGTTTGAGCAGCTAAGTCGAGTTGAGGTGGAGGCAATGTTGGATATCACACTGAAGGAAACGCGGCTATATCGCGATATTAAGGAGGAAGGACGAGAGGAGGGACGAGAAGAGGGACAACGATCGCTGATCTTACGCCTCTTAACGCGACGAGTGGGAGAATTGTCTCAGGAGGTGCGATCGCAGGTCGAGGCTTTGTCTTTGGAACAGTTAGAAGATTTAGGTGAAGCATTGCTGGATTTCACGAGTTTGGACGATTTGCAGGCTTGGTTAGCCAATCAGGAGTAGCGATCGCCCCATCCATCCCATCGCGCAGCCTGCACATTGCTCAACGCAGAATGTATGGAGTTGTTCGAGTAATGGTTTTGACTCGAAATTTGTCAGATTTTGATCAGATTAGTGAATTACAGGCTGAAGATTGGTCGAAATGATTTAAGAATTTACCACGCCATCACCCCATCACCCATCCACTCCTCTACTCCCCCTTCCCCTCAACCAGGTATTTTTCCAGGTCATCCAAACAGCATCAGGAATTGGGAAGTAACAGAATTGTTGAATAGGAATTTTTTAATTTGACAACTTCAGCTAACTGTCGGCAGCCAAGTAGCCGCTACGAGGCGTGCATCAACTGTAGCTAATTGGAGTTGATAGTGAATTGCGGTAGCAGCAATAAAGCGATCGGCTGGATCTTGATGCGGAAGCTTGATTTGACGACTTAGAATTGCAATTTGATGATTCAAAGGCGCTTCACGAATTGCTAATGATTTTAGAGATTGGTTAATCCAATTGGTGGGATCAACTTGCAGAGAAATACGTCTTTTCTCTACTAGCAGCAAGACTTCCCAGATACTAATTGGACTGAGCCAAAGTTCTGTAGTGTTAGAGGCGATAGCAGCTTGCAGGTTTTCTGAAAGTTGGGAATCGCCGAGGGCGTACCAAAGCCAGATATGCGTATCAAGGAGGAGTTTCACTGAAGTGCTTCCCAGGTATTTTCAGGCAGAGCGGGTGTAATGACATCGCCTAGAATTTCACCTGTGTCTTTCATAAATCCAAACGTAGGGCGTGGAGCGTGAGATCCAGATTGAGGAGCAGCATTGGGTTGTATATCTTGCTTTAGCGATCGCAAAATCGTTTCAATTAAGTTAATTCGCTCCTCAATCGATGCCGTTTGTAGTTTTTCGAGAATTTCTGCGTCGATCATTGCTTCCCGCTCGGTTACTCAGCAACCTTTTTTTCGATTTTAACGCGATGAGAACCTGGAGTCGCTATCCAGCAAACATCCTTCATGATTGACAATGGTGTTTAGCTACCACAGATCGCCCTCCTCCACCTGTCACAATCTTCGATCGCTCTTCTCTCATCCACTCATTCACCTACTGCCGGAATTTTAGCAATGCTGGCAGATTGCAATACTTCAGGAAACTGCTTCCACGGAATGTCGCCTGTAGTGCGATCGCGGTAGAGTTTACCAAATTGAAGGAGAGCAGCGGCAGGTTCATCGGTTGGCAAATTGGTGAATAGATAAGTCGGTTTGTGAGGTGCAGAGAAGGCAACGGCACAGGGTTTGTCGCATGTCCATAAACAACCAACAGGCTGAATTTCAAACTTGTTAGGTTGTTCTGTAGTTAGCGTATTGAGATGTTCGAGCAGGCAGGTGCCATGGGTGGGTTGTTCTTTGGGGCGATCTTTGGAGGAGTGATGGCAGGATTGGCAAACAAATAGTTTATGTTTGGACATAAGTTTAGGGAGTGTTGACTAAGTACTTCTCGATTTCATCTAGCACTGCATGAGCTGCAAGAATGTTGTATCCATGCCAGAGGTTGAGATTTACCAGATACACTTGGTTTTGCTGTACTGCCTTGACTTGAGACCATAGGGGTCTCTGTTGAAGTTGCTCTAGAAGAGAGCGGTCATTCTCAGTGTATGTAGCAATAAAAAGAATATCGCCATCAATTTCTGGCAAAGTTTCTTCAGAAAGAATGCCAGATGTTACAGATCTCGGTGCTAATAACCCTAGCTCGTCCAAAATTCGATCGGCAAAATCTTTGCCGTCGTAGTAGAGTTGACCCCTCATAACACTGGCAAATGATATCTGAATAGGTTGTTGGCGATTCTCCTTTGAAGAAGCTGCGCCTTTTTGATCTGCCGCAGATTTTATGCTCAATGCTTGCTTTAAGTGTTGAATCCGACGGTCATAGTCGTCTAGCAGTTGAGTGGCTAATTTTGTTTTTTCAAGCACCCCTGCAACATCTTGAAGGTGCTGTTTCCAATCACCTATGGTTTCCATCCAAGGCAGAACGACTGTAGGAGCGATTTGTGACAACTGGTTATAGATTCCTTGAAATGCTCCATCAGAAACAACAATAATTAGGTCAGGCTTGAGTAATACAATTCGTTCCAAATTGGGCTGTGAGCCGTACATCATCTCAACCCCATCTGTTTTGTCTGCAAGGTAGTCAAATGCTTCATAGCCTCCATCTATGAACGCCGCGACAGGTTTGCTATTCAAGGCAAGTATATCAGCAAGGCTATTGTAAGACATAGCGACAATTCGTTGTGGATGCAGAGGGATGCAAGTTTCTCCCCTAACGTGCTGTACGACTCGGCAGGGAGTTGGCATTTTGCTACGCTCGACAACAGTGCTACTACAGGCTGAGACCATAATGGTAGCCAGAACCAATAATGAAAACCATTGCCACAAACCCCGCCATAGTGGGCATACTTTCCTGAGCAATGCTTTAATCCCCCCTTTTTAAGCTACCGTGTATACACATCTCAGTTCCTTGCACAAAACCCTGAAAGATCCCCCTAAATCCCCGCGCTATCGCGCCGCTTCGCTAGAAAAAAGGGGGACTTTGAGTCCGGTTCCCCCCTTTCTCAAGGGGGGCTAGGGGGGATCTCATGCCTGACCACAACAGTTTTATCAACACAAACTTTCACCTACCCTACAATTCAAAACTGGTTTCTAGAGCAAAAGAACTCCGGCAAAACCCAACGCCTGCTGAACAGAAACTATGGCGAGACTATCTCAGAACATTTCCTTTTCGAGTCTTGCGGCAAAGACCGATCGCTCATTTTATTGTGGATTTTTACTGTGCTGCATTGAAATTGGTAATTGAGGTGGATGGAGACAGTCATTTTACTGAAGATGGAAAACAATACGATTGGGAACGAACACAAGTTTTGACAGGATATGGATTAACGGTGATTCGGTTTACGAATGAGGAAGTGATGACGCAGTTTGAGGGTGTGTGTGGGAGTCTGGAGGGGTTGATCCCCCCTAACCCCCTTGAGATCCCCCCTAGCCCCCCTTGAAAAGGGGGGGACTGGAGCGGCTTCAAAGTCCCCCTTTTTAAGGGGGATTTAGGGGGATCGAGGGGATCAAAACTGCCACGAAATCGTGCCCTGCACCGCAAAAGGTTCACCGTAAAAAATACTCCCCCTACCATAGGAACTTTCAAAATAGGTGATATTGAACAGATTTCTGAAATTGACGGCGGCGCGGAACCGATCGCGCTGGTAATAAAGCGCGGCATCCGTCCGCAGGTAGCTGGGTAGCTCGTAGCTGGTGTCGAAAAAGCCCGGTCGCTCTCCCACATAGAACAAGCCCACGCCCACACCAAACCCTTGCAGAACACCGCTCTGAAACTCATACTTCGTCCACAGGTTGAAGGAATTTTGAGGTACATTGCCCAAGCCACTACCCACAGGAATTGAGTTGTCATTGGTGGCGGTGACTTCAGCATCGATGTAGGCATAGCCCACAATGATGCTCCATCCCGGCAAGATTTCGCCTCCAAGGGTCAGGTCGAACCCCCGACTGCGTTGCTCACCCACTTGAATCGAAAAACGATCAGGGGGAACACCGGGTCTGGTGTCAGGCGTCAAAACATTGGAGCGGGTGAGGTTGTAAAAAGCCAGCGTTGCCGATAGTTGGTCGTTCAAATCTGCCTTGACTCCCACTTCATACTGGGTGCCGCGCTCTGGTTGGAATTGGTTCCCCTCAAAATCGGTGCCACCGTTTGGGAGGAAGGAGCGAGCGTAGCTGGCATAAAGCGAAATGGGTGGAATGGGTTGATAGACGATACCAACACGCGGGGAAAAGGCATTGCTTGACTCGGTTGATTCTGTATCGGCGAGATTATCTTTGGTTGTTTGCCTGAAGAGATCAAACTGCCCGCCCAGGAGCAGCTTGAGATTGGGAGCCAGCGTCACCAGGTCTTGAACATACACTCCTAATGAGTCTGTTAAAAGGTCAACATCAAAATCGAGGGTAAGAGGTCCGGTTGGCTGCCCATACACGGGGTTGAACACGTCAATGGGGGAGGCAGTTCCTATGAAACCTCTCCCTGCAGTGGCAGTGTAACCACCACCGTCGAGTCGATTCAGATCGACTCCAAAGAGGAGCTGATGGTCAATTGAACCGGTTGAAAATTCGCCAGTCAGGTAGGTTTGTAGCCCATAGGATTGCCTGTCTTCACTGCCGTCAAACCGTGTCCGATTAATGGTTCGCTGATCTGGATTCAGTCCAATACCCAAATTTTGGACTACCAATGAACTTTCAGTTTCAAAGAACGATGCCCGAAAGACATTTTGGATCGACCAGTTGTCGCTGAACTGATGCTCTAACCGATAGCCAACTCTGCTCAGGGTGCTATTTACATAACTTTCTGCCGTATTCCGATTGCGCGGGATGCGACCATTGGGGTTGGGTAGCACTGTGCCTTCGATCGGCAGACCAAAGAAAAATGAATCGGCTGTGTCTATGTATTCGCCTTCCAAGGTTAAGCGGGTGTGATCGCCCAGCGCCAAACTGATGACCGGTGAAATAAAGAACTGACTCTCGTCAAACCGATCAACAAAAGCATTTCTGTCCTGATAGGCAACATTGAGACGATACAACACCGTCCTTGAGTCGTTCAACGGTCCAGACAAATCGATCGCGCCTCGATAGAAGTCAAAGCTGCCAATCGTGGCATTAACCGCATAAAAGGGATCGCGCAGGGGCTGTTTGGTCACGACGTTAACAGCGCCACCGGGAGAGTTGCGACCGAAGAGCACGGAAGCTGGACCACTGAGCACCTCGACTCGCTCGATGTTGGCGAAATCAACACCGGTGTCAGGTCGATCCTGATCTCTTACCCCATTCCTGAGAACCCGGCTCTCAAAGCCCCGCAAAGTAACTTGTTGATCCCTATCTGTGATGGAAGAGCCTCCTTGACTCGCCCCAGCGACATTGCGAGTGGCATCTTGTAAGCGGGTGACGTTTTGATCGCGCAGTACCTCCTGTGGTACGACCTGAATCGTTTGGGGAATGTCGCGCAAAGGTGTGTCGGTGCGGGTGCCCACGCTGGTATTCGGGACGCGGTAGCCACCACGTTCTCCCGTCACCACAATTTCCTCATCCGGCTCATCGGCTTCTGGGTTAAGGCTGTATGCCAGTCCTCCAGCCTTCAGTGTCACCTCCGTCTGCGGCAGCGCATTATTTCCCGCCACACTGACGCGAATATTTCCCGCCTGCTGCTCCACCCGCACATTCGCCACATCTGCCGTCGGGTTCTCCGCTACAAACGGCTGTCCTTGGGGTAACGCCAGCGTCGCATTGGGAATCTCGGCAATCAGGCTATTCCCTTCGGTGCGAAACTTGGTGGCATCAATGGTGAGCGGCTTCCCCTCCGCCGTTTCCAGCACAATATCGAGTCCCGCTTCGGTGCGTTCCAGTTTCACTCCCGTCACTTGCACCTGTGCCGCTTCCACCTGCGCCATCCACTCTTTCACCGTCGTTGCAGGTCGATTGCTCCGCAAGCTTCCAGAGGAATCGCGCTCTTGCGATCGAGATACCTGTGGGGTAACTTCTGCCGCGATCGCTCCAGTTGCTGCGATTAGCGCAAAGCGCAACTCCGTAGGAACCAACATTCCCACCAGCGAAACCGTCACCGCCAATCCGCCCACTTGCCAAAGTTTCATCATCGTCCTCACACCGTTGCACACACTTGAGAATTAATATCAAGACATATACCAACTTTACTGAGGTCAAGAAAAGCAAAAATAACGCGAGACGGAATTATTTTTGAACGCTAGACGGTATTTCTGCGTCCAAAATGCTGACTCATTGGAGTAAAAAAGCGATTAAACTGAACATTCTCTGATGCACCGTAAATTTGATGAGTTTTGATACTACTTGTCGGCGGCTGACTGAAATCTTTCCCGAAGACTTTGCAAGCTGGCTGCTCGGCTATCGCGTTCCGCTCACCGAACTGAGTCCGACTGAATTGTCGATCGAGCCAATCAGAGCCGATCGTGTCATTCTGCTGCAAGGGCAAAACGAAATTGTTCATATCGAGTTCCAAACCGATCCGAAAGATGATGTACCAATGCGATTGGCAGATTATCGCCTGCGTCTGCATCGTAGATTCCCAAACAAGACGATTCACCAGGTCGTGATCTATCTACGAGAAACCAACTCAGAGCGCGTGTATCAGAACTATTTCGAGATTGCGGGGATGTATGCGGAATTCAACGTGATTCGGATTTGGGAAGTGCCTGCTGAGGAGTTAATGACGTTTCCGGGCTTGTTGCCGTTCGTGGGACTCAGCCGCAGCAACAATCCCATTCAAACCTTACGCCGAGCCGTGCGAGAAATTCAGCGCATCGAAGATGAGTCCCAACAGCATGAAGCAATGGCAGCGACTTATGTGTTGTCTGGGCTAAAATTTGAAGCAGCAGTCCTTTCACAAGTGATTAGGAGAGATATCATGCGCGAGTCTGTCACGTACCAATTGATTTTAGAAGAAGGACGCGAAGAGGGACGGGAACAAGGGCTTGAGCAAGGATTGGAACAAGGGCAGAGATTGGAAGCGATCGCCCTCACCACTCGCCAATTAACCCGCCGACTCCGACAAGAACTTTCTGAAGAGATGCGATCGCGCCTCTCAACTCTTCCGCTCCCCATTCTCGAAAATCTGAGCGAAGCACTCCTCGATTTCACAGAGCTATCTGACTTAGAAAATTGGTTAGCAGCCCACAACCCAGCACAATGAGCAATTACAGATCGTCGAATTGCTGCTGATATTGTTTTGGGTTCTGACCAAACTTCTTACGAAATGCCGTTGCAAAGTAACTCCGATTTCGCAACCCCACTGCCATCATCGCCTCCGACACCTGCATCGTTCCCCGCTCCAACATTTGCCGCGCCTGCTCTAGTCGGTACTCCAACAGATAATCAAACACCGTCATCCCAAACTCTTGCTTAAAGCCTTTTTTCAACGTGCTTTCATTCAGTTGAGCTTGTTGGGCTAACTGCTCCAATGTTAGCGGTTGATGCAGGTTTTGCAGCAGTAACTCTCTGGCGTAATACAGTCGATCGCGCGTTCCTGCCTGCATCCGTTTTGTCACAGGCAAACTTCCATGAATCGCTTGCTCCTGCTCTAGCACTAAACTTACAAACTCCAACGCTTTCCCTTCCAGAAACATCCGCTTGTGCCATCCCTGAAACGGACAGCGCAAAATCTCCCACAACACGCGCTCGATCGCTGGATTCAGCTTTCCCACTCGCGCATAGCTCTGTTGTTCTACCGGACGAATCAAATGCTGAAACATCTCTGGTAATTGTCCAGATTCATCTCGAACAAACGATCGTAGTAGCTCAGATGACATAAATAGCGTGACTTCCAATGCTCGCTGCTCTGGTGCATCCAAGACATCTTTGAGCCTGAGTCCGCTGCCTCTAATGTTGAACTCGCGATCTCCCATCATCGTTTGTCCATCTTCATGCTTGCCCCAGAGATGAAAGTGAAACTGCACAAAATCAATTGGCGTTTCGGCTCTGTAGATTAGCAACTGCTTCTTCAGACGCATATCACAGATTTCGAGCGTCATGCCGTCGCGTAGATCAATCCATCGCAAATAACCTTGGGCGATCGCGCTAGGATAGTGCCACGTCACATCCAACGCATCCATCGGATCAAGTTGTACGCTTGCATCAATTTTTTGCTGAAAGTCGTGCAAATCTAACTCAGAAATGGAAATCATAACGTTTGTGCTGATTATTGCAACACTTTATCATTAAAAGAATTCTCATTTCAAAGTGTAGTTTTTGCTACAATACTCCAGCCTGAACGCGCCAAAGATTTGCATAGATACCGTTTTGGTCTAGTAACTGCTCGTGTGTTCCTGACTCAACAAATTGCCCCTGTTCCATAACATAGATACAATCGACCTGGCGAATCGTGGAAAGCCGATGCGCGATCGCAATGGTCGTCCGATTCTGAGTAATCCGGGAGAGCGATCGCTGAATCGCCGCTTCTGTCTCATTGTCAACTGCTGAAGTTGCTTCGTCTAAGATCAGAATTGGTGGATTTTTGATAATTGCTCTGGCGATCGCAAGTCGCTGTCGTTGACCTCCTGATAGTTTCTGCCCGCGTTCTCCAACAATTGTTTGATATCCTTCTGGCAAATGTTCAATAAACTTGTGTGCTTCTGCTACTTTTGCAGCCATAATGATGTCTTGCTCAGTTGCGTCAAATGTCCCATAAGCAATATTTTCTGCAACCGTGCCGTGAAACAAGAACACATCTTGGCTGACTAAGCCTATGGTGCGCCGCAGATCCTGTAAATTTAGGTCGCGGATATCAACATTGTCGATTGTAATCTTGCCTGAATCGACCTCGTAAAACCGCAGCAATAGCTTAACCAGGGTGCTTTTTCCTGAACCTGTTGCACCCACGATCGCCGTGGTTTTCCCGGCTGGAATGTGCAGCGATAAATTCGTTAAAACAGGACTACGGCTGGGATAAGCAAAGCTGACATATCCGAAGTTCACCTCACCTCGAACAGTTTCGGTTCCTTCGGAGTTGCGTTTAGGGCTTAGCGCAATTTTTCCTGACTGGATCTGAATCGGAGTATCTAACAAATCCATAATTCGCTTTGTCGATGCCATTGCGCGTTGGTAGGAATCAAAAATCTCACCCAAATCTACCAACGACCATAACAATTGCTGCACCAAAATCAGAGCAATGCTATAACTTGCGATCGACAGTCGCCCCGAAAATGCTGCAAGTCCACCCAATACTAGTAGCGTTGTAAATCCAATTAACACCAAAATCCGAATCAGCGGAATGAATGCCGCCGAGAATCGAATTGCTTTAGCATTGCTCCGACGATAAGCATTACTTTCTGCTTTTAAGCGATCGCGCTCATATCGCTCAGCCGTAAAGCTTTTAATCGTAATAATTCCACTAATGTTATTTTCTAATCTGGTATTGAGATCTCCAACCTGCTCACGCACCCGATCGTAACGAGGTTCTAGTAAACGTTGGTAACGTAAAGAACCTAAAAGGATAAAGGGCATCGGTAACATTGAAGCGATCGCAATCTCGATAGGCAACACTAAAAATGCCCCGATCATCAGAATGATGACTGCGCTCGCAATTTGAATAATGTGATTCGCGATCGTATTTAGAAAATGCTCTAATTGATTGATGTCATCACTGAGAATTGCGATCAAACCACCTGTCGTTTGTTCTTCAAAGTAGGCGGCTTCTAATTCTTGTAGATGAGTATAAGCATCTAACCGCAAATCATGCTGCATATCCTGAGCTAGATTGCGCCAGAGCAGATCATAGCCATAGTTTGAAAGGGATTCGAGACCCCAAATCAGGACAGTAATCAATGCAAGTAAAAAGAACTGATGTATAACATTAGAAATGCCGAATTGAGATAAAAAAGAATTTTGCTGTTTGAGCAATACATCGATCGCGGCTCCCATGAGTGCAGGAGGGGCAAGATCCATCAACGTATTCACAATTGAACAGACTGTCGCTTGCCAAATCTGCGATCGATATCGTTGCCCATAGTTCAACAACCGGAATAAGGGTGCTTTGGAGTTTCGCTTGAAAGTTGGCATGGGGCAGTTCCTTGGGAGTTGCGATTAACGTCGATCGCAAAAGTATTCCCTCGTTAGATTACCGAGTCTTGACACATCGCAAAAGCCCATTTTGGCGGTTAGCGGAACTTTTTTTGAATGCTAGACGGACTTTCTTGGTCTTTGAAATAGAAACAACT
Source organism: Myxacorys almedinensis A (assembly GCF_010091945.1). Taxonomy (GTDB): domain Bacteria; phylum Cyanobacteriota; class Cyanobacteriia; order Leptolyngbyales; family Leptolyngbyaceae; genus Myxacorys; species Myxacorys almedinensis. Next base: position 189,117 of record NZ_WVIE01000008.1, read on the forward strand.
CGAATTGGTCTAAAACGGACGCGACTGCACTCCGGTTGGAACAGGTATTTCTTATTCATCTCCTCGGATGCTTACAACATAAGCAGGCTGACCTTTTAGGGAACCGGGCGTCAACTCGTAAAAACCGTTCCTCGCTGATCGAAAGATGCCGCCGCAATCCGAACGTAAGCAGAGATCCACCTGAACAGAGTAGCCGTTTTGAAGGGAATCGGAACTTTGCTAAACAAAATAACAGCAAACAGACTGCCAGATGGCAACATGCCTCCAAAGCCCAAAACCGACTGAACTTGATAAGGAATTACAAATTCTCTTTGAGCCGGAATGTACGGACTTCCTACCGCTTCAGCAACGTAAAAGACGTTAAACGCCTTGTGTGCCACTGTTGTGATCAACGTTGGAGTTGTGTCGATCACAGTACTGATGTCCAAACCAAACTGCTGAATGAGTTGCGAAATCATGGGAGCACGATTTACAAAGTCTTGATCAATGAGCGGAATTGCCTGATGCCCCATCGATTCTTGCCTAAGATTCCACTGAGGCTCGTCCCCTGCTGTGGCAAGCAACGTTAGACATTTAGTCGCTCGACGAATCGAACGACCCTTTAATATTGCCTGAGCCTCTTCTTGAAGCTCTTGACCCAGATCTCCATAGGGATGAGTTTTGAAAAAACGAACAAGAGCACACGCTGGTTTGCCAGTACGTTGATCAATCAAATTTTCATAGAGATAACGGGTGATTCGACCCGCCGTTTCTTCCATGCTTTCAGACCTCTCATCCAGGTTGCGAAGTTTGACTGCACAGCGACGCATATCCTCTTCAGTGAATGTTGCTAGATTGTACATGGGTTGCCTACTAGTAGCGAGTTACACCTTGCTTGGCTATCCCATAGTCCAACTATTAGTGGCTGTCTCAGGACATTTTTGCTATGAATATCTCAAAGAGTCGTAACCTTAGTCAGTAACGTTCTACACCTAGTAGATGGTCAAGGTTAAGGCGATGGGTGCATGAGTGGAGGGGTCGATGAGTGGAGGGGTCGATGGGCTGGATTACTGATCGACCCATCCACCCATCGGCTCTCTAACCCATCCCCTCCTAGTCCCTCATTTCAACTTTGACAGACTACTAGTTAGCCGACGACACTGTGGACTGACGACACTACAGGCTGTTCTATAACTTAGCTCGCTCAAGTTTAGACAGAAACAGAGTCTGCCACCCTGCTTTTCGGGTCTCAACAGGTTCGGGGGAGTTATTCCATAACGTTTCGTAGAAGAAGAACGACATTCCGGCATAGCCGCGATCGCGCACGGCTTGCACCTGACGCCGCAGTTCATCCATCGGTCTGGGCGTGCTAGATAAGCCGCTCAAAATTCCGATCGCGGTGGGGATGCGATCGCGGGCTTGTTTGAGTTCTGGATGGGTGGCAGGCTCGATGCGATCGACAAATTTTTGACCTTGAAAATAAATTTGAGGAATGAGTTCTTCAATCAGCCCATCTTGTTCCCATTTGTGCCAATCGACCAACGCTCGCTCGTAGGCATAGGGCAGATCCAGGGGAGACAGCCCGATAATTACCTTCGGCTTCTGGGATTTCACGCTCTGGAAGACTTGCTTTAAGACCTCTTCGATTTTGTTCGATCGCCAGCGCAGCCACTCTGCCCACTGCGGATCTTTTGCTAAAAATTCTGGACACGCATCTTTCATACCGGCTTTCTCGCACCGAGCTAGATCGTATCTCGGTGGCGATTTGCCGTTGTGTTCTTGCTGATAAAGCTTCACCGTAAAATCGTCGTAGCCAAACTCGATAGGCAAGCCAAAATGGTCATCAAACTGCACTCCATCGACGTCGTAGTTTGTGACAACTTCTGTGACCAAATCCACCATAAACGTCTGCACTTCGGGCTTAAACGGGTTAAACCAAATCGGAACTTGGCGACCGTCCAAGCTTCTAGGATCACCATCAGCAGAGCCATCTTGCTTGGTTGTCCACCAGTCTTTATGCTTTTGAGCCAGTTCCGATTCTTTGGGCGCAAAAAAGCCAAACTCAAACCATGGAATCACCGCCATGCCTTTGTCGTGCCCTTCGGTGACGATCTGGTTGAGCATGTCTCGCTCTCGCAACCCTGCCGCGATCGCACGGGGGTCAACCTCAACCCCAAGGTCTTGCTTCATCACCTGGCTAGGGTAGAGGGTGTATCCCCAATTCCACACGACCGGATAGAGCGTGTTGAAATTTAAGCGAGACAGTTCAGAAACAGCATTGCTGAGTTTAGATGCATTGAATAATACATCGCTATCAATGTTGGTTAGCCAAACGCCACGAATCTCACGTTTGGCAACCGCAGAAGGAATGTATTGCGAGGAAACTAATCCTGCGGTTTCGGGCAAGGCACGGCAGACAAACGCCGCCACCTCTCCCCGGCTGGCAGGTTTCATCGGCTCTAACCGTTGCGTCGTCGGATAGTTGACGACCAGCCCCTTTTGCGTGGCAGATGCGATCGCACTCACGGCATAGGGTGGGATCGCCCCTGCATCTCCGTAAGTTTTCAGCATATCTACGGCTTGCGTCGGTTCAATCTTTAACCCATTGGCTAAGGCAGTTAACGCTTGCGCTCGAATAATGGTGAGATTGGGCTGAAAGGTTTGATTGGGAAACCCTGAAAAAAAGTTGGCGCGGTAGGCTTTCTCGATCGCATCGGCTGCCCAATAGGTTGCGGGTACGTCTTGAAATGAAATCGCTGGACGCGAAGGCGAACCGACGATCGTGGGAAAAGCCTTCACTGCGATCGCGGCAAATTGTGCCCGTGTCACTGCATCATCGGGGCGAAAGCGCCCATCGGGAAATCCACCAATCACATTGCGTTGCGCCAAGGCTTCGATGCAAGGTCGCGCCCAGTGCGTTTGAATATCAGTAAATCGAGATTGAGCCGTCACCACTTGGATGGAGAACACACTGATGAAGGCCAGTAAAAAAAGGCAGGTGATGCGGAAAAAGCGAGAAAGCTGCATTGTGAAATGCTCCGACGGTTAGATCGTCTCTGAGGTCTTCAGTACTTTCTCATTAGAATGCGAATAGAAGTGAATTTGTTCAGATGTCTTAAAAAGAACGCCCTGATCGGGGGATCAAGACGCTGTTGTAATCGCTAAGAGCTAACTATGCTTTTGTCTCAATGCAACTATTAATCTAACTCCAAAACGCCTCGCGTTCCTTCACGGCGTTTTTGATCCTTTGCGTCAAATTTTGCGATGCAAGCCCCCTTTTCAACCATGACGCAACCCAAGTAATCAGTCGCTTCAACTAACGCCGCCCGGAGAGCTTTACCCACAGGTGCGCGCTTAGTTTCGTTGCGATCGCCGCCCAAACTCACCCCTCTGATACTGATTCCTGCATCTGCACCTTTCGATTCGGAGGTAGCACGCCCTTCGATCGTGCGAGCATGAACCACTTCTCCAGTGGTCGAATTCACCACACGCAAATCCACGGCAATGTAAGCTTGCTGCTTTGCTTGGCGTGCCCCTCCACCAATGCGAATGCCGCCAAGATTGATGCCGCCAACTCTGCCGCCAGTCGATTCGTCCGAAACCCCTTCCTCATAGGACGTCACTTGACCCAAGACAATATACTGCGATCCGGTAATCTGACCTTTCTTAGCTTCAGTTCCTGGGCGGACTAATCCAAGCTGAGCCAATTCTTGTTCTGAGAGAACGGCTCCAAGCTTCTGACGCTCAACGACACTAAATTTTCCAGTTGCAGTCAATTCATTACTGAGTGCATCTGCCAACTCTCGCGCAGTTCCATTTCCCCACCACCACCAACTCGTTTGATTCTTGAATTCTGGAATTGAGATAGTCGGTTTGGATTGTGCAAATGCAGCAACTCCAGCGCTGAGGCTCAACCCCAACGCCATAACAATAGCAGCAGCATTAAGGCTGAGTGCGCGAAAATTTGATGAAATCTTCATATGGTGTAATTCATTGCCAGTGGTACGGAAGTTTTAGATAGCCACCCTGATCAATAAAACACATAGTCCTACGTAAGTAGCCTATCATTACTATTCGTTCAAAATTATATAGAGAATGTGTAAAATTGACCGATTTATCGAATCATCCCTTACCACCGCTAATTTTTGCTTTGTAACCTAACCCCACCAAAATCTGCAACAGCTTCTGAGCATGGTCGCCCTGAATCTCGATCGCATTTTCTTTAGCCGTTCCACCCGTTCCGCACTGTGCCTTTAGCTTTTTTGTCAATTCTGTGAGTGCCTCGGCACTGTGCTGAAACCCAGTCACAACCGTTACGGTTTTTCCGCCTCGCCCTTTGCGCGACACTTGAATTCTCACCTCCTGCTGGTTGGGGGGAAGATCGGGCACAGCCCGCTCTGTTGCAGGAGTTTCCCCAAACTCAGACCACACTTTTCGCTCTTGTCCTGGTTTTGATTGCTTAGCCATATTAAGAATTGCAAAATGTTACAAACTGCACTCACAATGTCAAGTGAATCTTAAGGCAGGGTCAGTCTTCTAGGCGAGAGTGATAAGATTTTGATCATCACGAGTTGAGCAGGGTGAGGACGATCGTTTTACCGGTTTAGACCGCGCTGTGGCAGCCCCTGCGGTTAGCGGTTTTGCTCTATTCCATCTTTTTGCTCTATTTCATCTAAAGAACTCTGGTTCCCGTATTACTTGTGCAGACACAGAAGCCAAACAAGATCGAATTTAACACTGATTACCCGTGTCCCTGTCGGCGGCGCGGGCGCTTGACCCCGATCACCCTGACCGAAGCCTTTGGCTGCACTCGCTGTCAGCAAATTTTTGTGGTTGAAGACAGTGGCTATGTGATTGAGCAGTTGTCTACGACCTATCCCTACAAGCGATCGTGGCGATGGACGGGGCATCAGTGGAATGTCGTCCATCCTGGCTTGGGAGATAGCTACTTACCTTTGGCATTGGGGATATTACTGGTATTACTCAGCATTTGGCTACCCGTAGCGCTCCATTCTCCCTCCGGAGCGCATATAATTTTGTGGGCGATCGTGGCGTTAGTGTTGGCGATCTTGCCCGCACTGATGGTTTGGTTAGCTTATCGACGGTAGCCTGATGACTGAAGAATCTTTGGGGGGAGCGATTGACCCGTTGGCAGCCGTCCGAGAGGCTCATGCTGTCTCGTGGGATGTAGCAAAAATCAATGGGCTTACTCGCAGCCGTGCGGTGCAAACAATGGCACAGGTGCTTAAGAGCCAGCAAAATGAGATTTTAGAAGCGAACACCTTAGATTTGGAAATTAGCCGCGAAATGGCGGTTCCAGACCTGTTGCTAGATTGGCTAAAACTGACGCCAGAGCGGTTGCACAATGCTGTCCAGATTCTAGAGCGCTTGAGTGAGCTACCAGATCCCATTGGTCGAGTCATGAGCGGCAATTTTCAAGTCGATCAGGGTCAAACCTATTCGCAGTTGATGCCGTTGGGGGTGATTGCCCTCGTGTATGAGGCGTTTCCTGAACTCGGTGCGATCGCAGCGGGTTTGTGCATCAAAGCGGGAAATTGTCTCGTGCTCAAGGGTGGCAGTGAGGCGAGTCATTCCAATAGCGTGATTACTGACGCCTTGAGGAATGCCTTAGACGATGCAGGCATCCCGATCTCAAGTCTACAACTCCTCCCCACTGAGCAGGGCACCTCGGTGCGCGAGTTGATTACCCAAGATCGCTATCTCAACCTTGTGATCCCCTACGGTAGACCCAGTTTGGTTCAACAAGTAGTGCGGCAAGCCACTGCCCCAGTGCTGCGATCGGCGATGGGAAATTGCTACTTGTATTGGTCGTCGTCTGGCAGCTTAGACATGGCGCGGTGGATGATTCTCGACAGTCATCAGAGCGATCCCGATCCGGTCAATGCGATCGAGAAAGTCTTGATTCACCGACAGCAAAATCCGTCCACGGTGATGAGGTTGTGGAATAGTCTGCGCGAAAAGGGGTTTCAGCTTCGAGGCGATGCAGAACTGGTGCAAGAATTTCCAGAACTTGGGCTGGCTGAAGACTCGGAGTGGTCGCAGGCGTATCTCAACCGCGCCATTAGTTTCAAAGCGATCGATGGGTTAGAACCTGCGATCGATTGGATCAATCAGCACAGTAGCGGTCATGCAGACGGTCTGGCAACAGAGTCTTATCAAGAAAGTCGGCGGTTTGCGCTGGGGGTTTATAGCGCTTCGACCTATATCAATGCCTCACCCCGGTTTTATCGCAATCCAAAGCGAGGAGATGCTATTTTCTTGGGCATGTCGAACCAAAAGGGGCATCGTCGGGGGTTGATCGGGCTAGAAACCCTAACAACGGTAAAGCATATTATTCAGGGGATAGGACAGGTATAGCCAGGGCTGAGGAGGGTATGAGAACGCGGCTGTTCCTCCTAAAATTCTCGAAATAATAAATTCTCGAAATAAAAAGGGGTGCGATCGCACCCCTCTCTCGCTTTATTGAAATGTCTGTCCTACGATTGCGGTTCGGTTTTTTCAACCAATTTCACTTTGGTCACCAAGCCCAACGCCTGCAACGCCTGAATCGTCATCCAGGTCATATCAAATTCCCACCACTTCATCCCGTGACGGGCAGAATATTGATACGCATGGTGATTGTTGTGCCAGCCTTCGCCATAAGTCAGCAGTGCCACCCACCAGCAATTGGTCGAGTTATCACCAGCATCGTAGGTGCGGTAGCCAAATTTGTGAGTGGCGCTGTTGACGAGCCAAGTGCAGTGATAGACCAGCACCAGCCGGGCAAAGACGCCCCACACCACAAACGACCAGCCGCCAATTAAATACAGCACAACCCCCAGCGCCACCTGAATCGGCAGGAAATAGTCATCCAAGAACTTGTAAACCGGATCGTTGGCAATATCTTTCGTAAATTTGGGAATTTCTTGCACTGCCGGAACATCGTGCAGCATCCACTGCATATGGCTCCACCAAAATCCTTTATTGGAATCGTGGTGATCGACAGCTTCATCGGAATGCACATGGTGATGGCGATGTAACCCGACCCACCAAATGGGACCGCCCTGCACCGCTAACGTTCCAAAAAAGACGAGCAGATACTCTAACCATTTTGGAGTCTGAAAACTGCGGTGGCTGACCATGCGATGCCACCCTAAGGTAATTCCTAGCCCGCCGGTGATCCAGTAAAGCGCTAGAGCAACGCCAATGGCTGCCCAACTGAAATTGCTAGGCAGCAGAGCAAACAGCGCCCCTACATGGATCGCTACCATGAACAAAAAGGTAGTCCAATCGAAACTGAGTTGAGTTTTTTGAGTTGCAACAGTCATGAAAGAGTCTCGAAATGCGATAGTGTCCTAGATCTGCGTAATCCATCGGAGCTTGGCTGAGCCAGCCGCACCTCTGCTCGGTAAAGAGTGCCCTATCAAGAGACGAGCAGACGGGGAGAGTATATAATGAACCTCCCGATCCGTTTGCTCCTGAGTGCCAGTTCTGTCTCAACTCGCCGATCGTGCTGGACAGAGATCCCAAAAGGGGCAAAATGGTTCGCACTTCCCACTGTAAACGTTTTTTAACGTTTGTGAACTTTTAGAAGAGGCAGAATGGACGGCTCGACGCTGGTAAAACAAGCAGAACAAGCTCTTTCTGAAACTTTTTCAGAAATTGATGCCCAGGTCAAGAAAAATCTCCATCGAGTGTTGAGTGCTTACCGAAACCATCGCGTCGGAGTCCATCATTTTGCGGGGGTTACGGGCTACGGGCACGATGACTTGGGGCGAGAAGTTTTAGATCGAGTCTTTGCCGAAATTATGGGTGCAGATGCGGCGATCGTCCGGGTGCAATTTGTCTCTGGAACCCATGCGATCGCCGCCGCTTTATACGGCGTTTTGCGTCCTGGTGATGAGCTACTTTCGGTTGCTGGCGCACCTTACGACACCCTTGAAGAAGTGATTGGCATTCGGGGCACTCAGCAAGGCTCTTTGAGAGACTTCGGAATTTCTTATCGACAATTAGAATTAACCTCAGAAGGAATGATCGATTGGCACGCCCTAAAGTCTGCGATCCAGCCCCACACCCGCTTGGTGACTATTCAGCGATCGTGCGGTTATTCGTGGCGACCCAGCTTATCGATCGACGACATTGAGAAAATCGTGTTTTATGTCAAGCAGCAAAATCCCCACACGCTTTGTTTTGTAGACAACTGCTACGGAGAATTTGTCGAGCAGCGCGAACCTACAGCAGTGGGAGCCGATTTGATGGCAGGTTCGCTGATCAAAAATCCGGGAGGAACGATCGTTTCAGCGGGGGGATACATCGCAGGTCGTGCCGATTTGGTTGAGATGGCGGCGTGTCGCTTAACGGCTCCGGGAGTCGGTAGCTTTGGCGGTGCCACGTTTAATCAAAATCGTTTGCTGTTCCAAGGGCTGTTTTTGTCGCCACAGATGGTGGGAGAAGCCAAAAAAGGCAACCACCTGACCGCTTATGTTTTCGATCAACTGGGCTATGGGGTGAATCCGGTTCCGTTTGCGCCGCGCCGGGATGTGATTCAGGCGATTCAATTGGGTTCGCCCGAAAAAATGATTGCCTTCTGCCGCACGATTCAGCAGTATTCGCCGATCGGCTCTTATCTCGATCCGGTTCCGGCAGAAATGCCGGGATACGAAAGCGAACTGGTGATGGCAGGTGGCACGTTTATCGATGGCAGCACCTCAGAATTTTCGGCAGATGGTCCCTTGCGTGAACCCTACGTAGTGTTCTGCCAAGGAGGAACGCACTGGACGCACGTTGCGATCGCTCTAGAAGCCGCGATCGCTGCAATTAGATCCACCTGATGGTTTTGGGTTGCTGAGGATCTTTGTTTAATGCTTGAGAAACTCTAGATCTTCATCTTCCCAGCAGGGCGTAGGCGGCAACCGGGACAAGACCCGCTCAATGTCGTCTTCGACCTCTGCCATGTCGTATCGGTTGAAGAGAAAGGTCAGAGCCGAGAGGTCGCGATCGCGAATCGCAGATGGCGGAACATTGGGATCAAACCGTTGCGACACATACGGTTTACAAACCTTGGGTTTGACGTAATGCCAAGGATCAAAGCACGGTTCTGCTTGATCTAGTTGATCTCGATCAGGTGCGATCGCATGCAACAGATCGACCGCAGCCGCATCAGCCTGAGTGGGCGCTGATTGAGGGGTATCGGCAAGAGAAGATAAACTCTCGCTAGATGAAGCGTCTAGCATGAATAGGCTGCTCCGTGAAATTATGGGGAAGCGATCGCCACCAAGTCAAGCGGCTTTGGAACTAACTGAGACACACTCTAATATTTGTTACCGTAGATCCCCTGAGTTGGTAAAGTCAATAAATTAGCTGATCCATTTAACCATTGCAAGTGAAAACACTTATTTGATCGCCCTACAGCCATATTTTTTGCGGTGCAGCCCTCTCAGTCGGCATGGGTAAAATTGCACAGCTAACGACCCTACCTCTGTGTTTTCTCGCGCTAGTAAGCGACTTGGCTTTGTCTACCGAGATAAAACAATTGTTGCCACAAGTTAGGATCGTGTGACAGCGGGTTAGAGTGAGGGTTGAAGGCTAGATTCAATGCTCAACTATGAATGGCGAAGATACGATTAAGCTCGATCAGTTTCTAAAGTTGGTCGGCATTGCTCAAACCGGAGGACAAGCAAAGTTCCTCATTCAAGATGGCGAAGTCTTGGTGAATGGCAAAGTTGAAACCCAACGCGGACGAAAGCTAGGCAACGGCGATCAGGTGACAACGATGGGGGAAACCTTTGAAGTCAGTTTGTAAAAAGCTTTTTACCTTTTACAATCCTTTACAATGAGGAAGAGCGCCATTAGCAACGAGCGATCGCTGTCGTTAGATTCAGGCATCTCGATATGGATTTGATGTATTTGACGTGGCTAGACAACAATTCTTGGCTGATCGAGCTTTCTGGCAAGCGCATTCTGCTTGACCCTTGGCTGATCGGCGACCTCACCTTTGGCAACCTCACCTGGCTATTTCGAGGATCGCGATCGTGCGATCGCGCCATCCCCGAAAATCTTGATCTGATTCTTCTCTCTCAGGGCATTGAAGATCACGCCCATCCTGAGACCCTGAAACACCTTGATAAGTCTATTCCGGTCGTTGCCTCACCCAGCGCTGCTACTGTGGCTCAATCCCTCGGATTTCTGCACGTAACCGCCCTCTACCACGGTAAAACCTTCACGCTAGATGACCAGATTCAAATCTTGGCAACGGTAGGATCTCTGGTCGGACCAACCACAAAAGAAAATGGTTATCTTCTCACCGCCTTAGGCACAAACACCAAACTCTACTACGAGCCACACGGGTTCCATGATCCCCGGCTCAAAGACCATGCGCCGATCGATGTGGTGATCACTCCGCAAATCGATTTGGCACTGCCGGTTGTGGGTTCTATCATCAAAGGCAAGCAGACCAGCTTGAAACTCGCGCAAGCGCTCAACCCTCAAGTCATGATCCCAACCGCCGCCGGGGGCGACATCACGTTTGAGGGAGTCCTGATGTCAATCCTCAACGTTTTTGGTTCACCCGATCAGTTGCGACACCAGTTAGCACAATCTGATCTCGCAACGCAGGTTATAGAACTGAAACCGGGCATTTCTTACGAAGTAAATCTTACGTCCAGCGACACGTCCAGCGATCGCAGCACACCTTCGGTCACGCCTGCTGCCCTTAGCCCCCATCAGCAACTTCACCCCTAAACCTGCTCATGGCTCTTCCTAAACTCTCCCCCACCGATCTAGAAGCCCAACTCACCCACCTCGACGGTTGGGCAACCCAAAACGACAAGTTGCACAAAGACTTTACGTTTGCCTCGTTTGTCGAAGCCTTCGGATTTATGTCTAGCTTGGCATTGGTTTCAGAATCGATGGGGCATCATCCCGAATGGTTTAATGTCTACAACCGCATCACGATCGATCTCACCACTCACGATGCAGGCGGCATTACTCAACAGGATATCGACTGGGCAACCACAGCCAATAAATTAGCGGCAAAATTGGCGAGCTAATACTAAATTAATCTGTAAATGCTACAGACGTGCGACCTCCCCCAACTCCTCCTCAGTAAAGTGGGGAGCCGGAAAGTCCCTCCTAACCCAAGGGGGATGCCGTAGGCAGGGGAGTCGAAGATCTGTCGCAGTGAAAAATCAATTGGGTATTAGATGTAGATTTCTTGAAATCGTCCAGATCTGCTTAACTCATCCTGAAAACTGAACAATCTAGCGAAAAAAGAACGCCGAGAAATTAGGGGTCAAATTCGCTCGTAACCCGGTCTAGCCAACGTTGCAGGTTGCAAAAAGTTGGCGTTGAGTTGATTGTATTTGTTGAGGATGGGGAGATGTTGGCACAAGATACTGCCTTTTGTTTTGGAGTTTCGAGCAAGACTGGCACCACTGAACCGCCCACTGAAGGATTTAACCTTGAGGGATTTAGGCAGTTGCTCAGTCAGGTCGAAGCGGAGCTATACCGGAGCGATGTGTTTCGAGGCGCGATCGCACGCTTGGAAGAAACGCAAACGGATGAAACCCCAAGTCTACAGTTTTTGTTGAAAAGCGTCGGACGTGAAGCGATTCGCCTAGCCCTGCGGCGAGTGGCGCAGCAGCCAGAACCTGAAGAACCCGCGATCGCTCGGAACTTGGCAGAACCGATCGCAACACGCAAACCGCGCGCCCTCAATTCTCAAGTTCAGACCCCTAGCCTCCCCTCTTCAGACACGTTTTCGTCAGACAAGTTGGATGCCGACCTGCTCAACCTGGTTCCTGGCTGGCGCAAACGCTCCAATCCATCTCAGCAGATCGATCAAGAAGAACAGCAACGGCAACTCGGGTTAACTCAGCTAGGGCAGCAGATTCGTCAGGCACGAGAAGCGCGATCGATGTCTTTAGCAGAATTGCACAGCAAAACGCTAGTGCCGTTGCATCAACTGCAAGCGCTCGAAGTGGGGCACGGCATTCACTTGCCCGAAGATATTTACCTGCGCGGCTTTATTCGTCGGATCGCCAATGCCCTCAATCTTAACGCCGAGGCATTGTTGGATATCGTGCCGACGCCCGATCCGGTAAAAGCGATCTTGCCGTCTTGGTATCATCCTCAAACCAAGTCTTCAGCCATCAGCTTGGGTAATCTATCGCTTTGCCCCGCCCACCTCTATGTGGGATATGCTGCCCTGTTGGTTGGGGGTGTAGCGTGGCTTTCTCACCAGCCTGCACCCGCCCCTCTGCCTAACGCGATCGATTTAACGTCGCCCCGGGTGACAACGCCCCAGCCCAACCTCAAATCTCAGGCGGCACCATCCACGACTCTGGGTGCCAGTGTCAGCGTTGCAGCCCCAGAAACGATGAAGTAGCAACGCTGACATCCCGAAGGCTTTCTACCTCACCTCGACCCTACACCTTGCGGAGTTCTGCAATGGGCGTGGGGTCGATTTTCTGCGCGTTTTGCTCAAGAGGGCAAGGTATCGAGGTTTCACCCGACCAGGTTGTAAAGGTTACGTCATCTCGATAATGCCGAGGCGTTTGCAGAAGCAATTGCCAAGCTGCTTTTGCAGGCAGAACATATCCAGCTTTGGTTGGATAGTGGGTTTGAAGCAGCGTTTGCACAAGCGGATAATAATCGGAATTAATTCCTGGAAAAATGTGATGTTCGGTGTGGTAAGAAAAGTTTAGGTGGAGCAGATCAAACAGCTTGGGCACCTTGATGGAAATGCTATTGGCTAAGGGATCATTCACACTCGTCAGGCGGCACAGCATGTGATTGGTGTAAACATAAAAGATGATGCCTGCATACCCGATGCCAATGGGCAAGAAATAGCTCAGTGCCAGCTTGAGTGGGTGAAATTGTAGGTAGCACAAAATGCTGAGGTGTAAACCGAGAATTCCAAAAAACTCGCTTGCGATCGCGGCTCGTTCTTTGGGGCTAACCCGAAAGGCTGCCGGGACATAGTTCACCGATTCATTGTTAAACAACAGCACAGAGGTGAGGTTCCGAAAGGTATAAATGCCCCAAGCCGTTGCCATGCCCACCGCCAGCCCCAAGGGATGCACGTCTGAAGACGGGGAAAATTGATTTTGAATCCATTTTCCCCATGTGTTGGGTTGCTCATACAAGTAATTGCGATCCGGATCGGCAACCGAGTTTGTGTGAGTGTGATGCTCTCTGTTATGCACTATTTGCCACAGCGTTGGCGGCATCCACAACATTGCCAGCCCCACCAAACTCACGATGCGGCGGAAACGAGGAGCTTTGATGGCGCTACTGTGCATCAGATCGTGAGAGCTAAACAGCAGCACAATCACACTATTTCCCATCAGCAACGCCAAGGGAAAATACAATGGCAGCCAATACCAAGTCCATCGGTCTAAGTAGGATGCGATCGCCCAACCCAGCACCAAAAGTGCCACGTTTATCAGCAAAATTACTATTTTGTTCCGATCGGGCAAAAAGGCTGCTGGTGGTAGCATCGGACGCAGCTTTTTGGCATACTCTGACTGATGCGTTAGCGCTGAATTTTGGATAACATTCATAAGTTTTGTAAGCCGAATAAAGTTTTGTAAGCTAAATATTTGAACTCAATTAGTTAGGATGCTATCTATAATTTGTTTTAAATCTTGAAGAGGGGCTTGGAAAAAATTCTCTTTATAGTAGCGTAATAGTGTTCTGAATGCGAAATGGAGATTCATCTATGACGGCTCCTGTACTGCAAAACTTTGAAAAACGTGCTCCTCAAACCTTTGAAAAACATATTCCGCTCATTGGAGATATCCATCAAAAAAGTGCGATCGCTTATCAAATGACACGGGGGATGACTTCAGCAGTTAATGCGGTTCAAATGGCAGTTGCAGAGTCTTATATTGCTGGGGTAGAAGTGCCTGATTCTGCCTTAAGAGCATTATTTAATACTTGCATGCCGGTCTTTTTTAAGTATTTTCCTTCTCTGCTGGCTCCCTATGAATGGGTCTTAAAAGAAACCGATCATTTGGCAGAAGGGTCGCGGGATTTAATGAAAATTCAGTACGACTTGCCTCAAGAAATGTTAAACCCAATGCTAGGCGATGGAGATGTGATTTATCCCAAATACAGCATGGGGCTATGGCAAAAAGGAGCCGCCAATCTTGAAGAGGCTCAAAAACACATGATTGATGACATGATTGAGAAAATGGACATTCAAGATGGGGATAACATCCTAGATTTTGGGTGCGGCTGGGGCTGTGTTCCCAATTATATTTTGTCCAAATTCCCAAATGTTCGGTTTACAGGGCTTAACTTGAGTCACTGGCAATGTGAATACATGCGTGGCAAAATGCAAGATCCAAAAAGCTTCTTAAGTTCTGATCGATTCACGCTGCATGAAGGGGATCTAAACGACGCCAAGTTTGAGGATAAATTCGACAAAATTTTGTCTGTTGGGGTGTTTTGCCATGTGGGAAATCTTACCAATTCTTTCCGTAAATTGGCTTCGTTTCTAACCGAAAATGGCACCGTTTTTATCCACATCATTACGGTGCGAACGCCCAACAATATCTCCAGTCCATTCACGCACAAATACATCTTTCCCAATGGGCGATATTGGAACTATGATGCGGTTCCTAGCCACAACAAAGACTTAAAAACAGTCAATCGATGGTACATGAATGGGATTAACTACCACAAAACATTTGCAGCTTGGTTAGAAAATTTTGATGCCAATCAGGATCTAGTTAAAGATCTAAACTATGGCACCGACTACGATCGCTTCCGCCGAATTTGGCGCTTTTATCTAATTTGGCTCGGAACTAATTTTGCTGTGTGCGATGGTGAATGTAACGGGAATGGTCAATATCTTATGGTTCGCACATAATCGAGCAATTGCAGTTTTCGCTAGAAGACTCTAGGGATGAATCGCGTTGGGGATGGGGGGAGTCACAAGGCAGAACTTGATCGTTCTTTAAATACCCTCAAGCGGCAGATGAATTGCGATCGCAAGCTGACCACCATACAAGCAGTTTTCAAGTGTTAGTAGATCATGAACACTGCTGAGCTAACACTCCCCCCTGACTCGATTCCTCCCGATTTTCACACCGGCTCAATTTTCTTTGTCGGAACGGCAACGGTCATCCTGCGCTATGCCGGGTTCACTATCCTAACCGACCCCAACTTTTTGCACCGAGGCGATCACGTTCATTTAGGATATGGCTTAAAATCTGAGCGGCGCACAAATCCGGCGATCGACATTGAGCAATTGCCCCCGATCGACTTCGTGCTGCTCTCCCACAAACACGATGATCACTTTGATTGCATTGCCGCCGAAAAGTTGGATCACTCTGTCCCAATCGTCACGACTCACCACGCCAGCAAAGCACTCCGGCGGCTCGGCTTTCAGACCCTCTATCCACTGTCAACATGGGATGCGTTGACCATTCAAAAAGGAGCCACAACCCTCAAGATCACGTCCATGCCCGGACGCCACGGACCCGGTATTTTGGCAAAAGCTTTACCTCCCGTGATGGGCAGCATGTTGGAATTTCAGTCACCCGCGCGAGGAACTCGGTTCTGTCTCTACATCACAGGTGACACCCTGGTTTACGATGAAATCAAAGAAATCCCGAAACGATTTCCTAACATTGATTTAGCTCTGCTGCATCTGGGCGGAACCCAGGTTTTTGGCGTGCTCTTGACTATGGATGCCAAACAAGGTGTTGAAGCGATTCAGATTAACGTGAGTTCGACGAACGGAAGGTAGCGCAAAAAGAAAGCTGAGACTACGTTTGAAAGAGTTGTAAAATTCCTT